>DATDVT010000027.1:0-3678 GCA_035289905.1 Candidatus Nanoarchaeia archaeon
AATTTATTTACCATTTTTTAAGTTGGTTCTACGGCTTTAATAAATTTACTATTTTTTATTTGTTCTCCTTTATATAAAAACAAAAGTAAGTTTATTTTTACCTTCAGCATCGTTGCACTAAACCCAAAAAAAATATTACTAACTATGTTCCGTCACCATATACCTTATAGCAAAAGCAATAATAGAAAATATCAACAAGCCAGTTAAAACCTTAGGGTGAAAAACTACCTTCCCAGCAGAAGCAACCACACTATCATCAACACCTTCTTCACTAGTAACAGTTAATCCCCTTATTCGCTCCCCATAAACAACAGTTGCTGCATATAATAAAAACAAAAGAAATACAACAATTATGAACCAATAAACAGCGGGATCTCTAAAAGCATTTGTAATTGAATCTGCCTTAACGCCTACAAACATAAACAAAACAACAATGGTTATTAATACAAAAGCAAAAAAGGAAAAAGCAGGTGTCAATATTTTTATCATCTCACTTGCAGCAGGAGAAATTACTACTAAAAAAGCAAGCATCATTGCAGCTATAAAATTTATAGTCTTATTCTCACCTAATATTTTGGTCTTTGTTAAAGTAGCATAAGCAGCTACAAATAAAAATAAAGCTAAAAAAAGATTACTAAAATTACTCAAAAAACCCAAATCTAAAGGTGATGCCATTTTATTTACCAGCTCCAAAAGCCCCCGGTCCGATTTTAGTATCCGTTTGTGTAAACATAGCCCACACTACGATTATTAACAAAACAGCCAATATAATCAATGCAAACCAATCAGCCTGGCTTAATCCCTCTAAAAAGTTTAACCCTAATCCACTATATCCCGGTAATGAAGTAAACACACTTCCAAACACAGCTAATATTGATAACACTACAATAATGTAAAAAGGAATATTAGTCCATTTAGCTCCACCACCTACAATTCCAATTAAAATCATAAATCCCATTAAAATTATCAGATAAATTCCGATTTTAGGTAAAAATTGGTTTATTATTTCAACAAATACCTGACTTCTTATAAACAAAAATGCAAAAATTATTGCAATTAAAGGATTAATAGCCTTAGATTTTCCACCAAATATTTTAATTCTCTCAAGAACACCCCATACAATTACAAAAACCAAAATTAAAGGTATAATAACATTATATAATCCTAAACTCTCAAGTGATTTTACTACTTCTAATAAAAATGTTTGTTGAGCCATTATTTCTCTCCCCCAGTTTTCCCTTCCCTTATAATCAACCACATTATTATAGCAACTACAATTAACAAACCAATGCTTGTAACAACAGGTCTATCATAATTCCTTCCAAAAAAATCAAAAACATTATTTAAAACACCAAAAGAATCAAGAAATATTCCTAACAAAACAAATAAAATTACAGCAATCAAAACATAAGATAATTTAGGTAGTTTTTCAAATAAGCTAAATTCTTTTTCACCAGACCATAACATTCCAATTCCAATTAAAACAGCTAAAATAACAATTATCAGCATTACAACATTAGGTAAAGATGTTTGTAAAGCAGTTACCACATCTCTTGCAGACACCACTAATAAACCAATAAC
Organism: Candidatus Nanoarchaeia archaeon; assembly: GCA_035289905.1. GTDB lineage: Archaea > Nanobdellota > Nanobdellia > SCGC-AAA011-G17 > GW2011-AR18 > DATDVT01. The sequence continues at coordinate 1,582 of DATDVT010000027.1, forward strand.
AAAAGCCACCATAGCATTCATATTTTTTCTTGGAAGCTCTTTATCTCCATGTTTCTGTGTTCCAAAAATTTTAGTCTTCTCAAGCAAAGCATAAACTACTGTAAAGACTAGTAAAAATGGTAATATAACTCTAAAAAATCCAAACCTATCCAAAAAGCCAATTGCCTCTTCTAAAGGCGTTACCATTTATTTCATTCACCCCTTTTGTAATATTTATTCCTGAACCTGATCTTCTTTCTCTTCATAAGTTGGTATTGCAGCCTTGCTTATTAATACAATATCACCCATAGCCCTTACAAATTGATGAGGCACAATTACACCCTTGGCACCACCCAAAATCTTATCCAAAAATGAGTTTTTAGTTGCCTTTACCTTCCATCCAAAAACCTTATTTAAAGTCAAAACAGCATCATCTATATCTCCAAAATAATCCCCTGTTTCAGTAAAAACCTTCATTTCATACGCATCTGATATCTTTTTTATCTTTAAAACCATTATACCCACCTCCGACGAGTAATTAATAACAACATATTTAAACTATTTAAAGGTTTCCTTGCTAATGATTCAATATAAAAATCTAGTAATTATAGGCACATCACATATTTCACCAGACTCTATCCGAGACGTTAAAGAAACAATATTAAAAGAATCCCCCGATATAGTTGCCTTAGAACTAGATCATTTAAGAGTTAAATCCTTAATGTCAAATAAAAAATCAAAATTAAATCTTCATGACATCTTCAGAATTGGAATTAAAGGTTTTCTTCTTAACCTTGCAGGTGCATGGATAGAAAAAAAATTAGGTAAATTAGTCCACACAAAGCCCGGAGATGAAATGAAAGAAGCCATTAAAATAGCAAAAGAAAATAATATTAAAATTGCCTTAATAGACCAGGACATCAGAATAACATTAAAAAGATTGTCAAAAAGAGTTACCTGGAGAGAAAAATTCAGGTTTATAAAAGAAATATTCTTTGCTTTCTTCAAAAAGAGAAAAATACCCTTTGACATAACCAAAGTCCCCTCTCAGAAAGTTATTGAAAATTTAACAAAGAAATTAAAGAAAAGTTACCCCTCCGTATATCTTACCTTAATAGAAGAGCGTAATTATGTCCTTGCAAAAAATTTATATAACCTAATTAACAGCTATAATAAGGTGATTGCAGTTATTGGTGCAGGCCACGAAAAGGAAGTTATAAATTTGATAAAAAAAGAGGAATCTAAATGACAATAGTAAACAAGGATAACTTAAAGAAAATATTTTTCTTCGCTTTAATTTTATCAGTTGTTTTTGGCTACAATGACAAGTCTGAAACCTTTATCTTTAATAATTGGCTGATTAATTTTATATTGATTTATATTTTTTCTTTTATCTCTATATTTATTCATGAATTTGGGCATTTATTTGCAGCCTATTTGCTCGGTTGTAAATTAAGCTTGCGCTTGATTGGTCTTCGCAGATATTACTTAGCTACAAAATCCTATTTAAAAAATTCTTTCAAAGCAGGTTTAATAATGCCTATTTTAGTAACAATATTTTCAAATGGTGCTTTATACTTAACAACTATAAGTGATTATAATGTAAAAGAAGATAAACATAGAAGAATAGGTAAAAAATTTCCACGTATTTCTGAATGGGAGCTTGCCAAAATTGCAGTTTTAGGCCCAGTGTTTTCAATCTTATTAGCTGTAATCTTCAAAATATTAAACATAACAATTTTATCAGTTTCTCCAGTAACAATGAATATTTGGATAGCTGTATTAAATATATTGCCTCTTCCATTATTAGACGGCTATAAAACATTTATCTATTCAAAACTTCTTTTTGCAATATCTATATTGTTTATTTTTATTACAGCATTGTTATTAAATAATTTTGGAGGCATTTCTGCTTTTTTCTATTCCTTGTCATTAGCAGTTATATTTTTCTTTTTATATATGCTTTATCCCCATATTAAAAAGTAATTACCCTAACAAGCTAATAAACCCTTTTTGCAATAGCCACAAAACAAATATCCAAACCCATACACCATTTATTCCATAAATTACCAAAAAGAAAATAATAGTAGTTATTAAATCCACGATGCTTGCAAACCC
>DATDVT010000028.1:0-11192 GCA_035289905.1 Candidatus Nanoarchaeia archaeon
AAAACTATAATATAAATTTAATCTTATTTTAGAGCGTATTTAACCGAAAAATAACATTAATATGTTTTTTTCTAGACTTAAGAACAAATCAAATTTAAAGGTTATAAACTTAAAAAAAATTAAAAATTTAAGGATATAACCGGCTTTGTGTAAAAACTAATAACTTTTAAGCACTTCTTACACAGACTAAAGACTTTCTACACAAAATGCTCAATAAATATTAATAATTAGATTAATATACTTTTGGTTATTTATATATTTACTATGTTAACAAGAAGGGCTTTTTTAAAATTATTAAGTAGGACTTGTTTAATTGGACAACAAATTGGTTGCGATGATAATCATTTAATTCCTGAAAGTGATTTAAATGATAGTAGTAAGGATATAGGTATTTTTGACAATTATATTGATGATAGACATCAAGTATTAACAAATGATCGAAGAATCGTAATTCATTCTGTGGATGATAGTGCAGTACCAGATAGTGCAGTACCAGATAGTGCAGTACCAAAAGACTTAGAAAAAACCCTTTTAGAAGATAATCATTTAATTCCTGAAAGTGATTTAAAAGGAGAACAAAATAGGGATTCTTCTGATGACTCTATTTATAATAATGATCTTTACGGAAGCCATAGAATAGAGGAGGATATTATAACAGAATCCTTAAAAAAAATTATACTTTTTATACCTTCTGAGGGTTTATTTAATGAAGAAGTTTTAAGAGGTGAAATTCTAGAAATAGGTGACAACGCATGCAGATATTCTTTTTTACAAATGTTATTCTGGCAAAAGTGTTTGGGGTGGAAATATAGTGGTGTAATTTTAGATGAAATGTCTTCAACAGAATTGTTAATTCCAGATGAATATGTTTATTTTAAAGATATTGCAAGAAATGGGGCAACAACTATGCATTCAATTAATCCAGAATCTGATTATTCAGGTAAAGAAATGACTATCATTCAAAGACTAGCCCCTTTTAAAACAAGGATATTCGATCCACAGACCGGAGAGATTAAAGAAATAATACAATTCAACGATTCTATAAATCCTATTAAATCATTTATATCTTCTGAAGGTAAATATCTATTTTTAGGTATACAAGATTCAGCAGACACAACTCATGCACGAATCTTCTCTACATTAGATGGATCACAAATTAATTCCTTCGAAAGTGGAGAAGTTGGACAAGATGTAAATAATATCTTTTTTAACTATTTTTCAACGATATTTTATTTACAGAATGAACAACCATTCTTAATAGCTGCGAAAAGATGGGCAGATTCATTTGACAGTCGAATATGTGATGATTTAGGATTATGGAGGAGTACAGATTTAAGTTTAGAAAGAATTTTAGTAGATGGAAGCCGGTTAAATAATGTGGGAATTCCTTTATTTAATTATAATATATTCCAAAATCAATTTTCGATTCCAACGGAACAAGATATCATTGGTAGATTAGAGGATATAGAATCAATTGGATTTTCAGAAAATCCATTAAAGATAGCAATGAGATTGAGTGGGAAATTAGGAGGAATACAAGAACCAGGAGGGGGGGTTTCAAGTACAATTGTTTATGATGTTGAAACAGATAGTATAATTCCAGTATGTAAATTTTTTGGTGAAGAAGCTCCTTATGAACTTATTGGAAATAGAATTTCACCAAACGGAAGATTCTTTGTTTATGGTCCATTTCAAGAAAGTAATTTGTGTAATGTTTATGATGAAAACAATAGGTATAAGGAACGAGTACATGTAATCTTTTATGATTTTGAAAACGGACAACCGTTTTCATATGTAACTGATTCTGATCAAGATGCATTTTGTTTAATTGGACCAAATATGGCCTTTTCACCTGATGGAAATTACGTTTTACTTAATAAAATGAAATTCTTAGGATTACGTAGGGAAGGAGAAATTATAACACCATATCCTTATTTAGAAAATAAATTGGTATTGTATAACTTAATAAAAAGAAGAGAAGAAGAAACTCTTTGGCAAGGAACGAGCCAAGGGCCTTTACTTTTCGGTTATAAAAATTTATAAAAAAATTTTATTAAGTGAAGCTCCCACCGATGCAGAGCATCAGAGTATAACGATCAAATAAAATTCTTAAAAAATAATTTCACAATTGAAATTTTCATCACATTTTTTTGAAGAGTCATATATTTTATTTAATTCTACTCTACTTATAAATTGTAAAAGTTCAGTAGAGCTTATAATGGATTCCCAACAAAATTCTGGTTTATTCTCAATTAATCTCCATTCTTCAGAACTTACAGATTCTCTTTCTTTAGCTTCCCACTCAGTTATTACCCATTCTTGTTTCTTTAAGTCAAAATAATCTTTACACTTAAACGTTGTATCCGTACCATCATGAGCGTAATTAGACTCAATAGAGATAACATCTTCAGCCCTAAATTCTATATACATATTGCCTTCTGCAGTATAAGATTCTCCAAAAGAATTGGAATACAAACGAAGTATAAAATTTAAAGGAATTGCTCTTTTTCACATTTTGTTTCTAATCTATTTTCATTTATTAATTCAATAAGGACTTCTTCTCTAGGTGGGGAAGAAATTTCCCTTTTAATCATTGATTCTTCAGTTGGATAACACTTGTATACTGTTAAATCATCAATAACATTTAGGCCTAATTCATTTATAATATCTTTATTCCACGTTTTCCAAAGACTTCCATTTTTCATTGGAGGTTTCATTATTTCTGTTCTTTCTTCTTTGTCAGGATTTAACATTTCAGTAAAAAATTCAGGATATAATTCTTTTATTTTTGATTTGTATTCTTCACGTGTTATATCAAAATGGATTACTTTTTTATTTTCGCAAGGAGAATAAAATAAAATATAATGGTTCACTAATTCTTTTCCATCACCACTTATAAATGGAGAATTATCAGAGGATAGAAAACCATATAAATTATTGTTTATATTTTTATCTTCAATTATCCAAGCACATAATTCAACAGTTGGCGAAATATGACTTGATTTTTCACAACCAACTAAAAAGAATGATACAATAAAAATCAGACTTATGAAAATTATTTTTAATTTCATTTTTCCTCCTTGTAATGTAATATAAAAGTAAATTCTTTATTTAAAATAGTATGGTTCAATATTAAGAAATAAATCACTCAAAACTCAAAAAATTGAATTAATAAGCAAACTAATAGTTTATAACATAGAGAGAACTCCATGTTACTTTTATTGCTTATTTAGAGGATTGCACCAGAGCCTTAAATCAAAAGCCTTAAATAAAATAATTCTTAAATTTTTTTATGAAAGTTTATCTAGATAATGGTGCAACTACAAAAGTAGACGAAAGAGTTATAGAAACCATGCTTCCTTTTTTTAAAGAAAAATATGGAAATGCTTCATCATTACATTCTTTTGGTATAGATGCATATAATAGTCTAAATGAATCAAGAACAATAATAGCTTCAAAATTAAATGCAAAACCAGAAGAAATAATATTTACATCTGGTGGCTCAGAGTCAAATAATTTAGCAATAAAAGGAATAATAAATAAAAAAGATCATATTATAACTATAAAAACAGAACATCCTTCTGTTCTTAATACAATTAAAGAATTAGAAAAAGAAGGAATAGAAACAACCTATTTAAATATTGATTCAGAGGGGTATATTAATTTTAATGAATTAATATCTTCATTTAAAGAAAATACAAAACTAGTATCAATAATGCATGCTAATAACGAAATTGGAGTAATCCAGAACATTAAAAAAATATATGGATTTTGTAAAGAAAAAAATATTATATTCCATACTGATGCAGTTCAGTCATTCACTAAACTTCCAATTTCTTCAGAAGATGCAGATTTAATTTCCATATCTGCTCATAAAATTCATGGTCCAAAAGGTATTGGAGCTTTATTTATAAAAAAGGGAATTAGATTAAAACCATTAATTAATGGAGGTTCCCAAGAAAGAAATTTTAGAGCCGGTACAGAAAATATACCAGGAATTGTAGGTTTTGCAAAAGCTTCGGAATTAATAACAGAAAAAGAAATTAAACAAATGGAAAAACTAAGAGATTATTTTATTAATGAATTATTAAAAATTAAAGATACAAAATTAAATGGTCCAAAAGAAAGGTTATGTAATAACATAAACATTTCTTTTAAATATGTTGAAGGAGAAGCAATCTTAACCCTACTAAGCTTAGAAGATATTGCTGTATCAACAGGATCTGCTTGCTCATCAAAATCATTAGAACCATCACATGTTTTAAAAGCTATGAATTTAAATCCAAAAGAAATTCATGGAACAATACGGTTTACCCTCTCAAAATATACAACTAAAGATGAATTAGAACATACTATAGAAAAAATTAAAACTGTAGTAGAAAAATTAAGAAAAATAAGTCCATTAAAAGGTGAATAAAATGTATACAGATAAAGTTATTGAAGAATTCAGAAATCCATCAAATCTTGGTAGATTAGAAAATGCAGATGGAAAAGGAGAGATTGGAAACCCCACCTGTGGAGATATGCTTTATGTTTATATTAAAGTAAAAAATAATATACTAACAGATATAAAAGTAGAAACATTTGGGTGTGTAGCTGCTGTAGCAACCTCATCAATGCTAACTAAGATAGTAAAAGGCAAAACATTAGAAGAAGCAGAAAAAGTTACAAAGGAACAAATAGCTAAAGAATTAGGTGGACTTCCACCAATAAAAATGCATTGTTCAATATTAGCAGTAGATGGATTAAAAAAAGCAATTCAAGATTATAGATCTAAGATCTAAAACAAAGCCTCTATATTCTCCTCTATCTTTTGATGATTATAATAACCTAAGTATAAATTTCCTTCAATATAAAATTTAGAATCATCTATTGGGTCTGTAAATCTCACTCTAAGTTCACAATTTTCATTTGCATTAAAAACATCCACTCTAGGAACTAAAGAATCTAATAATGGATTATTTATATTAAAAACATAAAGATTAAATCCTCTATCTCTTGAAAATATATTAACTCCTCTTTGTAAAAAACAAAGGTTTTCTAAAGAAGAATCATCACCCAAGTATAATCTATAAAAGAGTGCATTTTCCTCTAAAGACAATTTAAAAAATGGGTTATCTAATCTTCCTAAAACAATAGCTCTTCTAGAAGTATTATCATGAATAATTTTTAAATGATAAAGTATGCTTTTATGATTAAAATAATCCAAAAAAGCCCGAATACCATTCATAAAATTAAGAATTGAACCTCTGCATTCAACATTTAAATTGTTAAAGTAATCCTCAATTTTTATCTTTCCAGTTGAACTAACTAAATTATCCCAATTATTCATAACTTACTCGTAATAAAAAATTATTTAAAGTTTACTAATACCTTCTGATTAAAACAACGATTATAGAACTCACACTTCCCACTACCCCAATCACATAATTTAGTTATATTTCTTGAATAATCTTTTATATTATAACTCAAAGTGCATGTATGTATCTCTTCACAAGCCATTTTAGCCTTTAAAAGCAATTCATTATTGACATCTATTAAATATTCCTCTCCGCTAATTAAAAAATTTATTCCAACTTTAGTTGGTAAAACTCCATGTTTCTCTTGATACATTAAAGCATATAAAGCTAATTGTAATTCATATTCCCTTGTTATTTCAGTCTTTTTTGAGGTCTTATAATCAATTAAAATAATATCTCCCGATATATTATGAATTGCATCTATATACCCTTGAATCTTATAATCTTCAGAAATATAATACATTTCTGTTTGTGGTTTTATTTTCTCAAAAGCTTGTTTTAAACTCAAACCATTCTCTAATTCCTTTAAAATTTTTTTAGAAAAATTTCTAGCAAAATTATCTAACATCATTAAAGACTGATTATAAAAATCCTTTATCTCTCCATTTTCTAAACCCAAATCTTTTAATTCTTGAAGATTATCAATCCAATGATAATTAAATAAATTAATTACTATTTCCCTAAACTTTCCCTCATAATCAGTTATATCCTCTAATTCAACACCAAAAAAATCCTGTAAAACTAAATGAATAATATTTCCTCTTAAGGTATAAATTGTATTTTTTATTGGCAGACCAAGAATATAATGATAATAATACTTTCTAGGACATTGTCTAAAGGTATTTATTGACGAAGCAGACTCATATTCTCTCATAAATACAAAACCAACCATAACAGAATATATAAACATTACGTACATATGTCCAATGCAATCAAACAACCCTAATTAATTCCCAATCTAAACTCATCTTAACAAAATGTTTTGCCCTCCTATCCATAAATGATTCTTCTCTAGGATAATGAACAACATCATAAACCCAGCTACCATCTGTAAAATATATAAAGGATTAGCTAAACAGCAATTAAATCCCGTTTCAACATCGGATCACAAAGATAAATACATCTCTCAGTAATTTCATTTTAAGTAAATGGTCTATCAGAACAAGCAGCTAAAAAGAATAGCAAGAAAACAACCAGTTTCATATTTCTAACAATATAAAAAATATTAATAAAGATATCCTCTTCTTAAATACATGAAAAAAATTAATATTAACATAATATGCAATATTTTAAAACTACAGACCCACAAAAAGATTGAAATACAAGATCCCTTAAAAATACTACTCACAACAATTCTTTCTGCAAGAACAAAAGATAAAATAACAGCAAAAGCAGCCAAAGAATTATTCACAAAAATACAAAGCATAGAAGACCTAAAAAATATAGAAGAAGAAGAACTTCAACATTTAATCTATCCAGTAGGATTTTATAAAACAAAAGCAAAACATCTTAAACAACTCCCAAAAGTACTAAAAGAAAATTTCAATAACAAAATTCCAGAAACAGTAGAACAACTTACAGAACTACCTGGTGTTGGAAGAAAAACTGCGAATCTTGTTGTCGCAATTGGATTCAAAAAACCTGCAATTTGTGTAGATACCCACGTATATAAAATTACAAATAGGTTAGGCTATATTAAAACAAAAACTCCATTTGAAACAGAAATAGCATTGAGAAAAAAACTTCCTAAAAAATATTGGATAGAATTCAATACCATTCTTGTTCCCTTTGGACAAAAAATATGCAAATCAATCAACCCACGATGTAATAAATGTCCTATTGAAAAACATTGCAACAAAATTATCTTAATATCAAACTCCTCCAATTAAATTTATTCTTAAACAAAACACCAATAAATAAAATTAGACTTAAAGATCCTATAAATATCCATAGATTTACAGCGGTTATTCCCCCAGTCAAATCCATCATAGTTTTACTTCCACCTAAAAGTAAACCAATTAAAACATCAACACACATGCTTAAACCAATAGTTAAACCAATCCTTTCAATAATATCTAATTTATCAAATAAAATTAAAGTTAATAAATAACCTGGAATAAATAGAGAAAATATAATTCCAACAATCGCATGTAAAATATTAAAAAACAACATTTTTAGCCCTCCTGTTTAACAAAAAAATGAATCTCTTGATCCTCATCTAGTAAAATAACCTTAACCATCCCATCTTTAAATTTTTCTTCTATACTAATCACATTTTGTATCATCATAGATTCATTATGTTTTAAAACAAAACTACCTCTATCAAGCTCTTGTTCTTTGTTATTATAATTAAAGGTTACTAAATACTGATATCTTTTTTCATTATTCTCTAAATTGTATACATTAAACACAAATCCATATTTTTGACCAATTTTAACTGTATTGGGCAAATTATTTGGATCCTCAAAAAATAACTCTGTAAAGGAATCTGTAGCCCTAACGTTCAAAACAATTACAATAGCTAAAACTATAATAAATAACAAACTACAAGTAATTAAATAATATGTCTTTTGGTTCATTACCACTATAAAATAAGAAAAAATATATAAGTTTTCCTAATTAAAAAAATATATGCTAAAAAAAATAATTAAAGACAGTTTATACAAAAATTCACTATATCTAATAATAAACTCGATTCTAATCTCACTATTTGGATTTATATTTTGGAATATAACTACTAAATTATTCACAATGGAACAAGTAGGTATTGCTACGACTTTAATTTCAGCACAATCAATAATAGGCCTATTAGCCAGCCTAGGATTCTCTACTTCAATTATTAGATTCTATTCTAAAATAGAAAAAAAGGATGAACTAATTAATAATTCTATAATTCTAAACACTATTTTCTCTTTGATTGTAGGAACGATTTTTATCCTAGGAATATCAATATTCTCCCCTAAATTAAGCATTACCCCCTCTCAAAAAATAATTTTTATCCTATCAAGTTCAATATGGACCTTATTTTCAACGACAAACTCTATTTTCATAGCACAAAAAAAATCAAAGCTAGTTTTAGTAAAGAATCTTATATTCAGCATAACAAAATTAATCCTACCATTTACTTTTGTAACTTTAGGTGCATATGGTATCTTTAACTCCTTGAATATTGCAACTCTTCTCTCATTGACCTTTACCCTATTAATAATCAAATATAAACCAAAGTTTAAGTTAAATAAAGAAATAATAAAAAACACATTAAAATTTAGCCTTTCGAATCATCTATCAAGTGTATTTAATACTTCATTTGGCTATGTTACTCCATTAATTATAACTAACCTAATCAATCCTGAAACTACTGCTTTATTCTATATTCCTTGGATGATTGGAAATATTTTATTCTTTATTCCAATAGCTGTTTCGCAATCATTCTTAGCAGAAAATTCACATAATGATAAATCTAACATAAAAAAATCATTAAAATTTACATACCTCCTAACCATCCCTTCAGTAGTTTTTACAATAATAATTTCAAAATATCTTTTAATCTTCTTCAAACCAGAATATGCTAAAGCCACATTATTTCTACAACTTATTTCAATATCCACTCTTTTTTATAGCTATAACACAATAAAAAACGCATCATTAAGTATAAAACATAAAAATAAACAATTAATCATCTCCAATTTAATAATAGCTATAACATCTATAACATTAACAATCCTACTTATAAACAAAGGCTTGATAGGAATCGCTATTGCTTGGATAACCTCACAAATTATTTGTTGTTTCTATTTAATATTACAAAAACAATAAATACTTCCTCAAACCAATAAAAAATATGGATAAAGCATTATACTCAAAATGCAGAACTTGTAATAGAGCAGTTCACCCATCAGATTTAATCTTTGAACCAATGAACAATAGAATTGGTTGTGTATACTGTCTAGATATAATCCCCAAACAAAAAGAAAGAATTAATCAATTTATTTCACAAAAAGAAAAAATAACACAACCAATTACAGAAAAATTATTGAACAAAAAAACAAATACCTATTGCAAATATTGCAGATTCAGATATTTCTATAATGAAGAAAAAGAATATCCTAAAAATTGTCCTAACTGTAACAAAACAAAAAGCAGCTTTTAATCCTTTCTATAATAATCCATTATTTCCTTAAATCGTTCTAAAACAGAATTTAATGATAAATATACCTCTTCTTTATTAAAAGCAGAAAACAGAAAAATATCTTGTTGTTTTCTATCTATAGATGAAACTAAACTAGGATTTTCTCTACAAAAGATAGAATAATCCCTATAATGCTCAAGAGAGATTGTTAGAGTAGAAAGATGCTCTGGAACATTGTAGTAAACAACCCATTGATGTAAGTCATCAAACCTAATGGGCCAAACATCTGTAGGCATAAAAGGAACTCTAATCGTATTTCCTTTAATTAAATGTGCAAATCTCCGATCATTATTCCTCAAATCTATTTCTAATCTTAACCTAGTACTTATATCCTCAATATCTATCATTTTTCTCCAAAAAACAAGATACTAAACCAAAAACTTCAGTAAAATTTATACTTATTTGCTTCTCAAAAGAAAATTTAAAAAGAAGTTCTGCTAACTGATCACTAATTTCCTGTAACACAATCATTAGAAAAACAAAAAATATAAAAATCTATCTTAAATTATCAAACTAAAAACACTACAATATGTTCATTTTAAATAAACCAAAACTCTTAAATACTAAATATCTTACTGGTTAGTAATGACAGTATATAATTCAATAAAACAAACTGGTAGATATTTATTAGCAACTGGAGCATTACTTACTGTTCTTTATAGTTGTGATAATAAATCTAATTTTAATAATCAATCAGATTTAACTACAAAATATGATATCTTTCTTCCTGATTTAGAAAATATTCTTGAAGATGCAGGTTTGGAATTAACAGACATAAAAGTAGGTGTTAGAGCTGATGTATATGAACCAGATGTTTACATTCCAATTGATGGTTCAGATTTTTATAGAGGTGATTTAGGTTATATTTTAGATGAAGATAGTTCTATTGATATTCCTTTAGATGATTTATATGATATACATTCTGAATTAGGAAATGATGCTGAAGAAGATTATGTTTTAATACCTGCTGAAGATTTAAGTGAAGAAATTAATCTAGAAGATTTGTTAGATAACTCTAGAGAAGATACAGATCCTTGTGTTAATAATCATCCACCAACTATTTATGCTAGAACTGAACCGCCTAGTGGAAGTACTATAACCTTAGATGAAGATCGAGTCGGATATATTATAGATGGAGCAGAAGATCCTGATGGAAATTTAGATATCTGTTATTATGATACATATCTAGATGATGAATATTGGTTTACAGCAGAAGACTTTGAGTGTGAAGGCACAGATTGGGATAGATTTTTTGAACTAGGAACTCACAGAATTGAATTCTATGCTAAAGATACTTGTGGTGTTGAATCGGCACGAGTTATTTCAATACTTTATGCAATAGAAAATTAATCACGAATGTATGTTACTTCTTGGGTACATCCGTATGAATATCCTGTATTTTCGTCTCCTAATTCCATTTTTTGAGCATAGTCATCAGGACAAAGTTTAGAAACTATAACACTTTGGCTATTCCAATCATCTTTACAATTAGGGTCTGGGTTATCTTTACAAGTATTCTCAACAGAAAAGCAAGCATCATAACTAGGCAAACAAATCTTAATATAATCAGCGTCAGGACTAACCTTTAAAGTACTTAATTCTTCTCCATAGGTATTCAAATTAGTACCAACATTAAAACTCATAAGACCACCTACTTGTATTTTTCCTTCCATTTGATCATATCCAGATAATAATATTCCTTC
>DATDVT010000029.1:0-7964 GCA_035289905.1 Candidatus Nanoarchaeia archaeon
TTTTAAATATAATAATGAAAAAGTTTAAAAAAATAGTTGTTAGAATAAAGCATAAATAAACGGAGAAACTACGCTACTTTGACTGAATATTATCAAGATTCCCACTAAAACAAGCATTATAATTATGGGTGCTAACCACCAAGCTTTTCTTACTCTTAAAAAATCCCAAATTTCTCCTAATAATGATTTATTTTTCACCATTTTTTCCATATAATCTTATCTTTTAAATCTTTTAATAATATTTTTGAAGCATATTGATGACCTTCTGGAGTCCAATGATCATCATATTTAAAGTATAAATTTTCTCTGTTTTTATATTTTTTGAAATAAGAGTATAAATCTATAAAATAAAAATTACAATTTTTACTTAAATTATATAAAATCTCTGAAGGTTTATTAATATCAACCTCGGATTCATTAATATTAAGATATTTTAATCTTTTATTTAATAATTCTGGTAAGATATAACTTTTTGCTGGGATGTTAACTACTATAAGTGGAATATTTCTTTGTTTTAAAAGATTTGATATCTCGCAATATAATTTATCATTCAATTCTTTAAATCCTTTGTATTCTTGCGAATAATTTATTTTTATGAGAGAAATATCTGAGAATCCATACATCTTTATTTCATTATCTTTTTGAGAATTTATTGAGTCATATAATTTTTTTAATAATGGTTTAAAAAATACAAATGTATGTGATTTATGGCTAAGATATAAATTAATCTTTGTTAACCAAGGGTACCTATTTTCTTTTGGTTTTATCAGTGGAACTGGAATATTTGTAAGTTCCAATGAATCATTTTCATTTAATCTAAATAATGGTTTTGGGTAATTATATCTTATATTTTCTCCCACATCTTCCAAATCATTTACATAGAATGCTATTATTACCATATCTGGTTTAAAATTCAATACATTGTTTTGAAGTTGTAGGTAATATTGGTCTGTTCCATAACCACTTACTCCAAAATTTATAACTTCAAGATTACTTAATTCTCTTTCAATTAATTCACTCACTCTTTCTTTTGTGTTCACCCCATGTCCAAATATAAAAGAGTCACCCATAAATGCTATCCTATATTTTGATTTTTCTAAAGAAATGTTTCTATCCATTCTCAATCCCTGTTCATTATTCTTGACAAGGATTTTATACTCATTAGAAAAAAGATATCCTTCTGCATTAGATCTTAATCCCCATCCTAAAATTTTATCATATTCAGCAAATGATTTCAATGTATCTGTTGGATAAAATTCTGGATTTAATGGTTGCGGATAAAATACTCTTAAAAATAATTCTATAATTAAAAAGACGATTATTATTGTAATTAATGAGATAAATATATTAATCCCTAATTTTTTAATCTTTAGCATATTTCTCGCTATCCCACATATGATTTGGATTATCATCTCTTTTTATTAAAAATTTATCTATAACCAAATAATCTATTCCTGTTCCCATCATACATTTATAAGCATCATGGGGGTTGCAGACTATTGGTTCACCCCTTATGTTGAATGATGTGTTAATCAATATGGGTATTCCTGATAATTTACCAAATTCTTTTATTAGATTATAATAAAGTTGATTTTGGTATTTTCTTATTGTTTGCAATCTTCCACTTCCATCAACATGAGTTACAGCAGGTATTTTGTTGTGCCATTTTTTTTTGATTGGGTAAACCATTAACATAAAATCAGTAGATTCTGGAATTGGAGTATCACAATCAAAATATCTTAATGCGTCATCCTCACAAACAACTGGAGCAAAAGGCCTGAATTTTTCCCTATGCTTAACTTTTAGATTTAAGATTTCCTTCATTTTAGGATTACAGGGATTTGATAAGATACTCCTTGACCCCAAGGCTCTAGGTCCCCATTCCATTCTTCCTTGAAACCACCCAACAACATTATTTTCATAAATCAATTTTGCAGTTTTTTTTAGTAATTCTTTATCATTTTTTAGTATAGTGTATTTTATTTTATTTTTATATAGGAAATCCTTTATTTCTTTACTTGGGTATTCTGGTCCTAGATAAGCATCTTTTAGAACAAAATTTCTTTTTTTTCCTAAAATACTATGGTAAATATAAGAAGCAACCCCTATGCTTGTTCCACCATCTCCTGGGTCAGGTTGAATCCATATTCTTTTGAATTTTGTATTTCTTAATATTCTACCATTATATACACTATTCAAGGCAACACCCCCAGCTAAAATAAGATTGTTACATTTTGTTACTTTATATAAATAATTTAAAATTTTTGTAATAATTTCTTCAGTTATTAATTGTAATGCTGCAGCTATATCTTTATGCCTTTTTGTTATTTCTTCGTCAGGTCTTCTTATTGGACCATTTAATAACTTACATAATATTTTTGAGGGCATTCTGTCTGCATAGTGATAGATAAAATAATTCATATCCATCCTGAAACTTCCATCTTCCTTTATATCAATAACTTTCTTTAATTTTTTATAATATGGATTTGTATCCTTGTTCATATCTCCATAAGGACTTAATCCCATTACTTTATACTCAGAATTATTCACGCTAAAACCAAGATATGCTGTTATAGTTGAATAAAGCAAACCTATAGAGCTTGGGAATTTAATCTCTTTTATCAAGTTAATATTATTATTTTCTCCTATTCCATAGGCGGTGGTTGTCCATTCCCCAACTCCATCTATAGTTAATATTGCAGCTTTTTTGAAAGGACTTATAAAAAATGAGCCAGCAGCATGACCTAAATGATGTTCAACAAAGAAAATGTCCTTTTTATATTTCAACTCTTTTCTTATTTTTCTTATAATCCTTAATTTCTCATTTATCCAGGAAGGCATAGAACTTAAGAATGTTTTAAAACTTAAAGGAAATATATGTAAATGCTGAGATAAAACCCTCTCAAATTTTAAGAATGGTTTTTCATAAAAACCAATATAATCTATATTATTAATAGTTATTTTTTGACTTTTAAGACAATAATTAATAGAGTTGATGGGAAATGAAGTATCATGTTTTTTTCTGGTAAACCTCTCCTCCTGAACGGCTGCGACTATTATTCCATCTTTTAATAATGCCGCAGATGAGTCATGGTAATAGCAACCTACCCCTAAGATATACATCTTAAAATTGTTTATAATAATCCTCCTTATTTTTCTTCTTTAAATTCAAGTCTTCCCAATAAGTTTCTTTTCTGGAAAATTTTGTCTGTAAAAATCTTTTATTGAATATCTTAGCAATTAAGGATGTAATTCCAACACCTATTAAATAGACAATGATCAATAAAATAGAATTAACAATCATGCTTATACCACTGCCAAAATCCTTCATTCCTTCTTTAAATTCATTAAAAAATTGTTTTAATTTCTTCATCTTAATATCCTTTTTAATATAATTACTATAGCAGATATGATTAAAGTAATTGTCATTATATGGAAATATCCCCAATCTGAAGGAATTTCTTTTAATAATTTAAGTATAATATATAAAATAGTTGTAAAAATAAAATATGCAAATATATGTCCAATAGTCCTAACAGGTTTCCAAATTTTATCTTCTTTATTTTTCTTGTGAAATAACATATAACTATTTTCTGGTAATATTTAATAAACTTTTCTATAATTAATCATTTTATAGCATATACCAAATAATTTATTGTAAATCTTTTGTCAAAAAATATTTTATCCAATTGTTTTATCATTAAATTTAGGAAAATCACTAACGGTTTTGATATTATGGGGAATTTTTCATCTATTGCAAATATGAAAAATTGAAATATTGCTAACAGAGCTCCACCATTTGGCTTTATTTCTACATATTTAAAATTCTTAAATAGTTCTTTTAATCCGTATTCTGTAAACCTAAAATAATCATGAGGTTCTCCATGCAGAACTTGGGCCATGTGGGTAGTAAGAATGCAGACTCCATCTCTTTTTAACACTCTGTAAACTTCATCAACCATCTTTTTTGGATTTGGAACATGCTCCAAGACTTGGCTGCTAAAAACAGAATCAACAGAATTATTTTTTAGTGGAATATCCAAAGCATTTCCTATTATATCTGGTTTTGCTCCAGGATATTCAAAATTATCCATTTTTACATATTTCTTAACATTTTTAAAAAAAGGTTTGTACGGGGCTAAACCAGCGCCTATATCCAATAAAGTTCCTTTAGCGTATTTTGCATATTTTTGTATATCTTCAGATAATGTAGAGAAATGAAGGTAGATATTGCTTGTTATATTTGGATATCTGTAAAAATCTGGAGTTCTTATTATAGGATTCCATTTTTTCATTTAAGTATATATTTTAGTAAGACATATAAATCTTTTATCTTGCCTTTTTAATTATCCAAATAAAATTTTTATATTTTTTTAGCCTCATCTTTATAATCCTCAAATAGTATCTTTATTATTAAGATTATTGAGAATAAGGCTATTATAATCTCAATGTACAGAATTATATGAGCTAAAATATTCATTAATTTATGAATTGAGTTTTTTGCTTCATACCTTAAAATTATCTGTTCTTTTGGTTTGTAGTTTACTGGATAAAAGAAGAAATTATGGGTATTCTTGATAGGTTCTAACATTCCTTGTATATATGGGAATTCTGTTTCATATATATTAAAATATGGTTCTTTATTACTATATATCGTTGCTTTTAGATTTGAAACTTTTTTGAAGTTTGATACTATATTTTCTGTTGATTGGTTTAATTCTGGTTGATTGTTTATAGTCCCCCACCCGCAATCATCAGTTACACACTCTATAAAGTATGTTTTTATTTTTTCATTTGAAGGTTGAGTTAATTGTAATAATAATTGACTTAAATAATTTGTCTCCAGATAGTGCCGGTCATTAAATATGAATGCTATCCTTCCATTATAAATTCTGGAATCTACTATAACTAATGAATTTTCTTCTATATTTCTTTCTTTATACTCTATTGTTTTTTGAATTAGGTTCTTTCCAATGAGTCTTGGATATAAATTTATTGTAGATATAACTAAAAATATTAAAATTAAGATAATAATTATATATTTAGAATTATTTTTACTGAATTTTGATATTTTATCTATACTTAATGATGAAAATATACAAAGGATTGGTACTGCAAATACAAAATGTTTTTCTAATAAAGATGTACCGGATAAAAAAATAAAAGGAATTATGAATAATGTTAATAAGTAAATGGACCATATTTTATCTTTCTTTAAACTTATTACTAATCCCACTAAAGACGTTATTAGTAAAAATAAACTATATTCCCAGTAAAATCGTAATCCTTTTAATATTCCAGGTATTTCATTTCCTTGATTTTTGAGTAAAGTAGTTAAGCTAAATGGTTGTATATTCTCAGTAATTGATTCATAAATCCCTTTATTTTCTCCTAATAAAAATCTCGAGAATTGTAAATCAGTCATACCTTTTTCCTTATATAAGATATAATTAAAAGTTAAAGTCGGTAAAGCAATTACAAACATTATCAAAAAGAATAATATTAACAATTTTATACTTTTTTTAGAGAATATTCTCTCCTTATTCTTTATTTTTGGATATAATAAAATTAATACTAAATATGCTGGAATAAACAGCATTCCTATATTCTTTACTAAAATCCCTATTCCCAAAAATATTGTTGAAATTATATAATCTTTTAATTTATCTTCTTTTAAATATTTAATCAAAAAATAAGAACTTAATAAAATAAAGAAAGTCATTGCTATATCCATCTCTGTTAGAGTCATTAATATATGGTATGATGAGAATGTTAATAATATAGAAGATATTATTGCAATTTTTTTATCAAACATTTCTTTAGTTAAAAAATAAAGGATAATTATTGATAATGACCCAAAAATTATAGATAATAACCTGCTACTGATTAAAGTCATTCCAAATATTTTATACATTAAATCAGTTAAATACATCCATACAGGGTTTTCATGCATCTCCTGAAGTAAACCAGAATTTATTATTCCCAAAGCACGTACCCCATACACCATTTCATCTGGAGAGCCACCAATCATGAATGCAAATATTATTCTTAATATCATTCCAAGAAAAAATAATAAAATTAAATATTTAGTATTATTTTTATCAAAAATAAAATTTAGTATCTTATTTAATAAATCTTTTTTCATCTTAATTTGTGATGTATCTTCATTGATTCTGGCAATGAATCATACGCATTTATTATAAACTTAAATGGGGAGTATAATAATCTTAATCTTATTAAAGATAAAAACATTTCTAAAATTGCTTTATGGATTTTTAATGTAGAGCCGGTTTTATCCTCCCATTCTGTTGGAAACTCTTTTATTTTATGTTTATTCTTTTTTAATTTAAATAATAAATCTACATCAAAAGCCCACCTTGTTATATCCAATTTATTTATTATTTCTTTTATAGCTTTATTTTTAAAAAGTTTTGCTCCGCATTGGGTATCATAAATTTTTAATCCAAATAATAATCTAACTAAGGAATTAAATGCTCTTGAAGCTATTATTCTTGTTATTTTTTGTTTTGGTCTTACTATTGCACCTTTAATATATCTAGAGGCTATAATGCAGTCATATCTACCTATATTTTTTATTAAATCCAAAAAATCTTTTGGTTTTGTTGAATTATCCGCATCAACAAATCCTATTAAATCTCCTTTGGCTATTTTAAATCCTTCTTTTATAGATTCTCCCTTTCCTACAGATTCTTTTATTATTTTATATTTTATATATTTACACTTTTTAGATAATCCTTTTATTATATTCTCTGTTTTGTCTTTGCATCCGTTTGGTATTATTATTAATTCATAATTATATTTTTTGAAATATTTAATATAATCTTCCACTGTTTTTCTTATTCTTTTCTCCTCATTATATGCAGGAATTATTATTGATAGTTCTGTCATTTTTTTGAATTGAACATTGTTAATGAAAGTATTATAACAAATAATAATACCATATAAATTATTAAAATATTTATTACTTGCATTAAAGTTGAGTGGAATAAAGTAATTAGTATTATCTGTAATATATTAAATATTATAAGAATATACAAAAATCTCTTTTTATTTATAGATAGATTGTAAAATGTTATAATATATACTAAAGAAAATAAACCAATAATTATTGCAAAAGGCCCTATATAATTTGTTATTGGTAAAAATTTTGGACCAAATAAAATATTTACAATTAATTTTGGAAATGAATAAAATATAATTGTCGCTGGAATTATGATTATTAAACTAATCAATAAGGATTTGATTAAAATGGGTTTAGATTCTTTTCTTTTATTATAAAGTTCAGAAACCTTTGGAAACATAACCTGACTTATGGATATTGTTGCAAAAAATAATATTTTGCCCAACAATGCCGCTGCAGCATAATAACCTGATTCTACTGCATTAAAAAAATGTTTTACTAAAATCAAATCAATGCTATACATTAAAGTTAGACTTATTAATGCAATTAATACTGATAGAGAGAATTTGTAAACTTTTTTTGTATCAAATTCTTTTTTATTTTTCTTAACTATATCTTTTAGTGGATAAAATCCAGCAAAAAATGAAATTATATATGATAAAACTATTGAAATTATCGCACCATAAACTCCAAATCCCAACAATACTAATAATATCCCCCCAAGTAGTTTTACTGTTCCTTCTATTATTAAATTAAAGCTTAATCCCTTGAATCTTTGCAAGCCTTGTAATGATCCCCTATTTATTGGGAGTAATATCAAAAAAATTACACAAGGGGATATAATAAGCAAAGGTGTTATTGTAATATGCAAAAACTTTGATAGTATGGGGGTTATAAATAAAAAAATTATTAATAGAATTACTCCATAAATTGTTAATTTTTTTAATGATCTATTTATTAGGTAACTTATTTTTGAATATTCTCTTTTTGTATTGAAATCTGATACAAACTTTGTTATTCCTGTTTGTAGAGTATTTAATCC
>DATDVT010000030.1:0-2390 GCA_035289905.1 Candidatus Nanoarchaeia archaeon
TATATCTCATCAAAATTATATTTTTCTATATCAGCAAATTCTTGCAAGTATCTTAAAACAACACTTTTCTTTTCATATAATGTGCCATCCAGATCAAAAATAAGAAACTTGATCATCTGTCTATTTTTTCTTAATAACTTAAGAATGTTTTGTTTTAGATATTTTCTAAAACTAAATAATAATTAATTGTATTTGTTTTCTCATTAAACACTATTTGTTCTTTATCGCCTTTATTAAATTGTATGGTTAATATCTTCTTTATAAAATTTTTAGGTAAATAAATTTTAATTGGATTAACCACATATTCTCCCATCTTAAGAGATTTTGCAAGGGTATGCATATTTCCAATATATAAAATATATTTATCAAATTTATTCTTATTGGTTATATTCATAAATCTTTTAGCAACACTCTTATCTCTTTCATATGGGTTTTCATTATTATAGTCTTCCAAACCCTTAAAAATAATACCTGCTTTATGTAAATTTCTATACATAATCAAAATATTATCGTTAATTCTTTTATCATTCTTAGCGTCATTCAAATAAATAGAATTTAATAGTTGTAGTTTTTTTATTTTACCATTAAGATACCCATAAAGTTCTTTTTCAGCTTGTTTTGGTATTTCTAAGCAAAATATTATTTTATTATTTTTAAATAATGGTCGGATTAGTTCAAATGTAATTTTGGGTATTTCTTTAGTTCCATGAATTTCACCTATAAGTATATACTTATATCTTGCGAGAAGCTCCACAACTTGCTTTTTATCCATAGAGTTAATTAGTATTAGAAGTTTAAAATTCTTTTGGAGTTTTTAATCCAGCTAGATAATCGGCAAATGAGCTGGTTATAGGGGCTCCAGACATTTCTTCTGTCCATAAATATTGACCATTTGGGTTTAATTCTAAAAATACATATTTACCTTTAGGAGTATGGATCAGATCAATAGCTGCATAATGTAACTTATACTCTTTGGTTAGATTTAATATTTTTGTAGTAGTCTCTTCTGGAATATTAACAGTTTTATATCTAACCTTTCCAAAATCATATCTTCTAAAATCGTCACGTGAAATTTCCGAATCTTGTGAATAAATCGCTATTGGAAATAATTCATTTCCAACTATAGTTAACCTAATCTCATATTCTTTCTCTATGTGTTCTTGAAAGAGGCAAGGACTATTTTTTATTCTTTCAATCTCGGTAAAATCTTCGGCCAATACCCTTCTTGTCATAATCGTTTTATGAACTCCATTTTTATCTTCTATTATTGGTAATTTTTGCATTTTAAAAATTATATTTCCTTTATGTTTTTCATAAAATTCTTTTGCATTATTTGGCTCATTAGTTATGAGCGTATCTGGAACATTTAATCCAATCTCTCTTGCACGTTGCAATTGCTCTATTTTGTTATTTGCCCTATAGTTGTTAAATGGATTATTAACAACTAAACCAGGATGAGTAACCATCAAACCTTGCAATGTGCGTTTTGATTCTTCTATGACCATCTCTTCTAAATTTCTAGGAAAATTTGTTGGAAATTCTGGTGGGAATATACGTCGATTCCAGATGCTCCAATCTGAATTTAAGTTTATTTTTCTGTCTTGGTAGGTTATGGTATGGTTATTATTAAATTCTAACGTAATTTGTGCTTCATATGGGTATTTATCTGATAGGAATAAGAAGAATGGAATATTTTTGGAACTAAGTATTTTACACATATATTCTGCATGTGCATCTCCAGTTCCGCTAACTATCAATATATTTTTCATAGAAATCTCTTATAAAGCACCAGGTAATAAAAATAGGTGGATTATTTAATCTCCATCATCAACTAATGGAATGAATTTCCAAGTACAAAATGTTACACTAGTATAACTCAGTATGTTATCAGTTTTATAACCGATAGGTTCTGGAGCTTCTAAATATCTAACCCCAAAGGGTAGGTAATCCCTCTCCCTTTGAATCTTTCTCGATCCAACTTCTTGTTCTAATCCCATTTTAATTATATATAACTTCTTATTAAATTATTAAGAGCTAAAAACATATAAATCTTGCTTAAGGAGCCTGTACGTAAATTGATTGAATTAATATTAAAAGGTGGTTACAAAGATTGAAATACAAATTCAATGAGATATTTTGATTTTGTTAGTATATTCTCCACAATAAATCTAATGTTTATTCTATTTATAAATATTGTATAAATAAATATAGTTCTATCTAATGAATTATTTTGTGTGTATTAATTTTATAGAATTCTAAAATAAAAAAAATAAAATCAGCTATGTACAGAAAATTAAGAGCTATTAGTAAACGCGGGCTGAACACCTCGTTACCTTAGTGCGTACACCCCGTTCCTATCAACCTCGTATTTTACAAGTGCTCTTAAATGA
>DATDVT010000031.1:0-26049 GCA_035289905.1 Candidatus Nanoarchaeia archaeon
CGATCTGAGTGAGTCATTGAGTGAGTCATTGAGTGAGTCATTGAGTGAGTCATTGAGTGAGTCATTGAGTGAGTCATTGAGTGAGTCATTGAGTGAGTCATTGAGTGAGTCATTGAGTGAGTCATTGAGTGAGTCATTGAGTGAGTTTGTTGTAAATAAAAAAATTATTTTTTATTTTCAGCAGTGACTCTAGGCAATTGAATATGGGGGGGAAGATTTACTTCTTGAGATAAATTAAGGGTTTTTATGTTACATTTAAATAAAATAGTATTCAAGATAGAGGATAAAGTTTCAGGATTAATTGTTTTATTTTCTTCCCATGATGCTAAATAATCTTTTATTTTGTCTGGTGAATCTAAGTAAACAACATAACCGTTTAGTTTTGCTTCTCCTGCTGAAGAATAATCTACTGTGAATTCGAAATTAAATCTTAGGATTTCTTCTGAAGGCTTCAAATTTAATTTTTCTTGTTCAACACTAGTTATATTTATATTAGAATTAATTCGTTCGCCTGAGTTCATTTTATCTTTTTTTTCTATATTTATTCTTGTAAAATTAAAACCTACTATTGGCATGGAGTTTTGTTTGTTGTTTTATATATAAATATTTCTACATTTGTGCATTGTGCATCTACATCTGTTTTAGAACATCGATCCCTAGTAGATTTAAAGATTGTTTTGTAACAATTGTAAAACATTTTACTAGTTTTAATCTGAATGATTCATTATCGCTTTTTAAGACAGGGCAGGTATGATAAAATTCATTAAATGATTGTGCTAAGACCAATACATAATTAGCAATTATATTAGGTGCTAAATTAATTTCAGCTAAATCTACAACTTCTGGAAACTCAGCAATTTTTTTTATTAACTTTACTTCGCTGTTTTCTAGGCTCTTTATTTTGATCTTTAGATTTCTTTTCTTTGTTTTATTTAAAATGCTTGAAGCTCTTGCATAAGTATACTGTAAATAAGGACCTGTATTACCCTCAAAATCAAGGAATCTTTCTATATTAAAAATCATGTCATTTATACGATTATTCTTTAAATCACCATATATAATGGCTCCAACGCCTACTTTCCTTGCTACTTCATCTTTATTTTTAAGTTTGGGGTTTTTTTCATTAATTGTTTTTTTTGCAAGATCGATTGTTTTATTTAAGATATCTTCCATGAAGATGGTCTTTCCTTTTCTTGTTGCAAATTTTTTACCATCTTTGTCTAAATAAAGACCGTGATGTACGTGTATACAATTATTTGCAAATGGGTAATCTAATAATTCAAATATTTTGAATAGTTGTTGAAAATGGAGTTTTTGTTCTTGGCCAACTTCGTAAATCATTTTATGAAATTTATATTTAAAATAACGTTCTTTTGCTGCAGTTATATCTCGTGTTATATATAATGTTGCTCCATCTGTTTTTTGTATTAATGTGACACCTAAATTATATTTATTAAGGTTAACAATTAGAGCTCCTTCACTTTCCTCTATTAAATTTTTTGATTTTAATTCCTTAAGGGATCTATCCATTTTTCCATTATAATAAGATTCTCCAGAAATAATATCAAATTTTATATTAAGTATTTTGTAGATTTTCTGAAAATTCTTCCAACTTAATTCTCTAAATAATTTCCATAATCTTATTGCTTCTTTGTCTCCCTCTTCAAGCTTTTTGAACCAATTTCTTGCCTCGTATTCATATTCCTTTTGGTTGCCTTTAATATAAAGATCAAGCATGTGTTTTATTGGATTTTTTTTAAGTTCTGCGTCATTTCCAAGGTATTTATATCCTACTAATATTTTTCCAAATTGTGTACCCCAATCACCTAAATAGTTAATTTTTATTGTTTTATAGCCTAAAAAAGAATCTATATTTGCTATTGAATTTCCGATAATTGTAGATCTTAAATGACCTATTCCGAATGGTTTTGCAATATTTGGGGAAGAGAAATCTATAACTATTGTTTTTCCTTTCCCTTTGTTTGATTTGCCATAATTTTTTTTCGATGATTCTTTTAAAATTGTTTTAGCTAATAGGGATTTATTAATAAAAAAATTTAGATAAGGGCCTTTTATTTCTGTTTTTTCAATATATTTGGGTAAGATTATTTTCTTTTGCATTTCTTGTGGAGGTAGCTTTAATTTGAAAGAATGAACTGCTAGATCTCCAAATTGATCATTAGGTGGAACTTCTATTTGTATCTTTATCTTTAGTTGTTTTTCTAAATCTTTTCTTAATTGTTCTTTAAAATTCATAGAATAAATATAATTTGATTATTAATAAAGATGGTGGATTTTTTAATAAGTTTTATAAACTCTAAATTGGTTTAATAGCTTTATTGAACTAAAGGATAGTTTTAATTAGAAAAATATAAAATAGTGCCCATAAATTAAAATGGTATTTATTAGATTAAAACAAAGGACTAATTTGAATGGCAATGAATATCTCTATGCTTATTTGGTTAAAAACGAATGGAAGAAAAGGAGTAAAAGGGTTAAACAACATGGAAATAAATATTTAGGTAGAGTATATAAAATTGATTTAATGAGGAGCATGAGTTTTAAGGATTTTGTGGGTGATGAGAATTATTTTGAAAAAAAAGAGGTTGTTGATATTTTTAAGAATTTAATTATCTTAGAATTGTGGAAGTTTGGGTTTACTAGAATAAAAAAAAATATTTGGAGTAATGGTTTTTTTACTGTAAATTTAAAATATAATTTGGTAAGAGGACAGAGAAAGGAGGATGTTGTTTTAGTTATGAGTGAGGGATTTTTATGTAGTTGGAGTTTGAATCGATTAGGCAGATTTAGGGAAAGTAGAGATTTTGGTAAGGGGGGTGTAAAATTAGCTAAAATGTTAAAATTGTGTGGGATTGATTTAGAACCGGATATTTTTGTTAAGTTATATGGAAAAATTTCTGGTGAAAAAACTTAATATCTTTGATTTTGATGCCATTGCCATGCTGAATTAATAATTTCCTGTATTGTATGTGTTGGTTGCCAACCCAAGATTGTTTTTGCTTTTGTTGAATCTGCGATTAAAATTGCTGGATCTCCTGCTCTACGTGGTTCTTCTATAACTTTGAAATTTGTTTTTGTAATTTCTTTTGCTAAATTAATTATTTCTTTTACTGAATATCCTTGATTAGAACCTAGATTAAAATTATTAGATTTTTGTTCTTTTATGAGATAATTCATTGCTAATATATGTGCATTTATTAGATCTTTTATATGTATAAAGTCCCGTATACAAGTACCATCTTTGGTATTGTAATCTGTTCCGAATAATTTTATTGAATCTTTTTTTCCTAATGCTGCTTGCAATATTAATGGAATTAGATGTGTTTCTGGATTATGAGATTCTCCAATTTCTTCATTTGCTCCTGCAGCATTAAAATATCTTAAGATTATATATTTTAGACTATATGCTTTATCATAATCTTCTAAAATTTTTTCTATTATACATTTTGTTTGTCCATAAGGATTGATTGGTTTTTTGGGATGTGTTTCTTTGATAGGTGTTTCTTGTGGTTCTCCAAATACTGCTGCTGTTGATGAAAAAATTATATTTTTAACATTATTTTTTATCATTGTGTCTAAAAGAGATAAAGTTCCTAAAACATTGTTATTGTAGTATTTTGATGGATCTTTTGTTGATTCTGAAACTTCTATGAATCCTGCAAAATGAATTACTATATCTATTTTATTGTTTTTAAATACTTTATTTAATTTTTCTTTATCTTCTAAATTTCCCTGGATTAAAGAACAAGTGACTGCTTCTTTGTGGCCATTAGATAAGCTATCATAAATAATTATATTATGGTCCTTTTGGAGATATTTTACACAATGCGACCCAATGTAGCCTGCACCGCCTGTTATGAGAATATTCATAAATTTTGAAGTGAATGGAAGAATATAAGTTTATTTGAACTAAATACCATTAATAGCAACAAGATTTAAAACTAAAAAGCTGCTCTAAATATTTTTTTCTTCCTTCTCTCTCAAATATATCTTTTAATCTATTCAACTCATGTAATGGGTAAAATTCTACATATCTTTCTCCGGTTTCTAGCTTTGATAAACGCCTTTCTGCTTGTTCTTCTGAAACAATCCTATAACTAATACCAAGACTATTTTGCTTTAAGACTATTCCTGCTTCTTTATCAGTATTTTTCTTAAATACTTTAACTTTAGAGATAATTCTATTTAATTCTTCTGGTGTGTTTACTAATTCCAAGTCTCCTACAAACACATCTAAGGTCATACTTTATTAAAGATAAAAAAGTATTTATAATTTACTATTCTGGTTTTTTGTCAACATATTCTTTTATGAATGCATTGTTGCCTAAACATTTTTCTTCTATAAATCCAAAATTAATTAATTCTTTATATTGAGGTAATTGCACTAATCTTCTTAGGTTTCTATGAATAACAAAACTCGCTTCATTTGAGTTTTTATTTAAAATAAATCTTGTAATAGGACTGAATTGCGCTAACTCGTTTGAATAACCTAAAACTGATTCGCCTAAGAGTAATACTGGGGTTTCATATGCTCCTTTCCAAGGGGATCTAATGTCTTTCTCTTCTTCTGTTTCAGGTATAACTAACCCTTGATTATAATAAAGATCTTTTCCAGATCTCTTTAAAAATAATCTAATTAAATTGAATAATTCTTTTTTACTAGAAAGGGGCATATCTAATTGCCAACCTTGGCTCTCTCCAATTAAATAACTAAAACTAGTACTGTATTCTTCTCTTTCCCCTAAACATAGTTTAAATCTTTCTAAATCTATGAACTTGCCTGTTCTTGTATCTCTAATTCTTAGGGAATTATAAATTACTCCTTCTTCATTCCTTATTAAGAATTTTGGACTTCAAAGAAATATAGCTAACTTCTCTCTAATATTTTCATCTATGTCTTCTTTTGAATAAGACATTGTTTCTAAATCTTTTAACATATCTTCTTTATAATTTTTAGTTTCATACATATGGCTGAAAATTATTACCCTGCTCGCCTGTGGAATAGGGCTATAATAATTATAACCTGTAATTATTGGATCAACAAAGCCTTCTTCATCCCTTCTTGTGAGCAAAAAATCTAAACAATGTTTAATTGCCTCTCTTTCTGGAATGTTAGTTAAATCCTCTAATCTTATCATAAATTTTTGCTTTTAATAGAATATTTAAATCTTTCGTTTTGTTATTACTTATTAGTGATTATTAAATACTGTTTATTGCTTTTATATCAGCTAAAAGCTTTTTATGTTTTGACCAATCTAAAGCACTTTCTAGAACTTCAGTTATTGTGTATACTGGAATAATCTTAATTTGTGTTTTTTGTTTTTCATTAAGAATAAGGTCTTGTTGATTTGAATGAGGGATTATTACTTGTTTTATTCCTGCTTCTATTGCCGCTTCTACTTTTGCTGTAACACCCCCAATAGCTAAAACTTCTCCCCTAATAGATAGAGAACCTGTCATAGCTGTATCTTGTCTAATTGGTATTTTTTTAAGGGCTGAGATCACTGCAGTTGCTACAGCTATAGATGCTGAGTCTCCTTCAACACCTTCTGCAGATGTTTGTAAAAATTGAATATAAATATCATATTTTTCTTTAATATCCTCACCAAAAAACTTTGAAACAATACTAGAGACATTGAGTATTGCTTCTTTAGCGATTTCTCCTAATTTTCCTGTAGCTACAAACTCTGCTTTTTTTCCGCCTGGTGTTACTTCTGATTCTATTGGTAGCAGGATACCTGAAAGGCCTGAATCTGTGCCTATTACGGCTAGACCGTTTACCCTACCTATTCTTTTTCCTTTTAGGATAATAATCTCGTATTTCTTTTTGTTTTCGATATATTTATCTGCAATTTGTGTTTCTAAAGATCTTGCTATTACTTTTGCTTTTTTAATATGTTCTGGTTGAACAAATTCTGATTTTTCTTCTATGGCTATATCTCCTGCTGCTCTAATTAGGCCACCTAAATCTCTAAGTCTCACAGTTAGTTTACCTGCAATTCCTGCTAATTTTCTTGCTTCTAAAATAATATTTTTTACTGCTTCTTTTGTAAAATGAGGTATTTTTTTATCTTTTTCTACTTCTTGTGCGATAAATAAAGCTAGTTTATCTTGGTTTTCTTCATTATCTTCCATTGTGTCATTCATATAAATTTCATAACCATATCCTTTAATTCTTGATCTTAATGCTGGATGCATATGTTCTACTGTTTCCATATTCCCTGCAGCTACTAAAATAAAATCAGTGGGAATCGGTTCAGTCCTTACCATGGCTCCTGCTGATCTCTCTGATTGTCCTGTGATAGGATATTTTTTTTCTTGCAATGCAGTTAAAAGTTCTTGTTGAGAATGTGGTTGTAAGGTTGCAATTTCATCTATAAATAAAACACCACCGTTAGCTTTATGAATCAACCCCCCAATGACACGTTCATAGGCAGGAGTACCTAAACCCCCTGAATTTTTACAAAGAATTTTATTTACGAATATATTACCTGTTTCTGTGGTTAGATTATATAAATAACCTTTATATAAAACTTTTTTTATAAATTTTATTCTTTCTGATTTCATTATTTATCTGTTTGTAGGAAAATTTATAAGATTAGTGGATTTTTTAGAATATCTTGTTTTTGATTGTTGTTGGTTTAATATTTTTGAAATCTTTTTATAACCAAAAGAAGGGTTTTCTTGTTTTATTTGTTTGTATTTATAGTATAAATTACATTGATTTTGTTGCCATTCATCATAAGTATTGATTATATTTTGATGGTTTATTCTTTGGTTTTCCATATAAATTTACCCAAAAAAGAGATAAGTAAATTGAATATTTAAATTTGGCGCGTATATGTCTAGTGCATCTACTAGAGAAAATTAAATATTTTAAGAAAATCTAGTTTAAAGTAACTAATTTGTGCCAAGGCTTTATCTTATCTGCTCTTTTGTAAATTATTTTACCTAACCAATTTTTAATTGCTACTTTATGTTCAGGAGTTACTATTATGAATTTTCCTGATTTTGTAGTTAATTTTATTAAATTTCCATTAAATTTATATTTATTTACAGATAATACTTCTGACTCTTTTATTTTTTTATTAAACCCTAGAGTAAAATATTTTTTTGGTTTTGTGAATGCTGCTATATAATTATCTTTTTTTATATTTTCACTTTCTTTTAGTATTTTATTAACTACCTTGTCTAATGTCTTTTTTTCCTTATTTATGTAACCACTATTTAGTAACGAAAATGACTGTAAGGGGTCATGAAGCACGTCCCCGAGCAAGGCACCTGCATGAGCACCACTCGCATCTAAGAAGGGTGCATGTGTTTTTTCAGAATTATCTACTAATAGTTTAGGTATTTTAAATTTTACATTTTGCATTCTTTTATTTAAATTGATAAATAAAACAAAACCTATAACTGCAAACATTGATGTAATTAATGTGGCTGCAGCCATTATATCCCCATATTCTTTTCTAATCCACCATGGTGAGATTATAGCTAAAATAAGTAAGATAAAAAATAGAATATTTTGATTTTTTGTTGAAGATAATATTTGTAATTTATACCTTTCAACTAATTCTTTACCTTTACTTTTTGGCATTGTTTTGACTAAAGGATTGTTTTCATCTTGTTCATTATGTAATATTAATACATCTTGTAGTTTTTCTTGTGGAAGAAGTTCAGCTAGGGCTTGACCTAACATGCTTTTTCCTGTTCCAGGTGACCCTATTAAAAGAATATGACGTTTTTGTTGACCTGCTTTTTTTATGATATTAATAGCAGAATCTTGACCAATTACTTGATCTATAATTTTTTTAGATATTTTTAGATCTTTTGTTGTTTTAAATTCTAGCATTAGATTATATTAATAGTAAAATTTAAAAGACTTATTAAAGGATATCTTCTTCAGCAATTACTATAAAATCACCGATAGCCATTACAGAACTAAAAGGTATTAATAATTCACCTTCTTTGGTTTTTTCTAGTTCTATAGCGGATGCATATGGTGTTGGATTTTTTAGAACAAGATGTATTATTTCACCTGTTTTAGGTTCGAAAGTTAAATTTGCAACTTCTCCATATCTTTTACCTGCTTTACTAACTACACCTTTACCCATAAATTGTCTTGAATGTCTTTTTTCGCCATCAACCATTTTAACCTCGTACTATATGTTATTAGTTTATTTATAAATATTTTCCTATTTGTTTGTCAGTTTTTCTAGTATAGACTTTGGAATAGATTGAATGAGTTTAAAAGAGAATGTTTCTTTGTATATAAATATTTGATTTGATTTTAGTCCTAAAATTAAAAAATTTAATAACCCTTTTTGATTTTCTATAGATTGAAAAGATAGAAGAAAGAGATTATTTTTATATTCTAATGATGAATTAAAGGTTTCAGATAGTAAAAAATAGGATTGATTTGGTTTTTCTGAGACAATAATTTGTTTTGTATCATTTTCGTATATATAATAATCTAATGGATTTTCTGAATTTATTTGAATATTAAAATCAGTTTTGGAGATTATAATATTTTCGTATTCTAATAATTCTGGTAAGGATTGTTTTAGGTAATTATAATTTATTTTTATTATTTTGTAGAATTCTTTATATGGCTTTATCTCATTTAAATTTTTCTTTTGAAAGGATAAAAGCTCTTCTTCACTTATATATGTAAATTCTGAAGATTTTATATTAAAGTAAAAACCTGCGAGATATTCATTATTATTTTCTAATAAAAAAAGGTTGGTTGATGAAGGAAAGTTTGATTTTATGCTATTTATCTCTTTAGTTAA
Organism: Candidatus Nanoarchaeia archaeon; assembly: GCA_035289905.1. Classification (GTDB taxonomy): domain Archaea; phylum Nanobdellota; class Nanobdellia; order SCGC-AAA011-G17; family GW2011-AR18; genus DATDVT01. The sequence continues at coordinate 8,814 of DATDVT010000031.1, forward strand.
AGAGAATGTTGTAAAGAGAGATAATAATAAGAATATTAAGAATATAATAAAGATTGTTTTTATAATAGTTTTTAGAAAGAAATAAGTTATAAATCCAGCTAATATTAAGATAATTAGATAAATAAGAAAAATATTCATGGATTAATTAATGTTTTTTTATTAATAAATGTTATTTAAAAATAGTAAAAGAATTGTGGTTTGGACACCCACACACCTTTATTTCCTATGGAATTTTTTTTAGGATTTATTTTGTTCTTTTATGATATATTGAGGATAAAATATAATTAATTAGTTGAATTATTAGTATATTTATTAGTAATTTAATTAATTTTTGTTTTTTTGGTAATTTATTTATAAAATTTGTTGTTTTATTATATATATATTATAATTAGTAAATTATATTAACTATGTTTTTCTTTATTCGTAATTATTGTGTTATAACATGAATTTTATCGTAATTTCTTAGTAATTTTACGGATTTTATGAATATATTACGATAAAATTTTCCAGAAGAAATCTAGGTGTGGCTCTAAGAATAATAATCTTTAAAATAAGGATTATTGTTTTAGTTATATGTCTGAATTAAAGAATTTTTTTCAAAATTATCTGGATAAACAGCCTTTGTTTAAGAATAAAAGAAGTTTACAAACAAATTATACTCCTTTAAAAATTTTACATAGAGATGCTCAAGTTAAAGATGTAGCTGGTATATTGGCTCCTTGCTTAAGGTTGGAGAAACCCTCTAATTTATTTCTTTATGGAAAAACTGGTTCGGGTAAGACTTTAGTTGTAAAACATGTTGTTGAACATATAAAAGAGGTTTGTAAGGATAAAAAGTTGTCAGTTGATTTAGTTTATATTAATTGTAAACTAAAAAGGGTTGCTGATACTGAGTATAGATTAATAGCTCAATTAGCAGAAGAATTCGGTAAAAAAATTCCTGCAACAGGTTTACCTACAGATGAAGTTTATAAGATTTTTTTGGCACATTTAGATGTAGCTAAAAAATTAGTTGTTTTAATTTTAGATGAGGTAGATCAATTAGTTAGAAAGGCTGGTGATGAGATATTATATAATTTAACTAGATTAAACTCTGAGTTAAAAAATGTTGAATTTTCTGTGATTGGCATTTCTAATGAGGTAACTTTTTTAGATAATGTTGATCCAAGGGTTAAGAGTAGTTTAAGTGAAGAAGAATTGGTCTTTCCTCCTTATAATGCTTTTGAGATTCAGGATATTTTAAGAGAGAGAGCGAAAGAGGCTTTTATTGATGGAGCAGTTAGTCCAGGTGTAATTGAGAAGTGTGCTGCTTATGCTGCTAGAGAACATGGTGATGCTAGAAGGGCTTTAGATTTATTGAGGGTTGCAGGTGAGTTAGCAGAAAGGGATGGTAGACATTTAATTGAGATAGATGATATTGATTCTGCAGAAGAAAAAATAGAGAAAGATAAAGTATTGGATATTGTTGCTAGTCAACCAAAACAATTTCAATTATGTTTAAGTTCTATTTTTGATGTTTGTGATTTGGTTAGAGATAGTTCTTGTTTGTATACAGGAGATATTTATGAGAGATATACAGAATTATGTATTTTGATTAATTTAAAACCTTTAACTCAAAGAAGAATTTCAGATGTTATTGCTGAGTTAGATATGTTGGGAATAATTAATGCTAAGGTAATCTCTAAGGGTAGATATGGTAGAACTAGGGAAATAAGTTTGGCAATACCTCAATCAATGTTACCTAAATTAAGAGAAATCTTAAATGAATCTTTAGGTTTTAAATAAATTTTCTTAGAGGTAAATATGGATAAAAAAGGAATAATTAGTTATTTTTTAGAAAAGGGAATTTTGATAGATAGTAAGATTATAGAGATTATACCGGATAATTTAAGTATTCAATTTGTTAATTTTTTAGAAAGAAAATTAAGTGATAAAAAATATTTAGATAAAGATGATTTTTGTTATTATTTAGATTTATTTGAAAAAGATAATTATTTTTTTACAAATTTAGAGGTTATTTATAATTATAAGGATAATTTAAAAAAAAGAGAGGTACAAGATTTTGTTAAATATTTTAAAAATAGATATGAAACTATTAAAGGTTTTTTAGTAAATAGACCTGAATTGGAAGGGGTTATTTCGATAAGTAGGTTAAAGGATAAAAGGGAAAGGGAAAGGATTTCTTTGATTGGGGTTGTGTTAGATAAAATATTTACTAAGAATGGAAATTGTATAATTAAATTAGAGGATAATACGGGAATAATTAATGTAATAATAGGCAAAACTAAAGAAAATCTTAAGGATATTGTGGATGAGCTTGTTTTGGATGAAGTGATAGGTGTTAGGGGTGTTTATGGAAAAGATATTATTTTTTGTAATGATATTATTTTTCCAGACATACCTCTTTCTAAGGAATTGAAAAAATGTAATGATGATGTTTATGCAGTTTTTATTAGTGATATTCATTATGGATTAAAAGAATTTTTAGAGGAGGAATTTTTGAATTTTATTAGTTGGCTGGCTGGTTTGTATGGGGATGATGCACAAAAGAAATTGAGTAAGAAAGTTGGTTATTTGTTTATAGTTGGAGATTTAGTTGAAGGTGTTGGAATTTATCCAGGTCAGGAGAATGATTTATTAATAAAAGATATTAAGGATCAATATAAAGGAATAAGTAAATTATTAGCTAAGATACCAGAACATATTAAAATAATTATTTGTGGGGGTAACCATGATGCTATGCGTATTGCTGAGCCACAACCCTTGTTTGATAGAGACTTTTGTAGTTCTCTTTATACTTTAAAAAATGTGACCTTGGTTAGTAATCCTTCAATAATAAATATTCATAAAAAAGATAATTTTAGTGGTTTTGATATTTTATTGTATCATGGTTATAGTTTTATTTATTTTTCTGAGGTTATAAATAATATTAGATTAAAGGGTGGGCAAGAGAGAAGTGATTTAATTATGAAATTATTGTTAAGGAAAAGACATTTGGCACCTACACATTCTTCTACTTTGTATTTACCAGATATTTATGCTGATCCTTTAATTATTAATAAAATTCCTGATATTTTTGCTTCAGGTCATATTCATAGAGTAATGGTTGGTAATTATAGGAATATTGCTTTGCTTAATTGTTCTTGTTGGGTTACTCAGACAAAAGATATGGCTAAGAGGGGAATAGTTCCGCATCCAGCTAAAGTGCCTTTAATTAACTTAAAAACTAGGGAAGTTAGAATTATGAATTTTTTAATTAATAGTGGGGTGAAAAATGCAATCTAGTGAATCTATGAATAAATATTTTGAATCTATTGATTGTGAGATTAAAAGGGCATATGATGTTGCAAATAAGGCTAGAAGTAAGGGTTATGATCCAGATAATTTTGTTGATCTTCCTTTAGCTAAAAATATGGCTGAAAGGGTTGAAGGATTGATTTCGGTTGTGACTCCACAAATTAAAAATAAAGGGATGATAGAAAAAATTTTAAATTTAGAATTAGAATATGGAATACAAAATCCAATAATTGCTTTTTTATTGGCAGAGGCAGTTGCGAAGGAGGAATTTTGTGAGTTTAAAGATAAAAGGGAAGCTATGGAGGTTGGATTGAGAACAGGTTTGGCATATTTGACTAATGGGGTTGTGGCCTCACCTTTAGAGGGATTTATTCGCTTAGAATTAAAAAATCGTATAGATGGGAATGGTAAATTTTTTAGTTTATATTTTGGTGGGCCTATTAGAAGTGCAGGCACAACAGCTACTTGTTATTTTGTTGCTTGTTGTGATTATGTAAGAAGAAAGATGGGATATCAATCTTATGATCCTACATTTTATGAGATAAAAAGATCTTATGCAGAAATGGATTTTTTTCATTCTAGAATAACTAATTTACAATATATGCCTTCTGAACAAGAAGTTGAGTTTATAACTCAGAATTTACCTGTCCAAATTGAAGGAGATGGTAGTGAGAGGTTAGAGACTCCTAATTATAAAGATTTACCGAGGATTAGTACGAATAGGTTAAGAAATGGTTTTTGTTTAGTTATGGGGGAATCTTTAGCATCGAAATTTAAGAAGTTTTGGGGAAAATTTTCTATATTTTATGAGAAAGTTGGTATGAGTGATTGGATTTTTGTAGATCAATTTATTAAATTACAATCTAGTGTAAGATCTAAGTCTAAAGAAGAGGATGTTAAAAGGGGTGATTCAAGGATTTTTCCTGATTATGGATATATGAAGGATTTGGTTGCGGGAAGGCCTGTTTTAGGTTATCCTTTGAAGAGTGGTGCTTTTAGATTAAGATATGGTAGAACAAGGGTCTCAGGTTTTTCTGTTGATGCTTTACATCCGGCTACACTTGTTGTTTTAGATGGTTATATTTCTACAGGTACACAAATAAAACCTGAAAGACCAGGCAAAGGTGCAACTATTTCTGTTTGTGATAAAATTGAAGGACCAAGGGTTAAATTAAAAAATGGAGATGTTGTTTTTGTTGAAACTGAAGAATTGGCTAGAAAATTAAATAAAAATATTGATGAAATATTGTATGTTGGAGATATATTAATCAGTTATGGTGATTTTTTAGATAGGGGTCATGTTTTAGTTCCACCAGGATATTGTGAAGAGTGGTGGTCTGCTGAATTGGAGAAGAAAGGTAAAACAATTGATCCTTTTGTTGTTTTGAATTTTGAGGAGGGTTATAGATTATCTAAAGAGAATGACATTCCTTTATATCCTCGTTTTACATATTTTTGGAAGGAAATAAATTATAATGATTTAATTAGTTTGATAGAATGGATTAGAATAGGCTCTATTTCTGAGGATAAAATAATTTTGCCATTAGAAGGAGACTTATTATTAAAAAAAATAATAGAAATATTAGGAATTCCGCATAAGTGCGTTGGAAGGGAATATATAGTTATTGAGGGTGAATGGTTCAATGGGTTGATGGTTAGTTTAGGTTTTTATAGTAAACTTTTTAATTATGATTTATTAATTGAGAAATATAATAAATTTAATGATGTTTTGGATTTTATTAATTCTGTTTCTGAGTTGAGGGTTAGGGATAAATCAGGAATATTTATTGGAGCTAGAATGGCTAGACCTGAGAAGGGTAAGATGAGAGAATTAGCTGGATCACCACATTGTTTGTTTCCAATAGGAAAAGAGGGTGGTAGGTTGAGGAGTTTTCAATCTGCTTTGGATAAGGGGAAGATTAGAGCACAATTTTCTTTGTTTTATTGCAATATTTGTGGGAAAATTATTTATTCTGCTTATTGTAATTTTTGTGGTTCTTTTGCTGTAAGAAAATGGAAGTGCAATCAATGTGGTTTGTTAGATTTGCAATGTGAGAAAGAAGGGCATAGGTGTGATTGTTATGATACTTTTGATTTGAATATAAGAGGGGAATATGCTAATTCTTTGAAAAGATTGGGATTAGGTAGTGGCCCTGAATTGGTTAAAGGAGTGAGGGGCACATCGAATAAAGGGCATATACCTGAGTCTTTAGAAAAGGGTATACTTAGGGCAGTGCATCATATTACTGTAAATAAAGATGGGACGACTAGGTATGATATGACTGAGATGGCTATGACACATTTCAAGCCTAAGGAGGTTGGGGTAAGTATTGAAAAATTAAAAAGTTTAGGTTATTTGAAAGATTTTTATGGAAATGATTTGGTTAGTATTGAACAAATAATGGAATTAAAATGTCAAGACATTATTTTACCAGCTTGTTTGGATTCTCCTGATGAGGGGGCGGATTTTGTTTTAACTAGGGTAGCTAATTTTCTAGATGATTTGCTGGTTAAGTTTTATGGTGTTGAACCTTATTATAATATTAAAACTCGAGAAGATTTAGTTGGCCAGTTAGTTATTGGTTTAAGTCCACATACTTGTGCAGGTATTGTTGCTAGAATTATTGGTTTTTCTAAGCAGCAAGGATTGTGGGCTCATCCTTATTTGCATAGTGCTATGAGAAGAGATTGTTTATATCCAACTACTAAGTTCTTAGTAAATGATCAATATTTAGAGATTGGAAATTATGTTGAAGATTTGATTCTAAGGGGTGCTAATTCTAAGATAATAGATCTGGTTGGAACTAAAAGGATTGAATGCTCTTCTAATTTGTTTACTTATGGTTTGAATACTAAAACTAATAAAATTATTAAGAAGAAAATTAAGTATTTCATTAAGGGACCTAGTGAAACTAAATGGATTAAAATTATTACTGTAACCAATAAAGAATTAATTATGACTGAAAATCATAAATTTTTGTATTTCAATGATTGTTTTAGGATTAAGATAGCTTCTGAAATAAAAGTTGAAGATAAAATACCTATTTTAAAATACGAAGGAAATATTGTTTTGGAAAAAATAGGTGATTGTTATTTAGACATTATTAAAAAAGTTGAAGAAATTGAAGACAAAAAGCATTCTTATTGTTTGGAAGTCGAGGGTAATGAATTAATAGAGAAGAATATTATTTTGGGGGATAATATTATTAACATGAGATGTGATGGGGATGAGGCTGGTGTAATGTTATTAATGGATGCTTTATTGAATTTTTCTAGGAAGTTATTGAGTGATCATAGGGGAGCTACTCAAGATGAGCCTTTAATTTTAGCTTCTCTTTTATTACCAAAAGAAGTAGATGATATGGTGTTTAATTTGGATACTGTGTTTAAGTATCCTTTAGAATTTTATGAGGCAGCTGAACAGTATAAATATGCAACGGAGATTAAGCTTGAAACGGTTAGGGATAGGTTAGATAAGAAATCACAATATGAGGGTTTTGGGTTTACACATGATACTCAAGATATTAATGCGGGTATTACTTGCAGTGTTTATAAGACTATACCTTCAATGAAGGAGAAGGTTGAGGGGCAGATGAATGTTGCTAAAAAATTAAGGTGTGTTAATCAAGATGATGTTGCGAGATTGATTATCGAAAGACATTTTATTAGGGATATAAAGGGTAATTTAAGAAAGTTTAGTATGCAACAATTTAGATGCGTTGATTGTAATGAAAAATATCGTAGGCCACCTTTGAAGGGGGTTTGTAATTGTGGGGGAAGGCTATTGTTTACTATTTCTGAAGGTTCTGTAATAAAATATTTAGAGCCATCTCTTAGTTTAGCTAGAGAGTATAATCTACCTGCTTTTTTGAAGCAAAGTTTAGATTTACTTCAGCAAAGTGTTGATATGGTTTTTGGTAAGGAGAAAGAGAAGCAGGAGGGCTTGGGTAAATTCTTTTAGGAGAGATGATTATTAAAAATAATATAATATTACTGGAATTAGTAAGGATCCCATTAATTGATTTCTTGGAATATTTGTTAAGATCGGAAGAAACCCTAAAAATGTAGAGATGGTTAGGATCAGTAAACCTAGGGGTTTTGAGATTATTATTGTTAAGAAGATTATAAAAATAAGTATTGAAATGGAGAGATATTGATAATTTATTTTTGTTATGTAAAAAGAAAATTTTTTTGCTAAAAATAATGAGTAGGATGTTGCAAGGGAAGCTGTTATTAGTGCGATAGTCATTAGTAGAATTAAAGTGTTTAGGTTTAAGTTAGGTATTATTTTTGAGACTACTAGGATTGCTCCATTTCTTGATTTTTTAATGGTATATAAAGCGACTATGCTTAAAACCATTACTACAGTATTTATTGATCCTGTTAATAGAATATAATATTTGTCTGATTTTTCTTTGTTTAATGCTGATGATATGGTTGCTGCTTGTGCTGCACCAAGTCCTGGAAGAAAACCTGTGAGTATAGATGAGATTAATCCTAAATTTAAGTGGTGGATTGTTTTGAAGGTTTTTAGTTTTGGAGTGGTAATTATTTGTTTTGGAATCTTAATTTTGTTTTTTAAGGATAATAAAATAGATGATGTTCCAAATAATCCTGAAAATAATGGAAATAATGGTTCTTGGAGATTTTTTAGATTTAGTGTTATGTAGCCGAGTGAGCCGGCTAATAGGAAGATTAAAAGTGATTTTAATGGTTGTTGATCTTTTAGAATTAATGTTATTGATAGTATAATTAAGATATAGGGAATGTATGCTTCTATAAGAGTGTATAAGATTGGGATGAGAGGTATTAGTAAGGGGGTTATGAGAATAATTTGAAGTAGACCTAAATAACTGCCAATTATTGATAATTTTATTGCTTCGTAGGCTTTTCCTTGTAAAAGATATTTATGGGAAGGTAATGCATTTTGTATTGTTTCATCATTGGGTGCTCCTAGGTAAGTTGATGGAATAAAATCTAGAAAAGTATGTGTGATAGACATTGCTATTATTGTTGATGCTGCTATAATTGGGTCGATGTTGCTTAGTTTTGAATAAATTGTTAGGATAATAATTGAAACTAAATTCATATGAATTCCAGGTGTTAGACCTGAGATAGTTCCTAATAAAATACCTATAATTATTGAGAGAAATATTTGTAGCATAGGTTAAATTTTATATTTTCTTTTAAATTAGTTTCTTAGAAAATTCCGAAAATTCTCCGATAACCTCGGAAGAGTTGTCTATCTTTGCTTTAGTCGGGACGTTGCAATATAATAGCAAGCTGCCTCGTACTTTAGTACGAGGTAGAGAATAATTAAATTCTAGAAAATTAAAATAGTGAGAAGGATGTTTTCTTACGAGAATATTTAACCTATTGTGAACTATAACGTCCTTCTTAATCTTGTGATATGTTAAAATAGTAGTTAAATTAGAATATATTTTCTATTAATTAGTTTATTCTATTAAAATTATAAATAGGTTCCTATTTTTGGTTCATCTTTAAAATTTTCTTTTATAAATTCAACCATCATTTGATTTCCTGATTGTCCGTATACTTTTAGGGCTGCTTGAAGCATTCCTTGTTTTAGTAAGATATCTCCTAGTTCATTAAGTTTTGTTTTATCATTTGCAGCTTCAAAGGATTGAATGGCAACTTTCATTTCATTTTCTTTTATTGCTTTGTTTCCAGTAATTATTAATTTTTCTTTATTGTTTAAAAATCTGTAGACTTCAAATGCGTATTCTAATTTTTGTTTTTCTAGACAATAGTCTCCTACACTTTCTAATCTTTCTTTACTATTTATTGCTTCGTAAGCTTTTATTGCTTCACTTATGTGACCTTCTTCTAGACATTTATTTCCGATTTTAAGAAGCATTTCTTTGTTTTCTGCTATTTTAAATGCATCAATTGCACTATTGAATGCACCTGCTTTAATAAATTCTTTTCCGATTTCGTTTAGTTTTTCTTTTTTATTTACTTTGATATACATTTTAAGAGCATCTTGTTTTTGTCCTCTTCTTAAAAATTCATCGCCAACAGCTTCTAATAATTCTTTTCTTCTTTCTTCGCTAAACATTGAAAGATTTACATTGTCTATTCCTTTTTTTATTAGAGTAGGTACTATTTTTTTAAAATTGTTTTCTTCTTTTTTGCTATATTCATCCACTAGGTCTGAAATTTTATTAGTTATATGATCCATTTGTTTTTCTCTGTTTTGTTAATCTTATATATTTATGGCTTTGAGATTGTATATTTTTTACTCTATAAAAAATCTTTGTTGTTATCTTGTGGTGGATATTTTTTCTATGTTTAATTGGAGGGTGTTTTTGTATTCTTGTACAGTTCCTGCGAAAAATAAATTGATATTTAAAGGAATATTTAAATTTTTATCAAAAACTACAGCTTCTATTTTTTTCTCTTTAGTTTCTATTTTTAGTGTGGTAATTTTATCAAGTTGATTTATATCTGTTGCTTTTCCTTCAATAATTACATATTTATTTAAGAGTTCTTTAGTTATTTGGTTTGCAGGAATTGGTTGGATAGTTGTATTTATATAAATTAATATTAAGATTCCTATTATGGTTGTGTAAATGGATATTTGTTTTAGTGTTTCGTCTTTCATTTCCGATAACCTCGGAAGAGTTATACTGTGCTCTACGAGCGACAGTATTTATATTTGTATCTGAAAAAATTACGAAGGATTTTCGATTAGTTTAGGGTCTTTGTGGATAAATAGGCTTCTTACAAACTAGATTATAGGAAAATACCAATTTGCGAATGGTTGAATTTTTAGTAAAAAATTAAATTCAACAAATATTATTAAGAATATGCCTATAAATCCATATTTTTTAAACATAAGAAAAATTGTATTTTTCTATATATAAAATTAATATTTTTTAGGAAAGTTTTATAAGTTTATTATATTTGATTAATTTATGGGTGTTTTAGATAAGATAAAGGTGAAAGATGATGTTTTGTTAGAAGAGAATAGGTTTTTAAGAAATAGTGTTAGTTATTTAAAAGCAGAGGTTGATAAATTTAAGACGACTCCTTTAATTGTTTGTGAGGTTAGGAGGGTAGTTGGAGATAAGGCTATAGTTAAATTGCCTAATGCAAATCATTTTTTTGTTAGTATTGCAAAGGATTTAGATCTTAAAATGGGTGATACTGTTTTAGCAGAACAAAGATCTTTAACAGTTGTTGAAAAATTAGATGATAGTTTTGCTGTAGAAGTGGATAATTTTTTGATTGTTGAGAAACCTAGTTTATCTTGGGCGGATGTTGGGGGTTTGAAGGAGCAAATAAAAGAGCTGAAGGAGGTTGTAGAATTACCTTTGTTGCAACCAGAGTTATTTGTTAGGTTGGGAATTGAGCCATTAAAAGGAGTTTTATTACATGGTTCTCCTGGAACAGGTAAGACTTTATTAGCTAAGGCTGTGGCTACGAGTACTAATGCTACTTTTATTGAAATTGTTGCTTCTGAACTAGTTCAAAAATATATTGGAGATGGAGCTAGATTGGTTAAGAGTGTTTTTGAATTGGCTAGAAAGAGGGCACCTAGTATTATTTTTATTGATGAGATAGATGCTTTGGCAGCTGAGCGAATAGATTTAGGTGTTTCTGGAGAAAGGGAGGTTCAAAGAACGTTTGTTCAGTTATTAACTGAAATAGATGGTTTTAATCCTTTAGGAAATGTGAAGGTTATTGCAGCTACTAATAGGTTTGATATTTTAGATCCTGCGATCTTAAGGCCTGGGAGACTAGATAGATTAATAGAGATCAGTTCTCCTGATGATGAAGGAAGGAGGCAAATATTTGAGATATATACTAAGGGGATGAAGATTACTGGTTTGGATATTCAATGTTTAATAGATAAGACAAGGGGTTTAACTGGGGCAGATATAAAGGCAATATGTACAGAAGCAGGATATTTTGCTATAAGAAATAATAGAGAATGCGTTCTGAATGATGATTTTTTGAATGCTATTGATAAATTGTGTGTTGAGAATTATTCTGATGATGGTATTGAAAGTATTTATGGTTAGGTTTATATGTTTTTTGTTACTCTAAAGGGGTATGATTGAATTAGAGAGGATTATTAAAAGACAAAATCTTTTATTTAGGGTTATAAATGAATTAGAGAATATTTTATTTAATTCTTCTGATATAAATATTTATAGCAAAGAGATTTTGAGATATTTGTTGTTTATTACTAGATTAAGTGATGGAATTATTTTGTGGAGATCGAATGGGGGTTTTGAATTTGGGGATTCAAGCTTTTCAATAGAAAAATTGGATTTATTTAGTGATATTGCTTTGGATGTTTGTGTAAAAAGAAAATCTAAGGGTTTAATAGTTAATAGGGTAAAGAGGGATGTTTTAAGGAAAAGAAGAATATTTAATTTTTTAGTGATGCCTATTGTAAATAATAGAAATTGTGTGGGTTGTATTCTTTTATTTAATAAGAAAAAGGGATTTACTAGGAAGAATGTTAATTTTATAGGTTTTTTAAGTAGAAGGATTGGGATTGGTTATGGTTACATTAGTACTTTTTTAGAATTAAATTTGAGATTAAAAGAGTTGCGTATTATTTATGATGTTGATAAAATTAGAGATAATATAATGGGTCATGAGATTATGATTAAAAAGGTTTTAGAAAAGATTTTAGAATATATTAATGGGGAATTTAGTTTTTTTATGATGTATGATTCTGATGGGAATTTGAAGGATTATTATTTTAATGGGATAGACTATAAGCAAAAGGTTTATGATGAATTAAAGAAGATTAGTGATGGGGTGTATCTTGAAAATAAAAAAGGATTAATAAATAAGGAAATTGGAGTAGTCAAAAATGCTTTAGTTGTTCCAGTTTCGATTAGTGTGCAGCAATTTGGTGTTCTCGGGATTGTAAATAATACTAAGGTTTTTAAGAAACATGATTTGGTTTTGTTAGAGGGGGTTGTTTCTCAATTAGATACTGCTGTTTTCGATAATATTAAAAGGAAAAGGATTAAAAGTATTTTTCAGAGGTATGTTAGTCCTGATGTGGTTGAAGAATTGTTGCAAAAGGATGATGGGGATTATTTTAAGGTTAAGAGAAGGGTATTAACTATTTTGTTTTCTGATTTAAGGGGATTTACTGAAATAAGTGAGAATTTAGAACCAGAGTTAGTAGTTGAATTTTTGAATGAACATTTTGAGGCAATGTCTAAAATTATTTTGAAGTATGGTGGAATGTTAGATAAGATTGTTGGTGATCAACTTATGGTGGTTTTTGGAACTCTAGGAAATGGGGAACATGTTGTTAATGCATTAAAGGTAGCTTTGGAAATGCAAAGGAAACATGAAGAGTTGTTACTTAAGTGGAAGCAAAAGGGAATAGATTCTGGTTTAGGTATTGGTATAAATAGTGGAGAGGTTTTACTTGGAAATATTGGTTGTGATGTCAGGAGTGATTATACAGTTATAGGAGACAATGTTAATATTGCTTCTAGATTATGTTCTGAGGCTGAAAGGGGAGAGATTTTAGTTACTAAGAATTCTTATGATTTGGCTAATGATTTATTTGTGTTTGAGGGTAGAGATGAATTTAATCTGAAGGGTAAAAGAAAAAAAATAGGTGTTTTTAATCTTTTAAAACTGAAGTGAGAAGGTTTTTATATAAGTGAAATTTCTTAATGTTTATGGTTGTTAAGTCTAGGTTTAATAAGCAAAAGTATAAGAATACTGTTCAGCGTGGTGGAGAAGATATTGTTGTGAGAGTTAGATTACCTAGAGAGCGAGAGGTCTTAGGGGTTTTAGAGCAAAGATTGGGTGGAAGTAGGATGAGGGTTAGGTGTATGGATGGAAAGACGAGGATTTGTAGGGTTCCAGGAAGATTAAAAAAGAAATTATGGGTGAGAGAAGGAGATATTTTATTGATAGAACCATGGTTGTTGGGTGGTGATGAAAAAGGAGATGTTATTTTTAAGTATACAAAGAATCAGGTTGATGTGTTAAAGAAAAAGGGTTTATTAGAAGAAATTGAGGATTTTGAGGAGTTTTAGATGGAATGTATTCAAGAATTGAAGATTCCTTTAGATAGAGTAGGGGTATTAGTTGGAGAGAAGGGAAAGATTAAAAAAAATATTCAAAGGTTTTTTGATGTTAAGTTAATGATTAATAGTGAATTGGGAGAGGTTGAGATTTGTGGTGAAGATGGTTATAATGTTTATAGATGTTTATCAGTTGTTAAGGCTATAGCTCGGGGTTTTAATCCAGAAGATGCTTTTTTATTGCGGAAGGATGATTATAATTTAGAGGTAATTAATATTTCAGATTTTTGTAAAAGTAAGAATGATTTGTTTAGAATAAGGGCAAGAGTAATTGGTAAAGAGGGAAAGTTTAGAAAAAAAGTTGAAGAATTAACTAATTGTAAAATGATTGTTTATGGGAAGACTGTTGGTTTGATTGGTGAGATTGAGTATTTAGTGATTGCTAAAAGGGCTGTGGAGAATTTATTGAGGGGAAGTCCACATGCTAATGTAATCAGATTTTTGGAGGAGAGTCTTGTTAAACAAAAACGTGTTTTGTTTTATAAGAACTAAGATTTGGGGGCTTTGTCTTAATTTGAATCTGGAGATTTGCTTTCTTCAGCTGAATAATAAATCCTATTTTTTGCTTGCAAACATCCAAGAGTTTATTATGAATTGTAAATTGAGAATTTTTAAAATCTTTTTCTAGCTTTTCTTATTATTTTTTGAACAATTCTTGGTAAAATCACACTTATTACTAAAGCAATAATTCCTAGGCTTGCTATAAGAAGACCTAACCTTCTAAAAGGAATTGCTAATAATAAACTTATAAAAATTATTATTCCTGCACTTTATTTTAATTGTTGTTTATTAATAAATGTTCTAAGAAAAATAAAATATTTATTCTTCTAATTTAAAAGTAACTCTATCTTTAAATTCTTGTTTTTTTCCTTTGTTCCACCATTGTACTGGTCTAAAATAACCAACTATTCTACTATACACTTCACAAGGAATAACTTTTTCTTTCAAATTGTTCACCTCCTTCTTCTATACCATATTGATCTAATTCATTTTTTGTATGATCGTGTGGGCATATATTATGTTTTCCAGGTAAATAACCATGTACTGGACAGATACTAAAGGTTGGTGTGATTGTAAAGTATGGAAGTTTAAAATTATATGCTACTTTTTTTATTAAATTTTTTGTTGATTCAAAATCATTTATTCTTTCTCCTAAGAATATGTGCAATACTGTTCCACCAGTATATTTACATTGAAGTTCATCTTGGTGATTAAGGGATAATAAAACATCGTTTGTGAATGTAACTGGAAGTTGTGTGCTATTAGTATAATATGGTGTTTCTAAGGTTCCAGCAGTTATAATTTCTGGATATTTTTCTTTGTCGTGCTTAGCTAGTCTATAGGATGTTCCTTCTGCTGGTGTTGCCTCTAAATTGTATAAGTGGCCTGTTTCCTCTTGATATTCTTTTAATTTTGATCTCATAAAATCTAGAACTGTTATAGTAAAATTTTTTCCTTCCTCTGTGTTTATTCCTTTTTTTAAATGATTTAAGCATGCTTCATGCATACCACATATTCCAATAGTGGAAAAATGATGTTCTAGTGTACCAAGATATCTTTTTGAATAAGGTAATAGCTGATTATTCATACTTTTTTCAACTTCTTTTCTTTTTATTTCTAGTGATGTTTTTGCTAAGAACATCATTCTTTCTAATCTTTTGAAAAAGTCTTCTTTTGTTTCAGATAAAAAACCTATCTTTGGTAGATTTATAGTTACTACTCCAACACTTCCGGTTTGTTCTCCAGAACCGAATAAACCACCTGTTTTTGCTCTTAATTCTTTTAGGTTTAATTGTAATCTGCAACACATACTTCTGACATCACTTGGATTTAATGGACTATTAATAAAATTTTGAAAATAGGGGATACCGTAAATAGAGGTCATTTTGAATAATAGTTGCGCGTTTTCGCTCTCCCAATCAAAATCTCTTGTTAGGTTATATGTTGGTATTGGGAAACTAAAGATTCTTTTATGCATATCTCCCTCCATCATTATTTCTATGAATGCTTTATTAATAATATCCATTTCTTTCTGAAAATCTCCATATGTTTCTTCTTGTATTTGTCCGCCAATTACTATGTGTTCATCTTTTAAATCGTCTGGAACTTTCCAATCAAATGTGAGATTTGTAAATGGAACTTGATTTCCCCACCTTGATGTTTGGTTGATTCCGAAGATAAATTCTTGTATACTTTGTTTTGTTTGTGCATAAGATAGATTATCTTTTTTAATGAAAGGAGCTAAATACGTATCAAAACTACTTAATGCTTGTGCACCAGCCCATTCATTTTGTAATGTACCAAAAAAATTAACAATTTGCCCTAGAATAGCGTCAAAATGTTTTGCGGGTTTAGCTGCAACTTTCCCTGGAACCCCATTAAAACCTTCTGTCAATAGTTGATAAAGAGACCATCCTGCGCAATATCCAGCGAAAATACCATGACTAAGATCATGAATATGTAAATCTGCATCTCTATGAGCATTACTTATCTCTTGTGGATAAACATTATTTAATGTATACTCTGCTATTGTTGCTCCACTGATATGTGCTTGTAAACCAGAGATGGAGTAGCCTATATTACTATTTTCATTGGTTCTCCAATCTTTTTGATATATATAACCTTCAATAATTTTATTAATTTGTGTAGAGAAAGAATTTGCTTGCCTAAGTTCAAATCTTTTTTGTCTATATAAAATAAAGGCTTTAATTACCTCGCTATGTCCTCTTTTTATTAAAACTTTTTCTACTATATCTTGAATATCTTCAACAGTTGGTATCTTATCGATAAAATTATATTCTAAGATAGTGATTATTTTTTCTGTTAATATTTCTGCTTCTTTTTTATCTTCTTTACCTACAGATTTTGCTGCATTGAGTATGGCATTTGTTATTTTCCATCTATTAAATAAAACAACGTTTCCATCTCTTTTTTTAATAAATTGCATTGATGCTTCCATTTTAAACCTGCTTTATTTTTTAAAATGTTTTTGCTTAGATTATAATAGGTTATTCTTTTAAAAAGATTGTTATTTAATTAATAATAATTTATTTTTTTCCGGAATATATTGTTAGTTCTCCAAATAAGGTTTTATAATGTTTATGTCCTTTAATACCTTTAAATTTTGTTTGTTTTAAATAAAAAGGAATTTTTCCTTTAAGGTTGTCTTCTATTGGTTCAATTAATTTTATTATGCTTGTTATTAATTTTCCATAAATATTTTGTTGTTTTCCAAAATCTAGAATAAAAAGGTTTCCATCTTCTTTTAAAACCCTCTTTATCTCAAAAAAAATTAAAACTCTGTCTTTTTTTGGGATATGATGAATTACAAGGCTAGAGAAAATTGTATCAAAAAAATTATCTTCAAATGGAATTTTTATTCCGTTATATTTTTTTAATATTGTTTTTGTGTTTATTAATTTGTTTTTAGCTATTTTTAGAGCTGATATATTTATATCTATTCCATAAATCTTGGTTGTCTTCTTTTTTTTAGCGAGTATTTTTAATAATGTTCCAGTACCACAGCCAAAGTCTAGGATTTTATCATTCTTTTTTATTTTAGCTAAATTTATGAACTCGTTTTTTATTTTGTATTCTTTCATACAAATTCTTAAAAAAGAATCAAAAAATTTTGTTAAAAAGTTAAATCTTAAGGGTGGAATATGTTTTTTCATAAATAAAAATATAATTTGTTTTTATTTAAAATTATACATCTTTTATTCCTTCATTTGTTACTTCAAAAATTGCTTCTCCTTCTGGTAACGCCGGTGCGTCTACTAGTTTTGCAACTCTTGTTCCTTTTTTTCCTCTTCTTAAGTAAATTCTATATGTACTGGCGTGAT
>DATDVT010000032.1:0-4474 GCA_035289905.1 Candidatus Nanoarchaeia archaeon
TTGATTTTCTCCATTAATTTTTTATCTTTAAATAATATTTTAATATATCTTTTCAAACTGTTTAAATCTCCAAAATCATAAGTAAAACCATTCTCTTTTTTGATTAAAAACTCTCCTCCTTCAGTCTTAGTAGAGATTATAACATTTCCTCTTGCCATAGCCTCAAGAATAACAATACCAAAAGCTTCCCATTCACTAGGTAATATAAATATTTCAGAAGCATCTAAGCCCATCAGTTTTTCAGGATGAGAAACCTCTCCTGTAAAAATAACTCTATCACTAACTCTTAATTTTTTAGCTAATTTAATTAATTCATTTTTAATTCCCGTATCTTTGCCCATAACTAAAAAAACAATTCTTTTGTCAAGTTCAGGCAAAATTTTAATAACCTGATCTAATCCCTTGTAATCCTGGATTCTTCCTAGATAAGAAATAACAAATTTATTTCCCAAATTATATTTTTTAATAAAATTTTTACTATCAATATTATCAAAAGAACTTTTTGGGATTCCGTTAGGAACATATTTTATTTTATTTTTATTAATTCCATATTTGACCATCCATTTGTATTGATTGGGATTAACTTGAATAACAACATCATAAAGCCTATTACAAAACAATTCCAGAAAGATAATAATATTCCTAAAAATATTTTCAAAAAAACCATATTTATCCAAAGCCATAAAAGGACCATGCGGAGTATTAACAATCTTGGCTTTGCTGAATAATCTTTTCAATAAGACAATCTTATCATGCCATAAAAAGCCAAGGCTGTGAACATGTAAAATGTCTAACTTATATTTTAAAACATTTAATAAGCCTGGTGTAAATGTTAAATAATATTTGTATCTAAATAAATTTTTATATCTATGAACATGAATCCTATTAATAATTTCTCCTTTCTTGAATTTTTGGTTGTCTTTCCTGTCAGAAGTAAAAACATGAACTTCATTCTTCTTGGCAAGTTCTCCAGCTAAATAAAAGCAGTTATTCTCTGCTCCTCCGCTTACAGGATAGAAATATTCTATCAAAAAACCTATTTTCATATATATTACACCGTAATAAATTTTATATACCTTTCATCAAGGAATTTATGATATGAAAATTTGTTTAATATTTGGAACTAGACCAGAGATTATAAAACTAGCTCCAGTAATTAGAGAATTAGAAAAGAGGAAAATGGATTATTTCTTAATTCATACTAATCAGCATTATTCATACGAAATGGATAAAGTATTTTTCGATGAATTAAAATTGCCTCAACCAAAATACAACTTAAATTGTGGTTTTGATTCCTTTAGAAAACAAGTTAGTTTCATGACTAAAAGAGCTAGGGAAATATTAAATAAAGAGAATCCAAACCATGTCATAGTATATGCTGATCCCACATCCTGTTTGGCAGGAGCCTTAGCAGCAACTAAATCTAATTATATGATACATCACTTGGAAGCTGGATTAAGAAGTCATGATACAACTATGTTGGAAGAAACCAATAGAATTGTCACAAGTCAAATATCAGATTATCACTATCCCCCAACAGAAGAAGCTAAACAAAATCTAATTGAAGAGGGAACAGATGAACAAAATATATACTTAGTAGGTAATACTATAGTAGATTCAGTAATGCAGAATATAGAATTAGCTAATAAAAATTGTGATATTTTAGAAAAATTAAATCTCAAAAAAGAAGAATATTTTTTATTGACATTCCATAGAATGGAAAATGTAGATAATAAAGAAAGATTAGATAACATATTAAAAAGTTTAGAATTGGTTTATGAAAAATATAAAATACCAATAATCTATTCTATTCACCATAGAACAAAAAAGAGATTGAATGAATTTAATTTTAAAATACCAGAAGCAGTAAAAGTTATAGAACCAACAAGTTATTTAGAATTTTTACAGTTGGAGGCCAATGCTAAACTAATGATAACGGATTCTGGGGGCATTCAAGAAGAAGCGTGCATATTAAAAGTCCCTTGTGTAACACTAAGGGATAACACAGAAAGACCTGAAACATTAAAAGTAGGAAGTAATATCTTATCTGGTGTAAATCCAGAGAAAGTTTTGGAATGTGTTAATATAATGTATAACAAAGAAAGAAATTGGGAACAACCATTTGGAGATGGAAGAACTGCAATAAAAGTATTAGATATAATACAAAGTTTATAATATGAACCAAAATTTTTATAAAAATAAAAAAATATTAATAACCGGTGCAGACGGCTTTATTGGAAGCCATTTATCTAAAAAACTAATCTCATTAGGAGCCAATGTTATTGCACTAGTTCATTCTGAAGACTTAAAAAACTTGAATTTAATAAAAGATAAAATAAGATTAATTTATGGGGATGTAACGAAAAAAGAAATAATCAATAATATTATAAAAACCAATCCAGATTATATCTTTCACTTTGCAGCCATAAATAAATCAGATTATCATACTAACATAAATGAAATATTAGAAACTAATATAATAAGTACTGTTAATATTGTTGAATCTGCAATTAAAATAAAGAATCTAAAAAGATTAATTTTTAGTTCAACATTTCTCCTTTATGGGGATTCTAACTATCCAATCAAAGAAAACAATAATTTAAATCCAAAATCTAATTATGCAATATCAAAATACATTTCTGAAGAAATATTGCAAATATATTCTAAAAAATATAACTTACCCATAACCATAACACGCCTTTTTAATGTATATGGAGAAAATAAGGTAGATAATGTGATTTTTCTTTTTGCTAAATCTTCTTTAAAAAATAAGGAAATTTATATTGATGGCGATGGTGAGCAATTAAGAGATTTTATCTATATAAATGATGTAATAGAAGCCCTTTTATTAATTGTGCAAAATAATGAAACAATGAATAAAATCATAAATGTCGGTAGTGGAAAATGCATAAAAATAAAAGAACTAGCAGAAAAAATTAAAGAATTAACAAATAGTTCATCAAAAATAATATACAGAAATTTTGATCCTGGTTTAAAAAATTCTTATTGTGACAATAGCTTATTAAAAACATACGGATGGGAACCAAGAGTAGAAATAGAGGAAGGTCTTAAAAAAACAATAGAATGGGTAAAAAATGAAAATACTGTTTAATTCAAACAATAGCGGATTTCAAGCACCTGGTGGTGGAGAGATTCTATTACTAAAAACCAAGGAATTTTTAATAAAAAAAGGGATAAAAGTAAAATTATTTGACCAATGGTCAGATAAACTAGTAGATTATGATATATTTCATAATTTTGGATTATCAAACAATTGTTATGATTTAATAAATTCAGCTTATAACAAAAAAGTTCCAATAGCAATTACCCCCATATATGCATGGCCATCTTTGAAATTTGCATTTAAAGGGGGGGATAAATTAAAGAATAAGATAAATTCAGCTGCATATTCCATAATAAAAAGCACCCATTACCTAAATAACCTATTATATTTAACAAAGATGTTAAAAAAATCTGATATTATCTTAACAGATTCTAAAGCAGAAAGGAATATATTAATGAGAAATTATAGATTAAAAGAAAATAAATTTAGGACAGCTCCATACGGTGTTGATAAAAGGTTCTATAAATCAAACCCAAAGGAATTTATAGAAAAATACAAATTAGAAGACTTTATCCTGTATACTGGCAGAATTGAACCGAGAAAAAATGTTTTAACTTTAATAAGAATAGCAAATGAATTAAACCTACCTTTAGTAATCATAGGCGGTGGAAACTATCAAAAAGGAGATTATTATTATAATTTATGCAAGAAGATAGCCAAAAAGAATGTACACTTCTTAGGCATATTTAATCATGAAAGTTCATTACTATCTTCAGCATATGCAGCTTCTAAAGTTATGGCATTGCCATCATGGTTAGAAAACCCTGGGTTATCTGCATTAGAAGGTGGTTTAGCTGGAGCAAATGTTTTAGTTACATCAATAGGAAGTGCTAGAGAATACTTCAAGAATTATGCATTTTATGTTAATCCTAATAGTTATAAAGATATAAAAAAGAAATTAATATTAGCTTACAAAAAAGAAAAGGATAATGAATTAGCGCTTCATATAAAGAAGAATTTTATATGGGAAGTTGTTACAAATAAAGTAGCTGAGAGTTATAAAGAATTAATTTGAATTTATTCCAACAGATTTAACTCTATAAGCATTTTCCTTATTTCTTCTTTAGATAGTTTATTATTGTATTTAGAGATATAAAGGCCATTATCTATTAGATTTCCTTTATTAGGAGCCCCATTCTTTTTAATGACAAACATATCCCCTAAATCCTCTGCATAACTAACCTCCTCCTCGCTCATAAGTTGCTCATATAATTTTTCTCCGGGCCTTATACCAATATTATTAATAATGATATCTTCTGGATTTCTTCCTATTTTCTGGGAAAACTCTTCTATAACACATTCTGCCAAATCTTTTATCATTAAGGATTTCATCTTTAAAACAAAGATTTC
>DATDVT010000033.1:0-25330 GCA_035289905.1 Candidatus Nanoarchaeia archaeon
AAGTAACTACTTCTTTAAAAGATGAAAAAGTAAAAAAGAGAGAAATAGCTGGTTTATTAGAAGCAATGGATAAATATAATTTACAAGAAGGATTAATAATCACAGAAGATGAAAAAGAAATAATAAGTTTTAATAGTAAAATAATAAAAGTTATTCCTCTATATAAATGGTTGGAATAGTTTTTTTAAGAATAATATATAAATTTAATATTACCTTTATTTCCTATGGGAAAATTTTCGTACCCCGAGAGCAGGACCCTCATACGATGGACCCGCGTAGCAGCTCAAGACGACCCCATCTGAACCAGCATCAAACCTGACGACAGAATTATTATCTGATCTTGGAAAGTAATAAGTTAATTCGTCTACAGAATTGTTTAATGCCCTTATTCTTTCTGGTCTAAGCACTCCTTGCTTGAGAAAGCATTCCTTTATTTTCTCCAATTTTATTTTGATCTATTGTTATAAAAAAGCTATCTTCACTAAAATCATTTCTTGCAACCATCCAAGTAGATTTTCCACCGTTATCTGCATCTCCTCCAAAAAAATATCTGTGAATATCCATCATTAATTGTAATTTTCCACACCTTGTGTCACCTAAACATAAATAAGCGCCACCTATTAATGTCAAAATCTTGGGAATATCGCTAAAAGGAACTTGTATTGATTGTGGTGTTTGATTTCTATAGCCTATGAGAGTCATTGCATTACTAGAATTTACAAAAGTTGGAAACTCTAATTCATTATAAGTTAGCATAATCGTTGTTACTCATAAGTAATATATAAAACTTACTAAATTGATTAATTAATTAAAGAAACAATCGTTCTTTTAATAGTACAATATTGATCAAAAACTATTTAAAGAAACAATCGTTCTATAAAGTATGATTACTAAATATGCTTTAATCAACATTTTCGTATTTTTAAGAAATGCTCTTGAAAAAGAATCAGTTAGATCATTAGCTAGAAAATTAAAAATTAGCCCTTCTACTTCAAAAAAAAGTTTAGATTATTTATTTGAAAAAGAGATCTTAAAGAAAGAAGTGATAGGCAATGTTTATCAATATTATTTAAATAATGAAAATATTTTAACAAGACAATTGAAAATAACTTGTTCTATAGCAGAACTGAATGAAGTGAATCTAGTAAAAGAAATAATTGAAAGTTATCCTTCAGTTTCTTCAATTGTTTTATTTGGTTCTGTAGCTAAAGGTTACGATACATCAAAAAGTGATATTGATTTATTAGTTTTATCCAGTAAACCTTTAGAAATTAGACCCTTGAAAGCTGAAAACAAATTAAAAAGAGAATTACCTATAGTAAAATATACATTTTCCCAATGGAGAGAAAAGGCATTATTAGATCCTGTTTTTTATCAAAAGGTTATTATTGATGGAATTTGCTTATATGGAGAATTACCCATGGTAAAATGAATATAAAAGAATGTTTGGAAAAAGGATTATTAAGAAAAGAGAATATAGATTTAGAAAAAGCTAAAAAATCTATGCAAATTGCAGAATATAAACTAGAACGTGCTAAAAAATTATTTGAATTAGATATTTATGATGAAAGTGTAGTTAATAGCTATGCCTCTATGTTTCATACTTGTAGAGCTTTATTGTTTAAAGAAGGATTTACTGAAAAAAGTCATTATGCTCTATTTATATTTATTAAAGAAAAATATAAAGATAAAATAGAGAAGAAATTTATTAATGAATTTAATAATTTAAGATTAGAAAGGCATGAGATAACTTATGGTTTAGATAAATTTATTGTCAATAAGGAAGAAACTAAACAGGTTTTAGAGATTACTAAAGACTTTTTAGAAGTCATTAAGAAATTAATATGATTTTTTCTTATATGTTCCCCCAGTTTCTACTTTTAATAATCTTTGCATTATTGCTTCTATAACCTTTTAAAACTGATTTTAATAATGTTCTGATTCTAGTATTAGTTTAGTAACCCTACAAAATAGTAAGATTTATAAATAAATAGGGTTATAGCTAATTATGTTTGTAACAAAGAAGAAAATACATGAAAAAGAAAGATTCTATCTAGAAAAGTCTATTCGGTTATTGAATGGAAAAATTAAGAAATTCTCTTTATATCTAAAGGATTATAATGAAAATATAAATCTACAGGGATATGAAGAAAAGCTTAATAAAAAAATTGAACAAGAACAAATTGCATTTATAGTAAGTTATTATGAAAAGGATTATATTTTTGATGAAAAATTAATAAAAGAATTAGAACTTATGAAATTAAATTATAAATCAATTATTACTAAATTAACAAAAAAACAATTAGAAGATATTATTGATAGGTTTGCTATTAATTTTACATATGAATCTAATGCAATTGAAGGAAATTCTTTAACGTTGAAAGATGTAACTATTCTTTTAACTGAAAAAAAAGTTATAAAGAGAAAAGATCTTAGAGAGATTTATGAAACATTAAACACCAAAGAAGCTTTAAATTTGATTTTTGAAAATAAATTTAAGATTAAAAAGGAAGATATAATAAAATTGCATTCCATTATTGTAAAAGATACAGGAGTTACTATAGGTTATAAAAAATTCCCAAATTTTTTATTGGGAAGAAATATTAAAACAACCTCTCCTGAATTTGTTGAGAAAGAAATTAATGAACTTATATTTTGGTATAATAATACTAAAATGCATCCTTTAAAGAAAGCTATTGTTTTTCATGGAAAATTTGAAAAAATTCATCCGTTTGAAGATGGAAATGGAAGAACTGGAAGAATGTTGGTCAATATTATTCTGTTAAATAATGATTATCCACCTATAATTATTAGAAAAACACATAAGCTTAGTTATTTTTCTGCTTTAGAGGCATTTGATAATAAACATCAAGATAAATTAATTAGATTTTTTATTGAAAAATATAAAGATACTTACAAAAAATTCTTTGAAATTTATTTTAAGTATTTGTAACTTTTTTTCTTTTATATCTTCCTCTAGATTCTACACTTAATAATCTTTGCATTATTGCTTCATAATTATTAGAATTGTTCCTATATCCTTTTAAAACCGATTTGAATAGATCTTCGAAATATAAATAATGTTTTGATTCTAAGGCCTGTTTTATTAGATGTAAATCTACAGCTTTGTGTTCTGTTTTCTCATCTATGTAACTCAAACCAAAATCAATAAAGTATAATTTATCTTTTTTTAGTAGCATATTTGATGTAGTTAAATCCCCATGAATTATATTATTATTGTGCAAAATAGCTATTTGTTTGCCTATTAATTCTGCAATTTCATATTTATTTTTTAAAGAGTCTAAGGCCTCTGATAATTTTAATCCATCAATAAATTCCATTTTAATTGTCATATCTTTATCACAGAAATCAAGAATTTTTGGGACAGGAATTAAATCTCTTGCTCTTTTTAGAATTTTTGTTTCTCTTCTTGTTCTTGTTTTTCTTAACCTTTCATCAATTTCTTGAATTCTGTAAGATTTTTTTATTCTTTTTTTTAGAACATTATTCTTTTCTTTGATAATTATTGCTTCTGCACCTTGTGAAATTATTTCCATCTTAATTTATAAAAGAAAAAGTATTATTAAATTTATGCTATTAATTATAGTATGGTAGTTATACATTATTCCTCCCCTTTTGTTTTAAGTGAAAACAATAAAGGAGATGTATTTATTGCAATTAAAGATTTATTTGAAATTATGTTAATGTATGATGTAGAAGGAAAATATGTTCTTAATGAAGTAGGTATTCAAAGAATAAAGGGTTTAGAATGCGGATTTATAGGATCTTATTCAAGAAATCTTAATAAAAAAACTAGAGAAACTCTTTATAGATTTAATCCATTTCAAATAATTGTATTTGATGAACCTAATGACTTGGTTGTTAGAGTTCATGAAGGCAGAGAAAAACTTTATTTATATCTATCATTAAGAAGAAATTTGAAATCAAACAAATATATTTTAAATGTTATTGATTAGAATTTCATTTTATTTTTAAACTTTTTCATTAATTTTTCTGGATCTTGACTTTTCATCATTTTCATTAACTTTTTAGAGTTTCTATATTGTTTTAGTAATTCTCTAATTTCAGAAACTTCAGTTCCAGAACCTTTAGCTATTCTTTCTATTCTTGAAACAGATAATACTTCTGGGTCTTCTAATTCTTTTTTACTCATAGACTGGAGCATAAATTTCCATTTCTTTAATTTTTCTTCTTGAACATCAAGCATTTCTTTAGGAACATTTAAATTACCCATTCCAGGAATTAGATCCATTATTTTATTTAATGGACCCATTTTACTCATTGCTTCCATTTGTTCGTATAAATCAATAAAATTAAACTCTCCTTTAAGAAATTTTTTTCCTAAGTCTCCTGCTTGCTCTTGAGATATTGCTTCTTCTGCTTTTTCTAATAAAGCCTCTAAGTCACCCATACCTAAAAGTCTTGAGATAAAACCTTTTGGATTAAATAATTCTATGTCATCAACTTTTTCTCCAATCCCTATAAATTTTATTGGTGCTTTTGTTGCTGCACAAGCAGTTATTGCTCCACCCCCCTTACCTGTACCATCAACTTTTGTTAAAAAAACTCCTGTAATATTACATGATTTATGAAATGCTTCTGCTTGTTTTTGTGTTGCTTGACCAATATCTGCAGAAAGTACTAATAAACGTTCTTGTGGTTTAATTAAATTAGTTATATTGATTATTTCTGTGATTAAATCTTCTGAAAGTGCGTCTCTTCCTGAAGTATCAATTAACACTAAATCATATTTATCTAATTCTTTTTCAAACTCTTTGTAGATTTTTTTTGGATCTTTTTCAGTTTTATTTATGAAGCAAGAAATATTTATTGCTTTTGAAACTTGTTCTAATTGATCCATAGCTGCAGCTCTGTGAACATCTAAACCCAGATTTGCAACCTTAAAACCTCTTTTTGAATAATATTTTGCTACCTTGGCTATTGAACTTGTTTTTCCAGAGCCGTATAAGCCTATAAACATTATTTTGAATGGTTTTTGGTCTAAACTTATTTCTACTTTATCTTTACCTACAAAATTAACTAATTCTTCATAGACTATATTAATTAAATGCTCCTTTTGTGTGATTGTCTGTGGTATTTTTTCATCTTTAATTCTTTGTTTTATTTTATTAGATAAATCTAGAACTAGTTTTACATTTACATCAGACTGCAATAATGATCTTTGAATATCTTTTATTAACTCATCAATCAGAGTATCATCTACAAACACAGCTTTTGCTATTTTGCTTAATGTTTCTTTTAATGAAGATCCTAGTTTTTCTAAAACCATATGTTTTCTTTAATTAGATGATTTATATTATTTACCAATTATAAAATTCTATACTTTTTATAGTATTCTTTTCTATTCTATTAGAATATTAGCATCTTTACCATAACCCGCATTTATACAAACAGTTTGATTAACTCTATCTTTATCGAAATGTTCGTGTATATGGCCTCCAATACATAATAAAGGTTGATATTTCTCTATTAATTCTCTTGTAATTAAAAATTTCATAATTCTATATCCTCTAT
This sequence comes from Candidatus Nanoarchaeia archaeon, assembly GCA_035289905.1. Taxonomy (GTDB): domain Archaea; phylum Nanobdellota; class Nanobdellia; order SCGC-AAA011-G17; family GW2011-AR18; genus DATDVT01. The sequence continues at coordinate 5,557 of DATDVT010000033.1, forward strand.
TGTCGTTTTTATATTGATTTTGTTGCATAAAGTTATAAAAAATTTTGCGTCTTCTTTTGTTCCTGTGATTTTTCCCCAGTGAATTGGAATAACTAATTTTGGTTTGATTATTTTTACTGCTTCGAATGCTTCTTTGTAATCCATTGTGTAAGTTCCACCTATTGGAATGAATAAAATGTCTATATTTTTTAAATCATTAAACTCTTTCATTAGATTACAATCACCTATGAATAAAATTCTTTTGTTTTCGATAGTCAAAATATAAGATAGCCAACCTTTTTCTTTGGGATGAAACTTTTCATTATAGCAAGGGATTGTTTCTATTTTAATTCCTTTTTCTATTATTTCTTGATTTGGTGCTAATTTAATTGAATCGATATTTACATCTTTTGGAGTGATAATGATTGTATTGCTTGTTTTTAATTTATTTATATCTTCGATTGAAAAATGATCATAATGTGTATGTGTGATTAAAATTAAATCTGCTTTTTCACCCTCTACTTTAAATGGATCTAAGTAAATAGTTAAATTTGATTTTATTTTTACTGAACTATGCCCTAGGGGAATAATAATCATAAGAAAAGTAATTAAAAGAATTATAAAAAACTATCTTTTAAGATTGATTTTATTTTATTTACAAAAAGAACTGTTTTTATCCTTAACTGTTCTACTTCTTGCTTTTCAAATTTTGTTTTTGTTGAATAGATTGCATCTTCTCTTTTATTTTTTGATTCTACATAAAATAAGACATCTTGATAGTCCAGCATAATTGATAATAATTCAATATCTTCCTTAGAAATTTCTTTTTTGTAAAATTCACTTATTAAAATATATAATGTTGCTAGGTGATCTTTTGAAGAATAGCTTTTAGTTAAAATAAGTGCTAACGCTGCATGATAGCAAGAATAATAACAACCTGTAATGGCCCAATCAAGAAATCCCAACTTAATATTTTCTACAACAAACCTTAGATTATTTTCTGATTTTAGGATATGCCCTTTTATTTCTTGAGAATCTATCTCTTGTTTCTTTATTATTCCCTGTATTAAAAATTCTGAAAGTTTTGATTTGAGAATTTCTTCTTTATTTAATAAATTTTGTAAATCATATTCTTTCATGACTTAATTCCTCGTAAAATTGTACATGGTTGATTAAAGGATACCCAGTTTTTATTGCTGATTGTATAACCGGATCTTCTTTTAATTTAAGTTCTTTTTTATAATCTTTATAAACTATTTGAAAAGTGCTTATTTTTTGGGCTTGTAATGCATCTACTTCCTTTTCTGCTTTTTTTGGATCTATTTTATTATTTGTGATAATAAGAATATCTAAGTCTGAATCTTGTGTATAATTTTCTTTTGCTGTTGAACCAAAGAGGATTGTATAAATTGGCTGTTCTGGAAGATTAATAAGATAGGTATTAATTGCTTGCTTTTTAATTTCTGGAAGTTTTTCAAACTTATTTATATCAAAAAATGAGAATATTGCAAATATCCTTTTTGTTGATTTAATTCCATATCTTTTTTGATTTCCTTCTTTTTTTGAGTATAAGATATTTTTTTTCTCTAATAAATAGAGATAACGTGTAATACTTTGCCCTTCAAGTTTTATTCTCCTAGATAGTTCTCTTAAATGAATTGTTTGCCATTTGTTATTGTAAAAATAACCCATAATTTTTTCTATTCCTGGTTTTAATATTGTTGTCATTTTGTTAACGATTGTTGTAATTATTATAACATTTATAAAGCTTTTGTTTTTAAAAAAAAGAATTATTTTCTAGAGTTTTTGGTTAATTTTCTATAGGCTTCTACATCTTCCCAAGTATAAAAAGTAATCTTCTCTACATTACCTTCACCATTTTTTACACAGTCTTCAACTTTATGATCTTTACAGATTATTGGCCTAGTATCATACTTTATACATTTGTTTTGTTCATTATGATAAAATTTACATGGTGTACTAAATTCAACAATCCAATCATTTTCATTATCTATATAGACTATAACATTTTCATGGGCAATTAACCACCTGATTTCATCAAAATCTTCATCATTTTCTGGTTCGTCTATAGTAACTGATGCATATTCACAACAAGCTCCTTTACATTCTTCGCAATTCATGTTTTGAATTGAAAATAGATATTATTTAAAGGTTACTCAAATAGATTTTTAATAATTTTTTCTTTATTAAACGTTTCCAAGTCCCCTAATTCTTGACCTATACCTATAAAGATAATTGGTTTTTTTGTAACATATGCTGCTGAGATCATTGCACCGCCTTTATCATCTATATCTGCTTTAGAAAGAATTATTGCATCAATTCCAATCTTTTTGTTGAATTCATTTGCTTGTATAACTACATCATTTCCAGTTATGCTTTCACCTACAAAAATCTTTAAATCTGGTTTTACAACTCTGCTAATTTTTTCTAATTCCACCATTAAATTTGCATTTGAGTGTTGACGACCTGCTGTATCAATTAGAACTACATCAATATTTTTTGCTTCGCAAAATCGAACACTATCGAAAGCTACCGCTGCAGGATCTGAACCATAGTCATGCTTTATTACTCTTATCCCTAAATTATCTCCATGAGTTTCTAGTTGTTTTATTGCTGCTGCTCTGAATGTATCTGCTGCAGCCATAACACAGGAGATTTTATTAATTTTAAAATAATAAGCTAATTTTGCTATAGAGGTTGTCTTCCCAACACCATTTACACCTATAAAACAGATCACAAAGGGTTTCTTTTCTTTAACTCTTTCTATTAAATTTATTTTTTCTATATTAAATAAAGATTCTATTGAGTTTTTTAATGATTCTAAAACTAAACACTCTATTTTTGATCTTTGTAATTGTTTATCTACTAACTCTTTAGATAGATCTCCTTTTATTTTTTCTATTACTTCTACTGCTACATTATTTTCTAGCAATAATACTTCTAAATTCCAAAAAATTTCATTAAATTGTTCTTGAGAGAGTTTTTTTGTTGTTATTTTTTCTTTGAATCTAGTGACTAAACTTTTTTCTTTTATTGACTCTGGAATTGGTACGTTTATCTCTTGTTCAATCTCTTTTTTGATTATTATTTCTTCTATTGGTGTTGATACTTCAAGGGGTGTTATTTCCTTTGGACTTTCTACTTCTTTTTCGATTTTTTTTGAGAAGACTGAAACTGCAGATTTTAGTTTTTCTTTGAGGGAGTTAAACATAGATAAAAACAAGGTAGGAAGTTATAAAAAGTTTTTCTGAGACATATTTTATTATTTTTTGGTAAAATCAAACTGAATTTAATATTTTTCTTGCTTTTTCTGGATCATTATGTTTTAAAGAATTAATAACACTTTGAAAGTCCGATTCAAATTCGCAATATGGGGAAATATTTTCAATTTTTGTTTCTGGAACTGGTTTGTTTATTTTAAAAGAGGGGGTTTTTATTTTAATTTCTTTTGTTTTTGTAACTTCTTCTTGAGAAGAGATTTCTGAAATTATTTGTTTTGCTTTATTAGAAAGATTTTCTATTGGTTTTATATCTATTTGATGAGGATTAGTTATCTTTTTATGTAAGTCATATAAGGGGTGATATTGATTAATCCCTTGGGAATTGAGATATGTACTTTTTGTTATTAATTCTTCTTTATTTAATTTTAATATGTTCGTGGACTGTATATTAATTTTTTTTGAATATGCGTTCTGAATTAGAATAGGATAAGCAATTCTTTTATAGAGTTTTTCTAATTCTATATGCAGCTTTAAAAATATTTTTTTATCTAAATCTGGAATTCTATTAATTAATAGAAGTAAATTCGAAAATTCTTCTCTTGCTTTTTCTAGATGGCCATAGGTGATTAGATCTTTTGTTTTCTTTAATTTTTCGTCAAAAGATTTTAAATTTAAAACTTGTTGACAGTCTACTAGATCTATCGATTTTTTTGTTTTAATATACTTTTTAATTGATTCTATAGATGGTAATTTTTTAGCTAATTCATAGTTTTCTATATATTCTACAAGATCTAAGGATTTATGTAGCTGTATTGGATCTCCTTTTTGAGCAAATAACTCTGCTTCATTTAAATGTAAGTATAGTTTTAATTCATTATAATAAATTAATGTTTTTTGTTTTAATTCTTCTGTTTTTTTATTTTTGGGAAGTTTATCGAATATGGCTTTTAAATGATTATATGACGCAATAGCTTTTGAAAAATCTCCGTTTGAGATTTGGTCTAATGCTCTATTTAATTGTGAAAGATAAGTTTCATGAGTAATTTGCATAATTGTTATATTTGTTATTTATTTAAAAAGTTTTTTAAATAATTCATTTTTTCTATAACTATCGTAGCGTATGATCCTTTAGGTAATGTAAATGAAATTTTATTGTCTTCTATTGTAAAGTCTAAAATTTTGACAATTAAATCTCTAACTTTGGATATATTTATTAATTCTGGGAATTGTTTTATAATAAAATTTTGTTTTGTTATGTTTTCTTCTTTTAATATATTCTTATAGATAACTTCTATTTTTTTGTTTTTGAATTTTGCGTCAAAAGAAATTAAAGGGATTTGGATATTTTTTGGTTCTATTGTTGAATATTTTGTCTCTAAATATGTTTCTGTAACCTTATTCCATAAATATGATTGATAGGCAGATAGGTATAGAGAGAGTAAATGAAAATCTAATTTTCTTAATTCATTTATTGGTTGATTAGATTCTTGGTTTGTTATTAGTTTATAGGCTGTTTTAAAATTGTTTGTTATTAAACATTTTCCTATTTGTATATTATTTTTTGAAAACCTTTGTTCTCCAAAATAGTTTTCTATGAAATCTATTTTTATTGGGGCTTCATTTAATTTTATCTGAAATTTATTTGCTTTTAAAGAACCAAGTGTTATTGCTTTTGATCCATTATATAATGGTTTTATGACAACATCTTTAATTTTTAAACCTTCAATTTGCTTTTTAGTTATTCTAAATAAAGAGAAATATTGGGTTGTTATTCCTTGTTTATCTTTTAAACCCGCATATCCAATTTGAGACCTTTGAATATGTAATTTTTTCTGTAAAATTGAAATTATGTCTAAGGTATTCCATTGTTTTTTTGTTAATTTGATATATAAATAAGGACCTGATGAATTATCAAGATCAATCATTTCTTCTACAATAAAGTCTTCAGGTTTTTCTTTTGTTTTATACATAATAATCTTTAAAAAGGATGTCTATTTAATTGTTTTTATGAAAATATTTTGCATAATTGATGGGTTAGGAGATAGGGGTTGTAGAGTTTTAGGTGGAAAGACTCCTTTAGAATATGCGGCTATTCCTAATTTAAATGAAATGGCTAAAAATGGTAAAACTGGACTGGTTTATCCTGTTGAGCCTGGTTATGTTCCTCAGAGTGATGAGGGTGTTTTGAGTTTATTGGGTTATAATTTAAAAAAATTTTATACTGGCAGGGGAGTTATTGAGGCTATTGGCGCAAATATGCAATTTAAACAGGGAGATCTTGCTCTTAGGGCTAATTTTGCAACACTTGTTGGAGGAAAATTAGTTGATAGGAGGGTTGGCAGGAGTTTAAGTTCTGATGAAGCTAAGAAGCTAGCTCAAGATGTTAATAAATACGTTAAGTTAGATATTGGTTTTGAGTTTAGACATACTGTTGAACATAGGGGAGTTTTAATTTTAAAAAGGAATCAAGGAATTATATTAAGTGATAAAATTAGTAATGTAGATGGAGAATATGGTGGGAGTTTAGCTTGTAGAGCACTAAATAAAAATGCATATAATACTGCAATTATAGTCAATGAGTTTTTAGCTAATTCTAGAGAGATATTAAAAGATAATAAAATTAATTTAAAGAGAAAAAAAATGGGTTTATTAGAGGCTAATTTTATTTTATTAAGGGGCGCAGGGAATAATATTCCTATTTTAAAGAAGAAAAAGAATTGGTGTGCTGTTTTAAGTATGCCAGTTGAAATTGGGATAGCTAGGTTATGTGGTATGCAAGTGAAACAAGTCAAAGTGCCTGCGTTAAAAAGAGATATTTATGATAGTTTATATAAAAAATTAAATTTGGCTATAAAAACAGCTATTAAATCTATAAAATCTAAAGATTATGAACACTATTATATTCATTTTAAAGAAATAGATATACCTGGTCATGATAATAGACCAAACGATAAGGTGAAAATGTTGGAATTATTAGACAAGAAGTTTTTTTCTTTTATTAAAAAAATTAAAAATGTGGAGATTATTGTTACTGGGGATCATAGCACTCCATGTGAATTGAGAAAACATTCTGAAGATCCTGTACCCCTATTATGGTATGGGAAAACAGCAGATGATACTCAAGAGTTTAATGAAGTAGCTTGCAAAAAAGGAGAATTAGGTGAATTATTTGGTGATGAAATTTTAAGTTTGTGTGGATGGGAATAGATAGGATTATATAATCTCTATTTATAATTTTAAATATGGATGTTAATAGGTATATAAATAAAACACGTAATATGTTAAAGAATTATTGTGTGGAAGAATGTAAATCTTATTGTTGTAGAAATGGTTATTTGATTATAGATGAAGCGGCGGCTAAATTAATTAATGCTAATTTAAAAAAAATAAATGAAATGGAGTATTCTTTAAATTTGAAGGGAGATTGTCCTTGTTTAGTTAATTTTAAATGTAAAATTTATAAAAATTCTAATAGACCTACAGCTTGTCAGGATTTTCCAATTTTTGTTGAAGGGAAGACTATTAAGCTATCAAATAGATGTTTAGCAGTTAAATCTGGCAAATTTTTTGGTTTTGTTAAAAAAATGAATTCTTTGGGATATGAGATAAAGCAAAGCGGATCTCTAGCTGATTCTGATTTTTTTAATTTAAAAATATAAAACTTTAAAAGTAGGAAATAAATTTTTTGTTTATGGATGTAGTAATTACTTATGAAAGCTTATATGAAATGTTAAGATTAGAAAAATTTAGAAAAGAATTACAAAAAATAGACCAGAATTATTATGAAAATGTAACTAACTATTTAAAAGAAAAAAGAGATATTTTAAAGTCGCAAGAGAGTAAAGATAGTGTTTTTGCTTCTAAGAGTATTTCAAAGACAAGAAAACAGATAGAAAATGTTCAAAAGATATTAAAAGAATTATATGAACGAAGAGAGAGTAAGATTATACAAATGGCTTTATTTTCTTCTAGAATGAATAGTGATGTTGGGAATAGGGGTATTTTTTTAAAACAAGAAGAGTTTTTTTTTGATCAATTAGTTCAAATTTTTAATCAATATAGGATGGATGTTTTAGATTCTTTAATTAGAGGAAATTTTTTATTGTCTGAACCGAAAAGCATAAAAAAGGAAGAAGATGTTCAAAAAGATATACAAAAGGTTAAATTTTTAGATGTTGTGCCTAAATTTATAGGTGAAGATTTAAATATTTATGGACCTTATGAAATGGAACAAGAAGTAGATTTACCGATTAAAATGGTTGATTTATTGGTTAAGATTGGAAAAGTAAAAAAAATATGAAAATGCCTAAATTAATTAAAAGATTTTGTCCTCATTGTAAAACAAGTACTGAACAAAAAGTAGATCAATATAAAAGTGCTGGAAAAAGGGGTAGTTTAAGTAAGGGTTCTATTCCTAGAGCTAAATTAAGAGGAAGAGGAAGAGGTGGAGGAAACAAGGGTAAATGGGGTTCAAGGCCTGCTGTTTCAAAATTCAAAAGAAGTGGTGCAAAAATAAGTAAAAAAACTACATTTAGGTATACTTGTGGTGTATGTAAGAAAGCTACACAACAATCAAAGGGTATAAGAACTAAGAAGGTGGAATTTATATGAAAAACACAAAATCTCAATTTTTAAAAGTAAGATGTAATAATTGTAAAAATGAACAAAATATCTTTGGCAAGAGTAGTTCTAGGGTTAATTGCTTGGTTTGTGATGATATTTTAGCTGAACCAACTGGGGGAAAGAGTAAAATTAAAGCTAAGATCCTCGAGGTTTTAGAATAAAATGTTTTATAAAAAAAAAGGATATCCTGAAGAAAATGAAATTGTTTTATGTACTGTAAAAAAAATTCTTTATCATTCTGTTTTTGTTTCTTTAGATGAATATGAGCATTTAGAAGGAATGATTCATATTTCAGAGATTTCTCCTGGCAGAATTAGAAATTTGAGGGATTTTGTTAAGGAAGAAAAAAGAATTGTTTGTAAGGTATTAAGTCTTAATCGAGAGAAAAATCAGATTGATTTGTCTTTGAGAAGGGTTGGCACTTCTATGATGATTCAAAAGTTAAGTGATTTGAAACATGAAGAAAAAGCAGAAAAATTCTTAGAATTAATTGGCAAGGATTTGAAGTTGAATTTGAAACAAATGTATGAAAAGGTGGGTTTTATAGCTATTAAAGAATATGGTTCGTTATATATTTTTTTGCAAGAGGCTGTTCTAGAAAAGAAACTTATTACTGATATTTGTGAGGATAAAAAAATAGTTGATGCTATTTATGAATTTATAAAAGATAAGATTAAACCACAAGAAGTTATTGTTAGTGGAGTATTCAAGATTATGTTAAATAATGAGAATGGGATAGAAATTATTAGAAATGTTTTAATTAAATATAAAAAAGACGAAGGGGTTACTATTACTTACTTGGGTGCTCCAAGATATAAAATTGAGATAATTTCTAATGAATATAAGACTGCAGAGATTATTTTAAAGAGAATTCTAGATGGCATTACTAAGGACATTGAGCAGAATAAAGGTATTATCTCTTTTGAGAAGAAGAAAAATGAATAGAATTTATTTTTGTCCTAGATGTAAAGACTACACTTTGAAGAGAAGTTGTTGTGGTTTGTCTACTATAGATATTAGACCTGGTAAATTAAATTTGGATGAAAAATATAGTAAATATAGATTGAAATATAAGAAATTATTGTAAAAATCTTTATAAAGAATAATTCTTTTTTTAATCTATGATTGAGATAAAGTTTTTAAATAATTTAAAATTTAATAAACCTATCCTTATAGAAGGATTGCCTGGAATGGGGAATGTAGGAAAGATAGCGATAGATTTTATGATTGAGATGCTACAGCCAAAAAAGATTTTTGAAATTTATTCAGATAGGTTTCCTTCTTTAGTTTTTGTTGATGAAAAAAATATAATCAATATGTGCAAAATTAATATTTATTATAAAAAAATAAAAGGTAAAGAATATTTTTTTGTTTCTGGAGATATTCAACCAGTTGATGAAATTGGGATATATGAATTTTGTGATGGCATGTTGAATTTATTTAAAAATTGTGGAGGTAAAGAATTAATTACTTTAGGGGGAATAGGAGTCGAAAATATCTCTTCTAAGGCTAATGTATATTATGCTTCTACTAATTTAAGATATAATTTTGCTGCAATTAAAAAATATAGTGGTCATTATATGGGCCCTATTTTAGGAGTGACAGGGATTTTGTTGGGTTTAGCAAAAAAGAAGGAATTAAAGGGTGTTTGTTTATTGGCTGAAACTAATCCAAACCCAGGTTATATTGGGGTACATGGTGCAAGAGAATTATTAAAGGTATTAAATGATAAATATGATTTTGGTTTAAGAATAAATGTTTTAGATAAAGAAATTAAAGAGATTGAGAAAGAAATTACTAAAAAAGTTGAAAAGATTGCTAATGCTACAAGAGAGATGGAATATAAGAAGGTTAGTGATTCTATTAGTTATATTGGCTAATCTTTCCAAAAATAATTAAAATATTTCATAAAACTATTTTTAATCTCCTCTAATTCTATTACCAATGCGAAGGATTGGTTGTTCCAAAGTACTTGAACAACTTTATTTCCAAAGATTATGATTGCCATAAGTGAAGATCAGATTTAATTAAATAGTTTTAAAGTGTTACATTTTTTGTTACACGTAAAAATTAAATAAACCTTTTTGTGTAGTTTCATATTCTTTTGTTTTGAATTCTTCGTCAATTATTTCTCCATAGACTCCATCGTAGCCAGGTTTAATATGTAGCTGTCTATTTCTATTCTTTAGAATTAAATCAACTAATTTTGGCTCTAGATTTGAAAAATCATTGAGATTTAAGAGAACATTAAATTCATTTTTGTATTTTGAAATTAAAGCTTCGTAAATCTCTTGACATTTTTTTGAAGTTGGTTGTTTTATATTGTATGCATGACAGATTAGTTCTGATAAGGGAATTAAAGTTTTGAATGGTTTAGCATTTTCTGGTTTATAACCTAAAGAACGAGCTGCTAATTCTTCTACTCTATATTCCACTCCAATGGTTAATGGTTTTTTACAAATAGGACAAATTCCTTTGTGTTTTCTTGTTTGTTCTGGTGAAAATAAAATATTACAAGCTCTATGACCATCATAGTGGAACTTTCCATAACTCGGTTCAGTTTCTTTTGTTTCTTTTAATCCTTCTCCAGTTCTAATTGCTTTTAGGATATTTTTGTAAGTTAATTCTTTTGTTTCAAAAGTTGTGGCTTCTCTTCCCAATCTCCATGGATACGCGCTATGTGGATCAGAAAAAGAAACTAATTGGTAATTATCTAATTCTTTTATTCTCCAACACATTTCAGGATTCGCAGACATCCCTGTTTCAATTGCATGAATATATCTTGCTTTTTCTTCGAAGCATTCTTTGATTGAATTAAAACCTGATTTAGAACCAAATATTCCAAACCAACTTGTAAAGGCATGCGCACAAATCATTTCTATATCTAGAGAGATACTTCTTAAGTTCTCAAGTAAATCTATACTTGACATTCCAAAGATTGGCCTACCATCATAGTCTACACGACCCCTAGATAGTAAAAATTCAGTAATTTGATCTACTACCTCGAAAGAAGGTGCTAACATAACATAATGTATTCTTCTACCTTTTCCCCCTTGAGAATAAATTAGAGAAATTTCTGATTGCAATAAAAATGGAAATTTATCTTTTGTCCACAGAATTCCTTGATCGTCTGGAGTTAATTCGGATTTTAGTTCTTGAATCCATTTTGGATGAGTAAAATCTCCTGTACCTAAGAGATTTAAACCCTTAATTTTTGCATATTTTTCTAAATTATTTATAGTGATATCTTTACTGCATGCTCGAGCAAATCTAGAATGAATATGCAAATCTGAAATAATTTCCATCAGTATTTAAAAATAAAAGAATATATAAAATTTAAGTTCCTTCATCATAAGATTTTTCAATAGTTATCGCTTGAATTATTGAATCTTTGTATGCGTAATCTATAGCAATAGAAAGTGGCTTTTCAAATGCTGTTGATTGCACATTTGTTGTGTCTATATTACAAGTTATTGTTGTTTTTCCTTCAATTAATTTCACTTCTCCTGAATTAGAATTACTTAATTTTGGACAAGTAATTGGTATATCTCCTGAAGCAAAGTTTACTACTACATATGCTTTGTTTGCATAATCCCTATTATCCATACAAACTCCACTTTTTATGAAATCTGAAGAATAGATTGAACCAGCGTTTACATTAGATATTGTGAATGTAACTGAAATTTCATTTTTTCCAGTTGGTCTTTGTGATGGTGCAGATATCTGTACCGGTGCTGCTGAAGATCCAAAGTCTAATTCTGTGTTTGAAATTATACATTCTGTTTCTTTGGTTCTTTCTCTCGGTGTTTGTTTTAAACATAGTTGAATACCTGCTCTTGTTTGATATCTATAACAATAATTTACAGAAATATCAAATGGTTGTTGATATGGTAATACATCCATATAATTGGCTTCATAATCTATTTGTACTTGATCACCTTGAATTATTATGTCTGCTTCTTCTTTTTTACCTATAATTGGTTCAGTCAAATATTTTGATTCTTGTTCAATGTTAAATGCTTTATAATCAAAACCATAGACTGTTGTTAAGACTTCATCTGCTTTGATATCATATTCTCCTTGGTTTTCTAGTTGAACTGTTATGAAAAATGGTTCATTTCCACCACTCAATACTGAAACTGGTGGTTGATCTGGTACAAATGATACAAAAAGTCCTTCCGTACCTCCAATCCAACCCCAATCACCGGTTATTACATCTTTATTATTACAACTAACAGCAGAAATTAATAAAAAAACTAATAAAAGTGATGCTATTAAAAAATATTTTTTCTTTAACATTTATTTATTCCCCCTTTTTGAGTTTTATTTGGATAGGTTCAGTTCTAAGTTTGAAACTGTAACCTAGATGAATATCAAGCCTCTTTTCTATAAAGTCTTGTGTTACTGGTATAGTACTTGAACACTTAATAACTGTTTCGCTTTCTTTAATTTCTACACTATTTCCTTTAAGACCAATACAATTAAAGACATCTTGATTATCAAGTAATACTTTAAAACCGATTAAAGGATATAATTCTTCAATTTCTTGATAATATGGTTGATTATATGAAAGTAAAATTCCTGGTTCTTCTTGTAGAATTTTTATCTTTAAATTTAATTTAACTTCTGAATTGCTTATTGTATTTATTGTTTGTTCAATAGAATCTATCATTAAGGGTGTTTGATCTTGTTTTATATCTGATATTATTATTTCTTTAGGGCAAGAAAGAGAGATTTCATCTTCTTTTAATAATGGATTTTTTAAACATACTTTTGTTGAGGCTATAGTTGTAAGTTCATATTGAAAAGATGAACTTATTGATATTGATTCTGAGATTTCTTCTTGTGGGATTTGTGTATATTTATACGAAGCTTTAGATCCTCTTGGAAAGAAAAATGTTGTTTTTTGTGGGTAAATTTCTCCTTCTATTTCTTCTGCTTTTTCTAACATAACATCTTGACAATCTCCAGATGGAATTCCACCAAAATTATCAGATAAAGAATCTGAAATACAAAGTAATCCCTGAACTGGATTTTTTGCTCTGTTTTCAACTTCTACTTCTAATCTAAATTCATCAATATTTGTATATAATTCTCCAGTAGGATAGTCAACAATTGCTAAGTTAATATCTTTTCCTTCTGTTACTGGTGTTACTTGATTTAAACATGCAGATAGAAAACACAATAAAATTAATGAAAGTGTTATTTTTCTCATTTGTCTTTGCTTGTTTTGAATATATAAAAATGTTATGTTATTGGTCCAGTTGTTGCTAACTCATGACGCTTTCTAAAATCTACAGCTGTTGTCTTTTTAGTTTCATAGATAAAAGAGGTTTCTGCAATTAAATAATCTATAAAGATTCCTTCATCTGGTGGCACTTCTGGAATAATAAAATTACAGGTAAATGTTTGTGGACCTTTATATAATTTAATACATTCTTCTGTGTTTAAATCTTTTATATTTCTCAATGCGTCTTTTGAACAATCTGTATTGACCATATCTAAAAACTCATCTTTTAGTCTATAAACTTTATAACCATTGTTATCTTTTTCTCCAGTATAATAAAAAGCGCATGTTGATTTGCCACTTAATTCTTTTTTAGGATATTGTGGCTCACCTTCTAAATAAATATAAGGATCTGGGACTTTTAAGTCTAAATAATTTAAATATCTTAGATTCCCTCCTGCCCAATTTGTATTTTCTTCTAAACTAACTCCTAAAGTATAAGTTATTCCTTCAGAAAATGGTTGTTGATTAAAAGAACCTATAGATAATAATATAGGACCATCTGTTGCCCTAGACCTTACAGTATTATCTGATTTTATTTGTGGATCTCGAATACTATAATATTCAAATGGATCCTGATCTAAGGCAAGTAATCTTTGATTTTCTCTTTTGTTTAACATATAAATTTTGAATGTTGATAGAGAAACATAGTTATATCTTGCGACTAGTTCAGCTGTTGCAGAATTGATTATTTCTTGTCTTCCTAGTGTTTTTTCTTCTAATATTCTAAGACCATTTGGGAATTCGCAAATTGCCATTGGTTTTTCTGTACCTTGCTCCTTTCTAATATAGATTGTATTACCTCTTGCGTTTAGTGAGGATAATTCTGCAGGATAATATTCTTCTGTTTCCTTTTTAGGATATCCTTCAAGTTTACAATAAATATTTACTTCCATATCTTTTAATGGTGTTAATTTAATGAAACCATCAGCAATTATGGGTTCATTTTCAAAAGAAATACCCCTTTGACTAAAACTTTCTATTTTTACACCTGCGTCTGGATTATTTTCATTTTCTTCTACTGTAGAAACAAAATCATAGTTTTCTACTAATCTTTCTGGATTCATAATTGTTTGTAAACCTTCATATAATCCTAAATTTTTTAGAACTGGTACTCCAAGTTCTATTGCAGCTACTTTTCCATGTTCTAGTGTGGTAGGACCAGCACCTGTTAACCATAGATTTATTAAAAACCAAAGAGTTAATCCAATAATAAAGAGGATTATAATTGTTTTAATAAACCACCAAATTCTTTCTCCAATAGTTTTGGATTGTTTAAAGGTTGGTGTTTTTTCCATTTATCCCTCATTAGAAATAATTTTTATGCTAGTATACTCAAATGAATTAGAAGGCTCTATTTTTAGATAGTTTGATCCTTGTTCTAGATAGCTAGTCACTTCTGCTTCGAACAAAGAGGATCTTGTTTTCATTAAAATTTGGTGATTATTTAACCAAAAGATTGCATTTTTTGAAAGTTCAGAGTCTGGAAATTCTATTTTTAAAATTGCACTTTCTAAATTGTTGTAATCTTTATTAGATACCTCAAACGTATATGTTGGGTATCTTAATTCTTTTGTTTCTGTTTCTATTTTTACTTGATTAAATGAATAGTCTCCTTTATCTATAGTAAAATATAAAATATTCTCAAAATCTAAGGCTTGTAATGGAATATCTACCTCTATTTCTTTACTGTCACATTTTGAAGTTGATTGATATAATTCTTTATTATTTAATAGAATATTTAATTTGGTTATTAGATCTTTATTACAGAATTGATAAAACGTTAGTTTAGCTGATTTTAAATCAGATAATTCATCTTGTGGAAAATTGAATGTTCTACTTTCTTCTAAGTCTGTTGTTAAAATTTCTTGCCTTAAACCAATCTCTTTTAAATGTACCTCATTAGAAGACCAAAATTTTATTCCTGGACCAGAAAGAGTAAAGTAAAGAGTATTTTCTGTTTTTAAAAGGTTTTCTGGAATATCAATAATCTTTATCTCATTTTTTGTTATTTCTTCTGAAAAAAATAAATTATTATTTAAATAAATCCTTAATACTCCTGTATTTTCTTCAGTTAGTGTAAAATATAGTGAAGATTTTTGAGTTGGATCATCAATATTAAAATTAATTTTTTGATAATTTTTATTAAAGAATGATTTTGATATGTATAATGAGGAAGATACAGGTTTTGTGTTAACTGATTCTTTTGTAAAAAGATTAAAAGAAGGAATATTTTTTGTTGTAATATATTCTCGAAGTGGTGTAAGTTTTCCTGAGGACTCTGCAAACAGCTCTATAGTTTCAGTATTTGTTTTTGGTGTTGTAGTTATTGTCTCTTCATCTTCCCCTAAAAGTCTTGCTCTTTCTTCAGGAGGTAAGAAGAGAACATACAAAGCAATCATAAATGCGATGATTAGAATAATAATCATTACTGCCTTTCCTTCATTAACCCCTTTTTTGGATTTCATAGTTTAAATCAATAGTTATTTATATTTAAAATTTGTCTAAAATAGATGAGGATTATTCACTCTGATTATCATAAAGGAATTTTGAAATTCCAGATAGAAAATTTAGATGATTTGTGGCATTTAAATAATATGATTTCTAAAGGGGATATTTTAAAGGGAAAAGATATCAGAAAAATTAAATTGAGTGAAACTAAGATAATTAAAAAAAATGTGTTTCTATCTATTAATGTTGAACGTGTTGAATTAGGTGCTAATTTAAGAGTGTTGGGAAAGATAATTGAATCTAGTAATGAAGAGGTTACTAAAGGAAGTTATCATGGTTTTGTTTTGGAAGAGGGAGGTGTTTTTGAGTTAAATAAAAAATTTTTTTTAGAATATCATAAGAAACATATCATTGAGGCAACTAAAGAGAGAAAGGAGAGGATATTGATTGTGATAGTTGATCGTGAGGAAGTTAGTTTTGCTTTATTGAAGAAAAATGGCTTTGAAATTTTAGATGAGATTAAAGGTGAGGTGGAAAGTAAATATTTTAGTAAGAATGTTAAAGACGAATTTTTTGACGTAATTAAAAAAATGATTGAAGAATACAGAGATAGATATAAAATTAATAGAGTAGTAATTGGTGGAAGTAATTTTTGGATTGGAAAATTTAATGCTGATTTAAAAATAGTTTGCCATTCTTCTGGTAGAACTGGGGTTAATGATATATTAAAAACAACTGAATTTAGAAAGTTTGTTAAAGATGAACGAGTTAGTTTTGAATTAGAGTTAATTGAAGAACTTTTAAGAAGGATAGCTAAGAATGAAAGGGTTGTTTATGGTTTTAATGATGTTTTAGGTGCGGTAAATAATGGATCTGTTGAGAAGTTGTTAATTAGTGAAAAATTAATGGCTGAAAAAAGGGAAGAATTGGATTTAATTATGCAAACTGTTGAAGAGTGTAAAGGAGAGGTACATATAATTAACTCTGATAATGAGGCTGGTAAAAAATTAGATGGGTTAGGTGGAATTAGTGCTTTGTTAAGATATTAAAAATCTTAATAGTTTTGGTTGAGCTATGATTAATTTTAGTAATATTTTTGAAGGATAATCTCTATCATTATTTTCTAGGATTAATTTTATTTTTTTATTGAAATAAGTAAATAATAGATCATAATCTTTTTCTGTAAATTTATTTAGTTTGTTTCTTAATAACCTTGAAACGATTAATTCTTTATTTTTTGGTTTATATTGTTTATTTTTTATAATTGCTTCTGAAAGTTCTTTTGCTGCCTCTAAACCAGGGATTATTCCCCCATAAGTCGTTAATTTTATTTGTGCAGCCGCGTCACCTAATAAAAAAATATTATTTTTTTGTAATTGTTTTTTTTTAAATATAGGAATTGTTCCTGCTTGATACTCTAAAATTTTTGGTTTTAATTCTTTAACTAAATTATCAAAATCTTTTTTTGGTGTTTTTGAGATTAAACCCAATCTGGCTTTGGTTTTAGAAATAGGTATTAACCATGCAAAATTACCAAAATTTAAATAGATATTTGAGGTTTGTATTTCAAAGTTTCCGTCTATAGTTGCTTGAATTCCATAGATTAATTTATTTTTTTTAAAATTATTGTTTTTGGAAACTAAGGATGATGGTCCGTCTGCTCCGATTAGATATCTAAATGGTATTTTTTCTTGGTTGATTATTATTTTTTTGTTGTCATTTGAGATATATTTTGAATTTAGATGGATTTTCACTCCTGCTTCTTCTGCTTTTTTTGCTAAAAATTGGTCAAATTTTGCTCTGTCTAAGACTAAATTTGGTTTAACTTTTAGAATAATATTTTTGTCTTTGTAGATTACATTAAATTGGGTTATTTCATTTAAAATTATTTCTTTTGGAATATTAATTATCTTTTGGATTGAAGATGTTATTATTCCTGCACATTGAATAGGATAACCTATTTCTTTATGTTCTTCATAGATATCTACACTTTTTCCTGATTTTGCTAGTAGATATCCTAAATAAGAACCAGCTGGACCTGCTCCTATGATTTTAATCATTAATTAATTTAAGAGAGAAAATTTAATAAATCTGTGTTTTAAAGTAAGAGTATGGATATGAATTATTTGTTGGTTATAGTTGCTTTAATTTATGTTTTTTTTGCTATGCTTGTTGATATTAAAAAGAGAGAGGTTCCAGATTGGCTGAGTTATAGTTTGATAATGCTTGGTTTTGGTGTTAGAGGGATTTATTCGCTGTATAAATTGGATTATTGGATTTTTCTTTATGGGATTATTGGGGGGTTAGTTGGTTTTGGGATTGGTATGTTGATGTATTATACTAGACAATGGGGTGGTGGGGATAGTAAGCTAATGATTGGTTTAGGAGTTATTTTTGGTACTTATTTAGAAATTAATTTTTTAAGTCCTTATTTAGGTATGCCTTTTTTATTGATTTTAATAGTTAATATTTTATTTTTTGGGGGAATTTATACAGTTGTTTATAGTATAATTTTAATGATAAAGAATTATGATTTAATTAGAAAAAATATTAATAAAAAATATTTTAAGATGTTTTTGGTTATTTTTACTATCTTTACTTTTGCTAACATTTTATTTTATTTTTTTAATTGGTTTTTATTTATTAATTTTTTTATTATTTTTGGGTCTTTGATGTTTTTGGTTATTTTTATTTATTTAGCAAAGATTATTGAGAAATTTGTTTTTGTAAAAAAAATAACTGTTAATAAATTAGTTGAAGGAGATATTCTTTATGAAGATGTAGTTTTAGATGGGAGAATTATTTGTAAAAAAGGAGGATTAGGTTTAGAGAAGGGAGATATTTTATTGTTAAAGAAAAATGTAAAAGAGGTAATTGTTAAAGACGGAATACCTTTTGTTCCTGGATTTTTTATAGGGTTAATATTTAGTTTATTTTATGGAAATTTATTTAATTTTTTATTTTAATTTTATATATCTACATCATAAGAGAAATTTATAGCTCTTTAAGATAAATGAATATAAAAAATAAGTTTTTTAATGTGGGATTCTATGTTTTGGTTTAATCATTTTTTTCTCAAAATCTTCTTCAGAAATTTCTTTTGCTTTTTCTTTCTTTTTTTTAGGCAAATGAGAAATTATGTTTTTAGCTATTTCTTCTAAATCTTCCTGTTTTTGAGGAGAAGGTTGCCATTGGATATAAACTTTATCTCCTTTTTTTCTAGGAATTATATTAAAAACTAAATGTTCAAATTTCGCTCCTGCTGAAGATTTTATTGAAGTTAAAATGTTTACGCCCTCTGACATTTTTAGAATAGCTATTGTAATATTATTTAATGATTTATAGATTGTTTCCGATTCTTCTGTGGATAGTTCTTCTAGGGATTTAGAATGTGATTTTGGGAATAATAAAGTGTGCCCTGAATTTGCAGGATTAATTTCTAAAACTGCTAAACAAAAATCATCTTCATAAATTTTTGTTGTTGAAATTTTATTTTCAACCATTAGACAAAAAGGACATTGCTGAGTTTTTTGTAATTCTTCTAATTCTTCTTGAGGTAACTTTAAAAGTTCTCCTTGTAGTAATTCTTGTTGTTGTTCTGATGGAGCTTGTTTAACTATATTTTTTATTCTTTCTATTTCTTCTATTGATAATGACATAACTTTCTGAGTTTTTTGTTTTTAATAAAGATTTATCTCTTTCTCATTATTTTAATCAGATTGTAATTTTTTCGAGTTAACTTCAATTTTATTAATTTTTTATTATCTTTAATTAAGAACAAATTATAGATCTAAAAATGAGACTATATCCTCTATGATAAAAAGAATTTCAGGTTCAATGATACGAAACAGAGAGAGAGTATGCAAAATAAAGAGTTATGGATGGAAGAAAACCTTTACTTTAAATCAAAGTGGCTTTAGATTAGATGAAGAACAAAATAAGTTAAAACTTTCTAAAATAGGTGATATAAAGATAAAAAATCATAGATTAATCAAAGGTAAAATAAAACAAATTATAATTAAAAAAGAAATAAACAAATGGTTTGCAATTCTTCAAACAGATGAGACTATAAAAAGAAAACATGGAGAAAATGAAATCGGTTTAGACTTTGGATTGATAGATTTTATAACTGATAATAATGGAAATAAGGTTAAACTGCCTAAAGAATGGAGTTTACAAGAGAATAAGATTA
>DATDVT010000034.1:0-20898 GCA_035289905.1 Candidatus Nanoarchaeia archaeon
AAAAGTGAAACTATCGGGAAAAAAAGTTAAATAATTTAAAAGTAGAACTAAAATAGATTATTCGGGCACTCTCATCGCATAATGAATAAAATTAATTAGGCTCCTCACCTCTCTATCGCTCGGGTACATAACATCGTTATGTACAATAATGCTACGCCACGCACTTAGACTTTATCTTGTACACCCACCCTTTTCATGCATTGTAAACTTAAAGGGAGCTAAATGCTCCCTCTTGAATTTTTTAGTAATTCAAGAACTGTTTCTTTCAATATTGAAAACAAAGAATGGTCCATCTATATCTATTTTTATTAATGTTTTTAATTTATCGAACCATCCTATTTTACATTTTAGATAGTCTGACTAAAGAAACAAGGTCATTTTTGATAAAAACCTCAGAGCCTCTTTAAAGAAAGATTTTTAAACTTATTGGATAATTGTGGTATTATGACATATTTATCATTAAAAAAATCTTTGAGAACCATTAGGTGTTGTTTGCCAGCCACAATAAAATCCAGAATATTTCAGACGTCATTGTGGATTCATTTTTATTTGACTAGAAATTGTAATCTTAATTGCGTTTACTGCGATAGTAAAGACAACACAAAAAAAGACATCTCTACAGAAAAAGTGAAAAAAATTATTGATAAATTATATTCACTTGAAATAAGAGCTATTGCTTTTTTTGGTGGCGAACCCACACTAAGGAGAGATTTTTGTGAGATTTTGAAATATTCTGTAGACAAAGGAATTTTTTCATACTTTACTACTAATGGAACTTTGCTTAATGAGGAATACCTGAAAAGAATTGCGGAAACTGGAGTAGATTATATCGAATTATCAGTTGATAGTATTTTTGAATTTGATGATTCAAAAAAAGATATTATGTTATTCTACATGTCATAATACAACGGTTTATATGATAGATCATCCAATTAAAGTTTTAATCGGAAAATAGAGGGCTCCAAATTAACTCGCTTACTATCCGCCACACTGTGCTCTCCTCCTTTCAGTCGTCGGGACATATAACAAGGGATAAAAGGCAAATTGCTCGGCTCGCAATTTTCCCAAATCTTTTAATTGAACAATAACATCCAAATCGTGAGGCTGAACATTCATTCCTTGTAATCGCATATTTGTACTTCCAACTAAAGCTCATTTAATCTTATGATCCTCTAATCTTTTATGAATATTTTTTTGTTTTTTTACGATTAAATTTTTGTTTTCTTCTTTGTTTAATATGCAATCTTTTTTTGATTGAATTTTTATGCCTTTGCATAAACCAAGCTGCTATTCCTATTAAGATTATTATTAGTAAAATATACATTTCTTTTTTATCAAAATATTTTGAACCAAGAAAATTTCCTGTTATTTGGTTTTTACTAATTTCAAATGATTTTTGTTTTTCAGAAAATATTTTGTTTTCATTTCTTAGTATAAGAAAAGCGTTATATTTTCTTGAAGGAAGATTTAATTTTATGTCTAACTCTTCTGATTCTCCTGAATTTAATCCTGAGATTTCTTCAGTAATAATTTTTTCTTCTATTTTTATCTCTAGGGTTGCTGATGATTTTATGTTTCCGTTGTTTAAAATCTCTAAGTAAATTGAATCTTCAATTATTTCTATTTCCTTAAATTCAAAAGATTCTATTTTTTCTGTCAATGGATTAATTTTTGTTTTTATGGCTAATGATGGTTGTAGATTTTGGTCTTCCATTGAATAAGAGTTTATTATAATTAGATCTTCTAATTCTATTGTGGGGTTTAGAGTGGCTTTTATCTTTAAGTCTTTGTTTTCTAAAATTGTACCTTCTTTTGGTTGAAAATTGAATAGATTCTTTTCATCTGAAATTTCAAATACAAGCGTGTAAGGATTTGGATTAAAAATAATAAATTCTTTTGTGATTGTTTCTTCATTTAGTGGAGATGTAAATTCTAATTCTGATGGTGAGATTCCTAAAGAGGATCCTAATGTTGATGGTAAAAAAAGAAAAAATAAGATTATGTATTTCATGCTACCACCCCTGTTACTGAAATTGTTGATGTGTAATCTCCCTCTAATGTAGTTTCTGGTGTGTACATTTTAAAGCTTAAAGGCAATAGAGAATTTTCTCCAGCTTTAAATGTTAATGTTGTGAACTCTAGTTGTGTTGATAATGGTTTTTCTATTATAAATGAATCTAAAGAGTAATTTAGGTTGTTAATTGCTATTTCTGATGTTGAAGAAATGAAATTTGTTGCTGATAAGCCCAAGTTAATATTTGTATTGCCAATATTTTTTATTGTTGTTTTATTTGTTGTTGTGTCTTGGTCTCCATCTAATCTTGTTGTTTTCCCTTTAATTACTTCAAAATTTAGATTATTTATATCTAGTTCAATTGCTATCAAAGGTAGATATGTAAATTGTTCTTCTCTAATTTTTGTATCTGCTTGAATCTTAATTGTATAATTTCCTGGTGCATCATAGAAGTTTATCGGTAAATATCCTTCGTAGATTTCATTATTTTTAGTTAAGTTTATTGTTGCTAATATTTGTTGATCTTTTATTAGGAAGGCCATTGTATTGATTGGATTTCCGGTTATATTTGTTGAAACTTGAATTATTTTTTGTTGTTTTGGTTCAGGAAAAATTTGGATTTCTGGTGTCATTAGATCTTCATCTTGTATTAATAATGAATTAATTTGTGTTGATGAAGAAACATGTGCATTTAGTTGTAATTGATTTTGTTCTTGTTTTGATTCTGTACTTTGAAATGGGTAACTCTCTGTGAAGTCATTAAAATTGTTGTTTGTTGAAGAGATTCTTTTTAAAGAGTTGCCTTCTTTTACTTGTATAGCTGGAGTGCCTTGAAACAAGCCTATAGTGATTTGTGTGGGATCTCCCCAACCAATTGCATCTATAATTTCGTTATTTGCATTAAGTAATGCTATACCTGCGTTTGTATTTGTTAGAGTTATTGCTTCTTCATAATCTGCATCTTGAAATGTACTATTATCCTTTAAATTACTCCAATTTAAATCTGTTAGTAAGAAAAATTTTCCTGGTAATAAGATTTTACTGGGTAATGTTGCGTCTGTTGTTGAAGTTTCTGTTTTTATTATATAATTACTTATATTGATTGGTTGTGTTGTTGGATTATGCAATAGAATTGCTTCTCCACCTGTTTCTGTATTTATTGGGTCATATAACACTTCAGTTATTTCTATATCTGCTAATACTGTTGGTATTAACAAGATTAATAATATATATTTTTTCATTTTTACCTCCTTATTGGAGGTTTGGCCAAACCTTTGTTTTAGATTAAAATTTTTGATTTAAATAAGTATGCTTGATTTTTTCGTAAAATTTACGATAATACCTAAAAATTTAAAAATTGATTATTCTGGTTTAATTTGATGAAAAGAATTGCTTTTGTTTATTTAGGTCAAGAGAAGGGAGAATATTTACTTTCTGATGAAATAAATTATAATATTCAAAGAAGGCCTCAATTAGGTTTTTTGTATATGGCTGCTACTTTAAAGGATAAAGCAAAAATTAGTATTTTTGATCAATCGGTTGAGGGATTTATTTTTGAAGAATTATTAGATAGATTAAAAAACTTTGATATTGTTGGATTTTATGTTGCTGATATTTTAAGTGAAAAAATTAAAAGATATACTAAGAAAATAAAAGAAAATTTAAATATTTTAATTGTTGTGGGTGGGCCTGGAACTTTTCAAAATCCTTCTTATTTAGAAAATGGATGTGATATTGTTTGTTATGGGGAAGGAGAATTAACAATACAAGAAATTTTAGAATATTCTGAAGGAAAAAGGAATTTAGAAGAAGTAAAAGGAATTTATTATAAAAAAAATGAAGTTGTTAAAAATCCCCCTCAAGACTTAATTCTTGAGTTAGATAGTTTACCTATGCCAGATAGAAGTAAAATTAAGATGAATGATTATCATGATTACTTTATTTTTACTATGCGTAAACCATATACTACAATGATTACTTCAAGAGGTTGTCCATATAGATGCACTTATTGTGTTAGCCATAAAATTTGGGGGAGTAAATTAAGAATTAGATCAGTAGATAATGTACTAACTGAAGTGGATGAAGTTGTTAAGAAATATGGTGTGAAATATATTGCATTCCAAGATGATGTTTTTGGATTAAATGAAGAGTGGCTTAAGGAATTTTGTAATAAATTAATTGAGAGAGATTATGACTTACATTGGATGTGTATATTACATCCTTTTAGCTTGAAAAGCAATCGTAAAGAAGGATTTGCTATGTTAAAAAAAGCAGGTTGTGATGTTTTAACTTTTGGTTTGCAATCTGCACATCCAGAGATACTTAGTAATATTAGAAGAGATAAAAATGAAGCTAAAGAGTTACAAGAAACTATAAAATTTACAAATAAATTAGGGTTGATTACTGCTGTAACTTTTATTTTTGGGTTACCAGGAGATACTAAAGAAACTATTAAATATACTATGAATTATGCAACTAAATTACAACCTACATTGGTTAATTTTTATAATTTATCTAAATTGAGAGGATCTGAAATAGAAGAGAATTATAAAGAAAAACAGGTTTGTAATTTATCTTATGAGGAGATTAATAATTATTGTAAGTTAGCTTCGAAAAGATTTTATAGTCAACCTAAAGTGTTATTGAGATTAAGTAAATTTGTAATTAAGAATCCTAAATGGGTGTTAAAGATGGGCCCTCAATTATTTAGTGTTTCTAGGTATTTGGGTTTTTTAGAAAAGTAAATATTTATTAATTTAAAAAATATAAAAGTGATGTGGAAGAAACTAGCCGTATAAAAGGGAGTCATAATGAAGGCTCTAAATTTAGTTTATTTATTGAATTTTTAATTGGTTTACTTGTATTGCCAGCAATATTTTATTATGGCTTTAATGTTGCTGTCCCATATATTGAGAATTATGTTGGTCAGGTAGAGATGTTTAGATACATTTCTGAGGGTCTTTTAGTTGTTGTTTCTTTATATCTAAAAAAATGGTTAGGTATTGGTTTTTTAGTTACTTTTTTGTTTAAATTAATTTTTGGGAGTGGGTTTTTTTAATCTAAACTCTTCAATTTCTTGGTCTTTGAATTTTTCAACTAATATTTGTTTTTTTCCATAATTGATTAGAACTTTTTCTCTATTAGAGTCTGAATAACGAGCGGTTAATTTTGCTGCGATTTCAATCGATTTTTTATTTGGCTTTCCTAATAAAAGGGTAACGGGACCAGCTATATCTTTTGTTTCGAAAAGTAAACCTTTATTTTTTAATAAAAAATTATTATCTTCTTTGTTTCTGCCTACTATAATCTTGTTATTTTCGAATCTAAAGTGTTTTCCACATTTTAAAAGGGAAATGTCCTTCATTGAAATTCTTTTTTTGTTTTTGAATAAATCTTTTAATTTTATACAGAATTCTCTATCTGTTAATCTACAACCTTTTCCCCCACACATAATTCCTTCTATTTGGTATTTTTTAGCTAGGTTTATTTGAGGAGATCTTCCCTTTCCTGTGATAGCTAATAATTTTTCTCTATTGACCCAACAATTTTTTTCTGCTTCTGTTTCTGGAAGATATTTTGCAGATAAAGGTCTTAAAATTTTGTTTTTTAAACCTGCTTCTTTTTCAATTAATTTTAAAGCTTGTCTATGCTGGGACATTGGTCTTTGACCTAGCACTTCACCGGTGAATATGAATTTTGCATCTATTTTTCTTGCATAGTTTTTTGCTTTTTTTAAGATATAAATTCTGCAATCAATACAAGGATTTAGGTTTTTTCCATAACCGTGTTTTGGGTTTTTAATAATTCTTAAATAATCCAAACCTTTATGTATTGTTTTTATTTTAACTCCTAAATTATTAGCTAAATTGATTATAGAACATCCTTTTCCTATGCATGTACAAAAAGGGCTTGTAAAATTTAAGGCTATTACCTCAATTCTTTGATCTTGAATTAGTTTTATAGCTAGGGTGCTATCTAAACCTCCAGAAAATAGTGCTAAGGCTTTCATGAATTAATTAAAAGAGTAAAGTTTAAAAGGTTTTTTTAAAGAAAGATTAAAAGAAGGGTTGCTAGGAAGAGTAGGATTAGGAATAAATTTTCTAAGAAAGAATTTGTTTTAATAAAACCGCTAATTTTTATATTTATTATTGGATAGAGTATTCTAATGCCTTCTTTTGTTAGACAGTCTATTAAAATATGAGATGCATAACCTATGAAAATGGCTAGGAAGTAAAAAGAGTAGATTGAAAGAAATAAAAAGAATAATAGAGGGTAAATTGAATGTAGAATTCCTCTATGTCCAAATACTCTTTCTATAAAGTTACTTATAAATGGGATAGATATCTTTGATTTTGATGAATCTATATCTGGCAAAGTTGAAGCAAAAATTATTAAAAAACAAAATAATAAAGAGGGATTATATGTTTTTGTTATGATTAAGGAAATAAATATTCCAAAAAGCAAATGTGTTCTAAATAACATAATTTTTGTTTAAAAATATTCTTTAAAAGGATTATGCCTTTGTGTCTATTGCAGATTCAAGTTCTTTTAGGATTAATTTTGGGTCTGGTTCTTCTATACTTGAGATTGTAAACTCTGTTCTGTCGAATATTTCATTTTTTTTTGCTCTGCCTTTGAGAATATATTGTTTACCTACTGTTTGGGCTTTAATTATTTCAAAACTTCCTGGATTTTGACCTATAATTTTTTCTGCCTGGTCTCTAAAACAAACAGCTCTCATATTAGATGTACCATCATCTATTAACATATTAATTATAGGGATTTGTTTCGGAGGAATATTACCATGTTGTGTACATTCATAGTGATCTTCATTAAAATTTACTTTTTTGTTACATATTGGACAGGCTTGATAGAATTTAGGCTCATATAATTGAACTATGTATGCTAATAATTCTCCTGTTTCATTCTCTTTTAGATCTTTTATTTGTTTTTTAGATATTTGATTAGTAAATTCTATAGCGTTTATTATAACGCCTGTTGGATTTATATTTACTTGAGATTTTGAGCCTAAATGTAATTCTTTAAATCCTTGATTGTTTTGTTTAGAATAGGCATTTTTTATTTGCAAAATTTCTTGCAATTTTAAATCTTTTATCTTTTCAATTAAATTTTCATCCCAAATTGTTAGTCTTATTGATCCTGTTTCGTCAGCGATCATTACATTTGCTACTTTTCCTATTCTATTTTGAGTAGAAAAGCTTCTTATTTCTGAAATGTTAATTATTTTGCCTAGGGTGTTTATTGAATTCTGACCAGGTTCTATTTCTTTTATTTTTAGGTCTTGTGATTCTAATTCGAATAAATTTACTCCTAGTTCATTAGCAATTATGTGTGCTGCTCCTTCTTTTGATATTAAATCTTGGAGTTCTACCAGTTTAAATTGTATTTTAGACTCTATTTCTTCTTTTGAAACATTTTTTATAGTTGATATTTTTTCTATTATCTTTTCATAACTTAATTTAAACATAATCTGTATTTGAAAGTTTCTTTATAAAAATATTTGTTTTCATTATTAAGTGAATTGGTTGAATTTAGGTTGCAAATGTTTTGTAGTATCTATAGCAAGATTTATTTTATTATAGCTGATTAAGAGATTATTACCTTGGAATTTGATAAGGATTCCTTTAAAATTCTCTTCTAAGAGGGATTTACAGTTTGTTTGAGGTTTATTTATACAGTTGATTGAGATTAGATCATGGAATTTTGAATAGATGGATAGATCTGGCATTTTTGTTTTTATTTCTGGTGTAAAAGTGTATTCTATAGAGAGATTAGTTATTGAGTTGTTTAGAATAATTGGTTCATAAATAACAGTTATTTCTTTTTCAATTTTTATATCTTTTACTATTATTTTTTCTTTATTATCTAGTTCTCTATTTAATAAATTTTGCATAAATAGATTAGAGGATTCTGTATATTCATTAATTTTTGTTTTGAAATTATCTTCAAAATCTTTTTTTGTATTTAATTCTGGACAGGTTTGCCATTGTGTGTAGGTTAGACCTGAGCTGAAATCTTTGTAAAATGAACATGGTTTTAGATAACCTCCATTTGATTCAAGATTAGTATTTGAAATTTGTTTAGATAGTTCTGTTAGATATGTCTTTATTTGTATATCTTTTTCATATGTATTTAGGACTCTTAATGGAACTTCTGCAATTTTTATCTGCTCTAATTTTTTGTTGTTATCTCTAATTAACATTGCAAATAAGAGTAAAAGTGTGATAAACACTATTAACATTATTGGGATGAATATTTCTCCTTTTTTATTCATCTTTATATACCTCATATAAATTAATTATTGTAATAATATTTGGATTATTTGTTGGAAAATATAATTTTTTATGGTTTATTTCTGTTCCACTAAAAATCAAGGTATCGCCGTATATTTTTATATTTGATTCGCTTTTTTCTTTTAAATTATAATCTGTTACTTTTAATTGCCAATGTAATTCTAATTTAGATCTATCTAAGTTGTTAGTAAATCCTGGACGATGGGGTGTTTTTTCTAATAAAGAAAGTAATCTGGATTGGGCTTCTAAATTTGAATTTTTTTGTGCTTCAATTAATAATTCTTTAACTGCGATAGGCTCTGTAAAAAATGGTTCTGCTGAAACTTTTGTTTCCAATAAGGATGTTAATGTAAATATTTGTTCTTCTGTTTCTGGGGCTGCAAAACTATTTATTGTTAATCCACCAAATGTAGAAAAATAAATACTAAAACTTAAGAAGGTTATGGCTATGATTATTAAGACTGGCAGACCATAAATTAATAACGCTACAGCTCCTTTTTTATACATTTTCAAATATTACCTCAATTTTTAATATTCCTGGATTTATCTGGTCTTTATCTTTGAAAGAAACTAGTTGGTTTTTTACTAAACAGGTTTTATGTTTAACAATATCACATATAGGATATAGTGAATTTAAGTATTCTGGCATTAAATTTATTTGGTTTTTGATTAGATTCCTATCTAAATCTGTTAATGTTAATTTGAAACCCATTCCTTTTTTGTTTATGCAATTTTGAATTGTTTCTTGATTAAATTTATCTAAGTTTATTATATTCTCATCAGTAATACATTGATGTAATAGTTGAGCGGTTAAGATTTCTGTTTCTAGGGGATAAAGATTCATTTCTTGTGTTCTATATTGATAGATTATGATACCTAAATATAAGATAAAGACTAGTACAAAGAGCACTTTAAATATTGAAGTGATTGTTCTAGATCCTAAATCGAAATCTCCTCTTTTATTCATTTTTTTTGAGTTTATATGATCCCTCCGTGAATATTTCACTATACTTTTCTTTATCTTTGCTTTGTGTACAAAAATATGTTTGAATATTTATTGTTTTTTCTGTTATTTTGTATAAGCAATTTTTTGGATCTCTAGAAATGGTGTATTGCTCTGGGGTTTGTAGTTCTACGTTTAATTTTCCTTTTGCTAGAAGGGTTGTATCATATAAATAAGCTGCTTCTCTTACTATGGCTTTTTCTTCAAAAAAAGAGTTATCTTTGATTGTGAAGTATATTCCAAAGATTAAAAAAGTGATAAATGCTGCTAGGATTAGATCTTCTAGATAATTTTGTAATTTTTCACCTTTTTTATTCATTTTTTTTACAAGATGGATTGTTTTGTGTTAAGATTATTTCATTTATTGGAATAGTTATTTCTTTAATTTTTGTTGGATCTATTGTTTCTTGGACTAGTGGAATTATAAGAGGATATCCACTTGCTGCATCTAGATCTTTAATTTTACCCTGTATTTCTTCTTTTTTAACTAATTGTTCTTTTGAAGGGGTTGTTATAATTAGCCATTTATTGTCTTTTAATTTATAATAATTAGTAAATACCCAGCTTCCTTTTAAATCTTTGTTTAATAAATATTTGAATCCTATTGCTTCTTCGTCTATTGTTAATTTTAATTCTTCTGAGGATTTTTGTTCTTCTAATTTAAAGTTTAAACAAGATTCTTCTGTGATAAGGAAAGATGATGGAAGTCCTTCTAAATTATGAATTAGAATAAATTTATCTCCTTGAGGGATTAATTCTTTTGTGTAAATACTTGATTTTTCTTGAGAGTAATAGACTGGAATTTTGTCAGTTCCAATCTCTTTAGTTGTAAATATTAAGGACAATCTTTTTATTGATAACGGCGAAAGTTCAATATTTGCATCTAATTCTGATGTTATTTTATCTATTTTGAAACATATTTGTTTTTGGTCTAGATTTATTAATCCTGTTTGTATACAGTTTGCTGGGGAGATATAAGCCTCTGGTTCTTTTATGATTTCTGAGGATTCAATAATTAAAGAAACCGATTCTAGTGAAAGGTTATCTTTGACTGTTACGGGGATGGTGTAGTCTTTGGTTGTTATTGTTGTACCCTCTGGAACTATTGTAAGTTGATCATCTTTTCTTGATAATTTTAATGAAATGGTTTCTCCATAATCTTTTGTTGTGAATTGTTGAGTATTTATACCTTTAATATTTTTAAAAATAAAACAACGGTTTCTATCAAAAAGACAAGTATTCTCTTCAATTGATTTACATAAACAGATAGATGGCTTTTCTAAACTGGGTAATGATTCTGGATGTATATTCATACCTTGACTATATATAAAAGAAGTTAGTTTGCAATTATTATTGATGAAAAAATAATTAGATTCAGAGATTTTTCCATTGTCTAGGGAGATTAATTCTTTAGTTAGACCTTCCCAATAAGGTAGATTTTCACATTCTGAAAGTTTAGTACAACTTCTAAGCCAGCTAACTAGAACTATTGTAACTACTATTGCAATAACTAAACCAGTTAAAAAACTCCAAATAGTATCCATCCCTTTTTTTGATCTCATTGTAAAATAAGAGAAGCGGTAGTTTATAAAATTTAACCAATTTTAATTTCTTTAGGTGTAGCTGTTATGGTATTGTTAATTAGATCATTATATGCTGCACTTAGACTGCCACCATATTTTATAATAAAAATAATTGCAATTGCGAGAACAATTAAAATAATTATAGTTACTATTACTGTGGATAGGGTTAATTCCACTCCTTTTTTGTTTTTCATAATTGAAAAAAATTATTTACAAGTTACACCTGGACAAATAACACCTAGATGGTTGATACCTTTGTGATCAGTGCTATCGAAATTACCATCGACTGCATCTAGAGTATCTACAGATGCTCCTGTTCCAGTTTTATGAACTGCACTACAATAGAAATGCAATGCTTTTCCTTTTGTATCTGCTTTGGTTGACTTTTCTGCACTACCATCTCCATCGATATCTACTGTTTGATATTTAGTACAATATGGTGATACTCTTTGTTCTTCAGGGGTTAATTGCGAGGCTGAATCACAGTAACCTTCACAGAAATTTTTAGCTTCTACTAAATTACTTCCTGCAGAACCTATAAATATTGCTTTTATTCTAGAAACTACAGAACTTGTACCTCCTACAAAGAAGGCAACAATGACAACTAGAACAATTATAACTAGAATAGCTATGATAACTGTATTCATGGATAAACTTTGACCTTTTTTATTCATTACAAACACCTCTTTTAAATTTAATTAGTTTTTCTTAATAAAGGTTATTATTACAAAACTATGTTTTTAACAATGTTTTCTGCTTGTTTTTCTCTATGTTTAATGTCTATTTCTTTTAATTGATCGCTAGTTAATGCGTAGAGACAAACATAATTTTTAGGATAAGAAATTAATTGTATTGAAACCTTTTCTTCAACTGTGAATGCTGGTAAGTATATTAGTTGATCTTCAAATGGAGGAATGGTTTCTTTATCATTTAAACTTGTTTGTTGACATAGATTTATAGAAATTAATTCTGATTTTTTTAATTGATCTTTTTCATATAGCATGAATGTATTTGCACTATATTTTATAGAATAATCTGGAAACGATATTGGTTTATATTCATTGCAATATGTTGGTTTTTCAGTGGTTTTTGTTTGTGCTTGAGATATTGTTTCTTGTACTATATCAAAAGGAAGATATGGATTACCTAAAATTAATTTTGGAAATGTATTTTTTTCTTCTATTTCTATTGTTTTTAGGTAAGTTAATGCATCTGTAAAAGACATTTGATTTAATTTTTGTATTAGATTATTTAGTTGTGCTTCTTGATCTTGGTTTAGAATTATAGATTTTTCTATCATTCCAATTTTTTCTCCTTGGTATTCTGGCATTAAGTCTTGGTAAAGTATAAGGATATTATTTGATTGATCTAATTCTGTTTTATATTTTTTGGGGAAGGAATTCCAAGAACCTCTTCCTGATTCTAAAGAGTAATATATGCCAACTATATATCTTTTTGTTTGCTCTTTGTAAAAGTAATTGGAATCTTCAAGGTTTAGTTTCTCTCCTTTCGAAATTTTTGTTTCTAATTCTAACACCTTTTGAATAGGAATTGTTGATTTTGGTAATTCCATATCATACATTGGGGATAGAAGCCCGTTTTTATATATTATTGGCTCGTGTCCTTTTAAAATTATAGGATAATAATCAGATTTTTGTAAGTAAGCGTAGCCTTCATTACAGGTTTTTCTTTCTAGGGGGTTTGGATAATTAGTACTTGATTCTTCTAAAATGAAAGAAGAGCCGAGTTGTCCAATTACATCAGATTCTCTTATCCTATAGTTTTTTACAATAGACCATGAGCTTTTTCCTAGAGAATCTAAAGTACACTTTAGATTAATTGCTTTTTCATCTCCAATATCATAAATTAATTCTTCAGATTCTAGTTTTCCTGGCAAGAAAACTCTAATTTCTTGAGAGAACATATTTTGGACGTTAATTGTTGGAGTACAGCTTTTAATCATTGATATTAATTTGTCAAATTCTAATAGAGGTGGTCTTAATTTTGTAGGCATTTCACATTTTTTAATATTTGAAAGGGGTGTGGCATCATTATAAGTAAAGAACTCCATTTTGTGTCCTTCTTTATATATAAAATAAGGTGGCTTAATTTCTTGTTTATTTTCTTGTTTTAGGTAAGCATATATCTCTCTATTTTCTTTAGTAATGTAAATTTCAGATAATGGAAAAGCATTATTGAAAGTTATTGTTTGCTTTTTTTCAGCTTCTTCTATTTCTTGATAGGTTCCAAATTGAAAAAAACCAGATTCTGTAGTTTTAACAAAGTAAAGATTATCATTCTCTACATAAGGATTAGTAAAACTTTCTTTTTGATTGGAATCTAGTGTTTTAGATCCAGTTCTAAATCCTCCAGTTGGTTCTTTACTTGTTGGTTTATCACTAATTATATCAACAGAACCTTCTACCATAATAAATTCTGTTTTTCCTATCCCATTATTTGTTAATCTAATTACATGATTAGGAATTGTTTCTAAATTAATATCACAAATACAATTGTCTGTAGGGGATAATTTACAAGTTTTGTAATCTTCATAAAATTGGTATAATATTTCACTTTTGTTTTCAATAAAAGATGCTGGTCCTTCTAATTTAAATAAATCTCTAAAGGCTTTATCTAATGCTGGAAGTTTATAGATTAATAAAATTGCTAAAATTAAAATAGCTATAGCTATTAAGAGATATACTACTTTTTTTGTTCCTTCTTCAGTCATTAGTTAAACCTCAAAGTATTTTTAAAGAATTTTAAGATATCATATGCTTTATCTTTTTCTTTCCAAATTATCAAAACTAAAACTAATAAAACTATTAATCCAACTAATAATTTAATTACAAAACTAATTTCAATATCCCCTTTTTTTATCCTGTGCATATGATCCTCATCTCTTTTTCTGAAAGTAATTGTATAGTATATTGGTTAGCAGCTGCTGTTTTGATAATTAAGGCTGGTATTCCCCCAATCATATATTTGGCATAACTTAAGGAATCTATGTTTTCAAGGAATTGTGTAGCTGTTTTACCTGATGTGCTTGTAGTTGCTATAAATATTATTCTTAAATCTTCTTTAATAATTAGTTCTTGTTTTTCTAATTGATTATCTTTTAAATTATAAATTAATTCTATAAAACTCTTGGAAGATGTAGCTGGATGACCATAAGTTAAGTAATAACCATAGTCTTGGATAACATAAGGCTTTGTTGCGTTCTTGAATTCATCAGAGAAAACTATTTGTGCACAAGAAAAACAAAATGGTTTTGCTCCTAATTTAGAATATTTTAGAAAATCAATTTTTCCACTTCCAAAGGCAGACCAACAATCGTACATTGCATTAACAATTAATTCAGAAGCTGGAGAGACTCCTGTTTTACTATCTACTTTGAATTGCGATTCTTTAGTTATTTTGATTGGTTCTCTGTATAATGTGTCTGTTTCAGGATAATCAGACGTAAATGAACTGGTTTTAATATCTGCTTTTGAATTTACCCAAAATTCTATTTTTGATCTTTCCGATGCAGATTTTATTTCGTTTGCTGCATTTTGATTTATTAAAAAAATAACTCCAAATGTTAAGAGAGCAATTACTCCAACTACTAAGGCACTTACTGCAATACCTGCTCCTTTTTTCATCCTAATCCTCCTTTAATTATCTTGTAAAAGATGATACTTAGAGTAAATAAGATAATTAATCCTAGACTAAAAATTATTATTTTTTTATAAACTTCGTTTATTTCACCTTTTTTATTCATCATTTTTTAATTTGTTTTTGATTTTTATAAAATTTATGAAATCAGGCCTCCCCCAATATTTGCTGCTAGCATACTAAATAAAACGGTTGTTATTCCTGCAATTAAAATATAGGTTATTGTTGATCTTTTTAATAATTTTCCGATTAAATGACTCTTGTTTATTTCATCTGCACCGTTTTCAATTGAATTATATAAAATAATTAAAATTAAACCGATTTGTACTACATAGATACCAACAACTAATTGAAAATAAAAGGATGGAATAACACCTTCTACACTAAAGATCGAGCTAATTGTTGATAGTTGTGATGTAGCTAGCTCTTCTGTTTCAAAGCCTTGTCCAGCCATTTCTGTAATACTTTGATTTAATTGAACTATGATAGTCACAACCATTGTAGAGATTCCTACAACTATTCCTGCAATTGCCGGTGTTAAAAAACTAATTTGAGATTTCATTGAAGATGTTATTTCAGCTAATAAATCTTGCAGTCTTTGATTTACTTGATAGATTCTATCTACGTAATTTGAGATTGATATCATGGATCTTGCAGCGATTTGTGGGGATTTTTTTGATGATTCTAATAAGACTTCCATTGAACTTTCAATTAGAGAAGAGGGATATTTGTTTATTGCACCTATTTCTGGGCTAAAGATTGCTTCTCTTACACTAATGCCTAATGTTCTAATATTTATATCAATTGTTCTGAAAAAATCTCCAGTTGGTGTACCTTGCATATTTTCTGCTATTCTTGAGAATGCCATTTCAACTGGAATTCCATCTGCAATACGATTACCTAATTGGAATAAAGCAGCACTAAATTCTTTTTCTAATTTTTTTGTTTCTTCTCTTAATTCTATAAAACCTTTACTTCTTGTTTTATAATAAAATCCGATTGCTGTAGCGATACCAAATGGAATAAAAAAACTTAAAATTAAAGCACCTAGACCAAAAGGACCATAAAAGGTTGTTTCTAATGTACCAACAGATACATAATTTAAGACTAGTCCTATGTATGGAAGTTCATAATCTAGACCTGGACTAAGTGTGTGTAGGATAATTGGAATTAAACCTATAAAGAATAGAAATAATGCTAGAAAAATTGATATTCCTAGTGGATTAAATCTTTCTTCTAGTTGTTTTTGTAATACTTTTGATTCTCCATAACCGGTTGGTCTTTTTGAAAGGATTGATGTACCATATCCAAAAACAATAATAGGCAGAACTAGATTATATAAAAATGCTAGATGATACCATTTTACTAAGCCCCCTAAGAAAGAGCCTATTAATGGGAACATAACTAAACCTAAAATTGGTAAAATTACTCCTAACATGTGTAGTGTGGTTATAGGATTTCTTAATATATGTGCAAAATTAAGCATTTTTTCATAGGTTCCTTCAAGGATAACATTTAGGGATTTATCTAAAAGATCTATTCTTCTTGATTCTGTTGGTTCATACAAAGAGGATTGGATTAGATGAAAAGAGGTTACAAAATCAAGATTATACTCTCTCCAAAATTCTAGATAATCATTTAAAGAATCTTTAATATTTGAAAATTTACTTGTTTCAATATTCCAGAAAATACGCATTAAATCTAAAGATAGCGGGGCATCTATATGTTGTGCTGAGAATTTTATTGCATGTTCTAAATTTGATGTATGGCGCATGTACATGACTACATATAAAATACATAAAACCATTTGATTAGATGCTTTTAATCTCCATTTTGTTGCTAGGTAGGTGGGATATTTAGCAAATATTTTTAATGCAATTAAACCAAATGTTATGAATAACAGGGGTAGAAATATTCCTATACCTGCAATTCCTTGATCGGGTGTTAATCCATAATCTAAACCTGCAATTAATAAACCAAGAATTACAAATAATCCACCAATTAGGGCTGCAAAACTTACTGCTCCACTTGGGGTTATTTGTAAATGTGCAGTTTTTATTGCTT
The DNA here is from genome assembly GCA_035289905.1 of Candidatus Nanoarchaeia archaeon. Lineage (GTDB taxonomy): Archaea > Nanobdellota > Nanobdellia > SCGC-AAA011-G17 > GW2011-AR18 > DATDVT01. Next base: position 16,636 of record DATDVT010000034.1, read on the forward strand.
TAGATAATTCTATTTCATCTTTTGATGCTGGTTTTAATGGAAATATTTTTTCAGCTGTATTACAAAAATTTTCATATGTTGTTGTACTTTTTGATAGCCATTCTTCTCTAAAGGTTGTATATTCTTGAGAAAATTCACTTATATTGGTTGATTCTACTTCGCCTAAGGTGTCAATATCTATATGTTTTTCTAGGCGTTTTCTATATTTACTTAATATTTCATCTACTTCTTTTTTTGGCATTTTTAATAAAATATATAGTTTCTTTTAATATATCTTTTTAATGATTCTTCCCAATCAAAAAATATTTTTTTTGAATCTAATGCTCCTGTTTGCTCTTTTATTTTTTCTGAAATTCTATGAAATTCATCATTCATGAATATAGTTGTTGGCGCTTCTAAAAGATCTGGGATATTTGTTTTTTCTGAATATTCTACAATTGTTTTTTTTATTTTAGTTCTTAGCTCTATGTTTTCCCAGATTGCATCCCAGCTTCCAGCCCATTCTTTTATTTGGCCACCTATTGCTTTTATTATATAAGAGTCGCCATTTATTAATTCGTTTGTTGGTTTTAGTTCATCTGTTTTAGCATCATATTTTAATAGATCTACAAAGCCACCCTCTGCAATTGGATCTGTTTCCCATTCTTTTCTAACTTCAGTTATTTGAATTATTCTCCTAAATCTGTGTAAACCATCTGCAGATTTTATTGGGTTACAAACGATAATTAAATCTGTTGCTTTAAAAGAGGTTTTTGGAACACCTAAATCATTTACTACTCTATCAAATACTCCATAAGGGGAATCTCCATGAATTGTTCCTGCAACTACATTTGCTAGAGCACCTACCCTCATTGCTTCGTAGAGGGCGACAGCTTCTGTATTATGCAACATTATTCCTCCAAATCCTCCTATGAAATTTTGACCTGGTTCTACAGATAAATCATATACATATTCTCCTTTGTTTAATTTTATTTCTTTAATTGTTTTTATTTCATCTAAAAAGAATTCTCCATTTACAAAAGTTTTTATTAAATTACTTGCATTTGATGTTTCGTCTACTACTTGTTTTAAATAATCTTTTCCACAAGAGGAATATTTTCTTAAATGCCTAAATTTTCTTTTTAGTTTTAAGTTTTTTTCTAAAATATTTATATCATAATTAATAGTATTTGTTTTACTATGTGATACATTTCTATTAATTAATTTTTTATTATACTTTTTAAATTCAATTTTTTTAAGAAATAAATCAACGTATTTTCTTTCTTTAAATTCTAAGAGATAGCTTTCATGTTTTCCTATACCTCTTAGTGTTTTATTTGAAACTTTTGCTACGATACCTAAGTTTAAAAATAAATATAATAAATCATTAGCTAATCCTTTAGAGACTGTGCTACAAGATATCCTATTGCCTGAAGAAATATTGGATGTTTGATACCCATCTCCATCAAAGTATCCTTTTAAAAATTCGTAGATTTTATCTTCTGATAAACCAAATAAAAAAGAAGGTATTCTTTTTTCAGTAGATATCTTACCGCATCCTAAATTTTTTAATAATAATCCTAATATCTTATTTTTTAGAACAATTTGTGTAGATCTTCCTAATCCTTTTGTTATTCTAATATAGGGGGTTATATTAAATAATTGTTTGGATAACTCTGTTATATCTTCTATAATTATTTTATCGTTATTTAAAAAAATAACATAGTTCCTTTTAGATGTATACCCCTCAGAAGTATAATACCCTAAAAATCTGCAGAAGTCGGGTGTAATTTTAATTTCTGCTGGTAGGGTTTTACTGGTTTTATTTTTAATTGCTATTTTTTCTAGATCTATTAAACTATTTGTTTTTTTCATTAAGTTTAGATAATCATTTAAAGGTAAATTTGTCTGTTGTATTTTTTTTCTTAAATATTGATAAATATCATTAGTACAATTGTATACTTTGCTTGTATTTTTCCATCCTAATTGTTTTAAATCTACTTTGTAATTTAATATCCTGCACTCTTCGTTTTTAAATAAATCCAATAAATTTATTGATTTTATATCATTATATTCTGAAGGAAGCTTTTCTGGAATTATAATTTTATTGCCTTTTTTTAGAATCTGACACTCTATAGGTACAATCTTAAAATCCTTATGTGTGAATAAACTATGATCTGGAGTAACACAAATCTTTCTGCCTGTTTTAGTTGTAATTTCTAATAATTCTACTCTTTTCGGATGTTTTATAAATCCTTTTAATTTTTTTAATTTGTATTTTAAGTCAAAATCTATAGAAGGTATGTAAATATTTTTTAAATCTTTATTTTCTAAATCTTTTATTTGTATTCTTCTGGTCATACCATTTTCTATAATCAATACTTCTTCATTTCCACGAATTGAACTTCTAATCTCTCCTACAATTAGAGATGAATCACCCATTCTTAATGAAGTTCTAATTCCTTCATCAGCAGAAGTTTCAGAACCACTTCTTGCTAAAGCACTTCTTACTTTCATTTGTTGAATATTATAGCCTAATTGTCGTAACTGTTCAGTAGGAAGCTCAAGGGTGTCTTCAACTGAAATTATTCTATGCTTTCTAGAGATTTCTACTAGTGCTGAGCCCAAAAGTGAACTTTTTCCTGAACCTCTAGTGCCTGCAATTAGTATTGTTCTTGCACCTTCAATTATAAAACTTAAAAGTCCTGCTGCTAGAGGAGTAAGCATTTTTGCTTTTATGAACAAAGGTAGAGTCCAAGGTTTGTCTCTGTGACGTCTAATTGAGAATGCAATGCCTGTTGGGTTTAATGGTTTTGCGATTATTGCAACCCTTGCTCTTGCTTGAGGTAAAACTAATTCAGTATCTAGGATGGGGTTTGCTTCATCTAGTGGGCGAGCTGAGACTAATCTAAATTTAGATGCCCAGGATTCTACGTCTTCAGGGGAAGGAATTAAATTAGTTACACATTCATCATGAGTACCATGAACTACGAAAATAGGTGTTGAACCTGCAGGGCTGTTAATTGAGATATCTTGTATATTTTCATCTTGAAGTAATGTTTCTATAAAACCAAATCCAACTGTAGCTCTAATTAAAATTTCTGTTAATTCATTTAATTCTTGAAAGTCTAGATCTATGTTTTTATGAGCTGCTAATTCTAAAAGTAAATCTCTGCCTATATTAAAGAAATTTTCTCTCATTTTTTCAGGTTCAATGAATTCTTCGCTTCTTGGTTTATGTTCTGCTAAGACTTTTTTTGCTAGCTCTATGAGTTCATATTTTTCTTCTGTTAGTTGAAATTCTGGAGGTATTAAGTGATAGAGTGGTTTAATTGTGTCTTTTGTGTTAAAGATTTGAACATGAGTATTTTTTGTAAGTTGATATGCATCTATCTCTTCTCCTTCAATTGGTGGTTCTGTTTGTAATCTTGTATATAAAAAGTCTGGGGAAATAACTGGTGAAAGAATTTTTTTATATAATGATCTATCACCTAAAGAGTAGCCAGCTAACTCCTCTTTTGTATATCTAATTATTAAGGTATTTTCTAGAATATTTTCTAATTCTACGAGTAATTCTATATATGTTTTGGTGTAATGTTTATAATCTTCAGTAAAATTTTTTATATTTATCTTTTCTTCTCTTAATAGCCTTTTTACTTCTACATAGGCTCCTAATGGATCTGTTTTTAATAGATTTAAGATTATATATTGTAGATTTTGAAGATTTCTTTGAAAGTTTGAATGTTCACCATAATACCCTAGGGCTGCTTGTACTAAAATTTTTTTTTGTTTTATGAATACATTATAAATTTGAGCAATTTCATTAAGCATCGTTGTTTGTAAATTTGTATACTCATATTTTCTTTTTTGATGAAAAATAATTCTTGAAACGTTTTGAGTTTGAGCTAGTTTTTCAATTATATTTGCCATAATTAATGTATTATCTTCTATAGAAGGGATTGCGGGATAATTTAGATAATTAACGTGCATAACATTGTCTAAACCTTCTTTAATTATTTCGTGTTCACCAGGTTTTTGTGCTTTTTTAAATATGACCATTTGAATTAAATATAAAAAGAAGGTAAATAAAGTTTTTCTAATTACTTGTCGTGAATCACCCACCATTGAAATGATGGGCTTCTGACTTCATAGAAGATATTTGCTCATTTGATTGAGTATTGGTTTCTTCTCCATTAAGGCTAATTCCTAACCTTCCATAATTAACTATATTCTTAGCTGCATTAACATCTCTATCTAAACTTAAACCACAAGAACAATTATATA
>DATDVT010000035.1:0-14162 GCA_035289905.1 Candidatus Nanoarchaeia archaeon
CTATTGGATTTATTATTTTTATAGTATTAATAGGCCACATAACATAACCAATAAAGAAACAAACAACTGTAGTAATAGTAATAAATATTCCAAAACTACCTTTCTTATTCATAAATCTAAAATATAAGTTATCTTTTTAAAGTTAATTAAAAAATGGAAAAAATGTTAAATAAATATTTCTGTTAAATGTGGATTTTGTGGAGAGAAAGAAAAGATATAATCGAAGATCGATAGTTGAAGCAAGTATTGGAGGTTTAAAAAGAAAATTTGGATTTATTCTGAAAATCTGCTACAATAATTAAGTTAGAGATTTATGGGAGAATCCTTACCAATAACTTATTGGGTAGGATTTAGAACTGTTTAGGATAGAGATAAAACAACATATTTATAAATAAAATTCTATTAATAAAACAAAAGCTGGTAAAAAAAATGGATATAGCAAATTTTCTTATAATTAATCAAACAACCCCTTTACCACCAAAAGTACCACTATTAATTAAAACAAATGTTCAACAAATTGTACAGCAAGAAAAACCAATCTTTAGTTTTAAACCACAATCTGGAATTCCAGCATTACCTCCTGATGATGATCCTACTAAAATTGATGTAAGATATCCTTTAATTGAGCCTTACGCATATGCTCGTATCTATTGGGATAAAGAAAATACAGAATTATTCTATAAGGTAGAAGAACCAGAAATGTCTTTACCAGAAAAAAATCTTTTAGAAACCCTAGAAGATGGAATAAGAGAAATAATTAATTTAAGTTTTATTTCAGTATCTGATCCAGATGTTTTAATTCTTTATCTAGAAAAAAATATTAAAATTTTACTAGCAGAGTTATCTATAAAAGTGACTTTAAATTCATTTTTAAAGATAATGTATTACATCTATAGAGATTTCGTTGGATTAAATGAATTAGAACCAATGATGAATGATTATCATATAGAGGATATAGAATGTAATGGTGTAAACTCTCCAGTGTATGTTGTTCACAGAAAATATAGAAATATTAGAACAAATTTAATTTATACAGATGTACATAAGATGGCTTCCTTTGTAGAAAAAATAGCGCAGAAATGTGGTAAATATATTTCTTATGCTGAACCGTTATTAGATGGTAGTCTTCCAGATGGAAGTCGTATAAACGCATCTTATACCAAAGATATTACATCCAAGGGGCCTACTTTCTGTTTTAAAGAGGGTTATCTTCAATTATACAATGGGGATTTAATTGATATTCAGAAATTTTTTAATAAAGCAAAAAAACAATTTGGTTCAAAAGAAGAAAAAGGTAACGAGATTGTTTTTTTAAAAGATAAATACTGCATTGGGGTAAATGAAAATACTTTAGAACAAGAAAAATCCTTAGTAAAAACAATAATAAAAATTAAACCTCCAAAAGAGTTAGTTAAAATTTCTTTAGATGATGGGAATGATTTAGAAGTTACTTTAGATCATTTATTTCATATAATTGGAGAGAACTCTCTTATAACTAAAAAAGCAAAAGAGCTTAGAAGAGGCGATTTGATTCCTATGCCTATCACTCTCCATTGCAAAACAGAAGAACAAAAGATTAGTTTAAAACAATTCTTAGAAGATACATTAAATGAAAAAATATATGTAATTCCAAATACTCAAATAAAAAAATTAGTTTCAAAAATACTTAGTAAATATTCTATAGATGGTAAAATAAATAGAAAATTCTTATCAAAAAAATATAATGTTGATAATTTTTATCATTATGAAATTTTAACTAAAAATAGAGCAATTTCCTCTAAAAATTTATTAGAATTATGCAAAGAAGACGATTTTAACTTAGATCATCTGGATAATTTATCTTTTTCAATTTATGGAGGAGGAACAAAAACAAATCCAAAATCTATAAAATTACCTAATAAACTAACTGAAGATTTAGCCTATATATCTGGTCTAATCGTTGGAGATGGACATTTAAGTAAACACGCAATTGATATTTCTTGTTATAATTCTCTTAAAAAACAAATAAAACCTCTTTTAGCCAATTTATTTGGAAAATCAAACTCTTATTACTCAGGTAATAGAACTTATGTTTGTAACAAAATACTTCCTTTATATTTTAATAAAATCTTTGATATACCTATAGGAAACAAATCCAAAATTGTTGAAATTCCAAAAATAATTTTTAGATCTAATAATAAGATTATTGCATCTTTCTTAGCAGGTTTATTTGATGCAGATGGAACTGTCCATGCATCAGTTAGCTATAAAACTGCATCTAAAGAACTAGCAAAACAACTCACATATGCTCTAGCAAGGCTTTCTGTTTTTTCAATAATTAGAAAAGAAGAAGGTTTATATCGAGTAGTGATTCCTTCGCCTTATGAATTACAGTTTTTTAATCTAGTAAAAATAAAAGATAAACAAAAGAAAAAAGATTTAACAAAAAGAATAGCCTCTAGGCAAGAATCTTATAAATCCTATAGAAACTCAGGTCGTTATCCAAGTCAACCAGTTATTAGTTTAATAAAGAAAACTAATTTTTTATTTTATCAAATATCTAAGGAAATAAAGGTTTCATGGAGTTCTTTAGATCAATCTACTTATTCAAAGAATTTATATAAAAAGATATTAAACTTTTTTATAATTAAAAGAAATTCTTTATCTCCAGAAGCAAAAATTCAACTAGATTATCTTATCACTTTATTAAATTTTAATCAAGAGTTCATAGCAGTTAAAGAAGTAGAAATCAAAAAGAATAAATCTCCGGTTTATGATATAGAATTAACGCCTAATAAATTTTACATTGCTGGAAATAAGCCTATTAATATGTTTGACACTGTCAGAAAGTTCGTAAAAACACCTTGGTCACCTTTACAATTAATGCAAAAAAGAACTCTAAGTGCAGAAATATTAGCTTATCTTTGGATGGTTATTGAATATGAGAACTCAGTAATGATAGTTGGAGGAACAGGTTCAGGTAAAACATCTTTCCTAAACTGTGCAGCATTTTTTATTCCAGCTCAAGCAAGAATTGTGAGTATAGAAGATACTAGAGAATTATCTTTAGAGCATGAAAACTGGTTGCCTAGTGTTGCTAGAGCGGGTGTAGGCTTAGCAAATATCACTGGTCAAAAATATGGTGAAGTTTCATTATTCGATTTACTAAAAGCATCATTTAGACAGAGACCTGATTATATTATTGTTGGAGAGATTAGGGGTAAAGAAGCATATGTATTATTTCAAGCAATGGCTTCGGGTCATCCTTCTATGGCAACTATGCACGCAGAAAATGTAGAAACAATGATTAGAAGATTACAAACCCCACCAATTAGTCTTTCAGGATCTTTAATTATGAGTGTGTCTACAGTTGTAGTGATGTCACAAACAAGAGTAAAGGGAAAAGAAGTAAGAAGAGTAAGTCATGTAGATGAAATCATTGAAGTAAAAGAAAAACTACAAGGCCAAACAATAAATCCTGTATTTTCATGGGATCCAGTTACAGATACATTTAGATTTAATCCGAGAAGCTATGTTTTTCATAATATTGGTATTCATTTCGGTTTAACACCAGAACAACTTTTAGTAGATCTAAAAAGAAGATCAATCTTAATCAATGTATTATATCAAAAAGGAATTATTGGATTTCAGGAAGTACAAAAAATAATACATGAATACTATAAATCTCCTAAAGCTGTTCTTGATAGATTTGGAGTAAAATGACTGTACCCAATCCAGCGCCATCTTCAGTACAAATTATAAGACCTCTGACTAAAGAACAAAAAAAAGCACAAATGAAAAAGTTAGGGGTAAAAAAAGAAGAAATAAAACTTTTCTTAGAAAAAAAGAAGAAAAAGAATATAACTCTAAAAAAAGAGGATTACACTTTATATAAACCAAATGAATACACTTCTTTAGCAAATAAATATGCAAAAAAGTACGCTGATAATTTAAGAAAAAATCATCCTAATCTAGTTAAACCGTTATTTGATCAATTCTTAAAGGTAAACATGCCAATGTTATCTACTTCTTATTTAAGCTTACTTTTGTTTTGTACAGTATTATCCTTTCCAGCCTCTTTAATTTTATCATTAATCTTTATGTTTTTTTTTGAATATTCTCCTATTTGGGTAATCCCTCTAACTTTTTTAGGAACAATTATTACAGGTATGTCCTTTTATTTATACCCTTATAGTCTCTTAAGTGAACGACAAAAAAATATTAAAAATGAATTGCCTTTTGCATTGGTTCATATGAGTGCAGTAGCTGGTTCAGGTGCAAATCCTATTTCTATTTTTGAGCTATTAGCAGATTCAGATGATTATCCTGAATTAAAAAAAGAGATTAAAACTGTTTTGAATTATGTTAATCTATTTGGTTATAATCTATCAACTTCACTAAGATCAGTGGCTGACACAACCCCATCCAAAGAATTTAAAGAAGTTCTAAATGGAATGGTTTCAACTGTAGAAACAGGGGGAGATCTTAAAGCATATCTAAACGAAAAATCTGAAGAGGCCTTGAATACATATAAACTAGATAGAGAAAAACAGGTTCAAGCGTTAGCTACATATTCAGAGGTATATATTTCAATCTTAATTGCAGCACCATTACTAATGATGGTTTCGCTAGCTATTCTAAATGTAGTTGGTGGAAGTCTAGGTGGAATGAGTATAAAAGTTATTGGTTGGATAGCTGTTATAGTAGTCTTGCCAGTATTAAACGTAGTATTTATGATGTTTTTAAATGCATCTGGAAAGGGTATGTAAAATGGATATAGAGTTAAAACAAAAGAATTATATAAGTCTTGGAGGGGGGGTATTTATACTTTTATTAGACTTTATTCTATTCTTTAGTTTTACTTCTCCTATTGGTCCTAAGGGTTGGTACTTCAATCCAATAATTGTAATTGCAGTTATGGTTGGTGGATCAACGTTCTTATTAGATTTTATGGATGAAACAAAAAGGCAAAAGGAATTAGAACTAAAATTCTTAGAATTTGTGAGAAATTTAGTTGAAAATGTACGTTCAGGTGTTTCAATTCCCAAAGCAATTCAACAAGTTGCAGATGTAGATTATGGTGCGTTAACCCCATATGTGCAAAAATTATCTAATCAAATTGATTGGGGTTATCCATTGAATGATGCATTAAGAATATTTGCAGATGACACAAAAAACCCAGTAATTGCTAGGTCTGTAGCTATTGTAATTCAAGCTGAAAAATCAGGTGGTGATATGGCTGCAATCTTACAAGCAGTTTCACAGTCTGTTTTAGAGATTAAAAAGGTAAAAGAAGAACAAAAAGCTGGGGCTTACAGTCAAATAGTTCAAGGTTACATAATTTTCTTTGTATTTATTATTATTATGTTAGTTTTACAAGTTTACTTAATTCCAAAACTTGGAGCAATTAGTGGAGATATTATGCAGGGTCTTGGGGGGAGTGTTTCAGTTGGTACAGGGGTTAAAGAGCCTTTAGATCTTCAAGGTGTTTTTATTGGTACTATCTTTGTTCAGGGTGTTTTTGCAGGACTAATGATAGGTAAATTTTCAGAAAATAAATTTAAGGCTGGAGTAAAACACGCATTAATTATGTCGATTGTTGGTTATCTAACTATGGCTACAGTAACAGGAATATTTGCAAAACCTGAAGCAGCAGCAATTTTATTATTACTGATACCTTTAAAATGGTTGAAAAAAGATATTTTTATGAAGAAGTCAATTTAATTTTTAACTATGAAATATAATTATTTAGTACTTATAGAACAAGATGAAGATCGGATCTATGTAGCAAAAGTTCCAGACATACTAGGGTGTTATACTCAAGGAAGTACTGTTCAACAAGTCTGTTTAGAATCTAGTTATATCTAAAATAAGGCTAAGACACAAGTTATTTTCTCAAGTATATTCCTAATTATACGAAATGCATCTTTTTCTATAAATTCTCTTTTGCAATATTTACAGAAATATCTTTGTTTCTTTTTTAATTTAGTGGTTATATAACCTCTTAATATTATCCTTTGAACATATATTTTTTTTTCTTTATGTATTCGAAATACGTAAATTTTTCGGTATTCGATTTTACCGCGCAAAACAACTAAAATATTACAATAAAAATTATAATATGCTTAAAATCAATTAAAACTGTATTTTATTATAATAATACTATTTATATAATCCGCGCAAAACAATAGAGTTTAAATATACATATAAATGAATATATATATTCTTTGGACAAAATCAAAAGGATTTAGTAAAACAAAAATAGACCTAAAGCTGAAAAAAGAAATCAAGAAATGAGAGAATATGACATTGTTTTAGTCTGGGCAGATACAAGTAATGACTTAAAAAAAGCATACTCAAACTATTTTGTAGATACTAGAGAATTTTTATTATATTTATAAAAAATTATTGATAAGGCTAACTAATTTTTTCAATAATAATCTTCCCCTTCTCTAATACAACCTTTAACTTTTTTTCTAATAAACCACTCTCTTCAATAATTTTCTTAGGCAGATTAATTCTATATCTAAAATATTTTTTATTATTAACCTCTTTATCAAATGCTTTTAAAATCCTCATAAAAAAATTAGGTATTCGAATATTTTTAAGATCTTCGGTTTCCAAATTATTTAAAATAAGGCAAAACATTTAAATACCTCTGGAACATAATAGTTACATATGGAACAAAAAGAATACAAGCTAGAAATAGTAAATGAACTTTTGAATAATAAGAATCATATTAGGGGAATTGCCCAAAAATTAAATGTAAATCATATGACTATCCTTAGGAAAATAAAGGAACTAGCCAAAGAAAATGTAGTTGATTATAAAGAAGAGGGCAAAAACAAAACATATTTTTTAAAGAAAACTATTGAGGCTAAGAATTATGTCTTTTCTGCTGAAAATTATAAACTAAATAAACTCTTAAAAAAATATCCTATTTTAAGAGGAATAGTAGAAAAAATCCAGAAAAATAAAAAAATTAAACTAGCCATATTATTTGGGTCTTTTGCCAAAGGAATATCAAAACCTGATAGTGATATTGATGTTTATATTGATAGTACAGACAAGAAAGTTAAAGATGAAATTAGTTTAATAGATTCAAAGTTAAGTATAAAAGTAGGTAAATACAATAAATTTAATCTATTAATTAAAGAAATAGAGAAAAATCATGTGATAATTAAAGGAGTTGAACAATATTATAACAAAAATAAATTTTTTGAATAAACTTAACAAAGAAGGTAAACTTGAACTTATTGACTTAAATGAAGAGATGAAAGAATCATATATGTTGAAATCTGAGAGTAATCTTATTTCATCAAAGATTCTTTTAAATAATGAAAAATTGGAGAGGGAGTTTTTAATGGAAGAGTCTATTTTCAAAATAAATAAGGAGATTTATTAAATCAAACAATGAATAAAAGAGGTATTGCTGAGCATGTAGATTGGGTAATTGCAGTTGCAATATTCTTTGTTTATTTAACTATAATTCTTACATTTTTTAAGCCAGGAATAAAACCAATGATAAATCCAAATACTTTATTAAATATAGTTGAAGATAATTTTAAACAAGATGTTACTTGGACTTTAGTTAAAACTCCTATTTTTTTGTATAGTGTTCAATATAAATCTTCTGATGGAACCTGTGTAAGTAAAAGTAGCTATGATACTGATACAGGTATATGTTCGGCAGCTAATGGAGAATTATTTGTAGACTTAAAAGATTTTTCAACAAATATTGGACTAGTAGATTTTGATGAAAATGGGTTATCAATTGCGCCTATTTCCCCATCTGCTGAACAAGTAAATTTATTTTATGTTGATACAGGAATTGCTGATTTATTTATACCTCCTGCTATTGAACCAGATACAGATCTTAGTCCTGCCCTATTGGGGGAAGAAACCAGGGTAACTAAATATTTAGAAAAAATTAGTGATATAATAACTCTAATTGATGATCCAGTTGTACACGCAGGAACTTTAAAAGTAGGAAATTTAGAAACTTTTTTAGTTAGGGAGGATGAAAATAGTTTATTTAGAGAACATAAACTTAAATTATTACAGCAAAGTAATCTAATCTTTAATCCAAATATTCAAAACAAGAAATTAACTTACGTAGCAGTTACTCCTTCAGATCCTAATTTAGTGAATCCATTTAATTTAGATATATTAATAGTGATGATGGGGGATATAATTTCAGCATGTCCTTCAAGTAATATTTTAGATCCTCTTAATCTACTTTATGATCCTAATTTTAAACCAATAGATCCTACTATTCCAGGTTATATTTTCAATCCAGAAAGTTATACTTATCCTAGTTTAGCCTGTCCAGCAATCTATGAAGTAGGAACAAGAGAAATCTTAGAAGGAATAAATTGGCAATATTTTTTAAATTTATATTCTTATCAAAATACTTTTATTAGAGGATCTATTTGCAACGAAGGAGATTATTACCAATGTGTAAAAAAGGACTGGGGATTTCCAGATGCAAATGAATTCAAAATAGTAGTTTATTCTCAGCAACAAGAGGAACTTCTAGTCTTTCCGGTTAAAGTAGATCCTCCTTTAGATACAAATGTTAACACAAGATATTTTCATTCATTTATACTTTCAGAAGATGGAGTTACAATTCCAGTAATAGTTAGTATTAGAGTATGGTAAAACACAGTGGTTATAAACCATTAATCTTATGGAAATGGTTAATTCTTTCAGATTAATACATAGTACTTACCATTATATTTTATCAAGAATAGTAAGATTTAAATACTACCTAATTATTGGTAATATTATACCTAAAAAGAGGTAATATGTTAAAAGAACAATTAAATATCTTAAATCTATACAAAAAAGATCTAAACCAAGAACTAACCTTCAAACAAATAAAAGAGAAAACAAAGCAAAAATCAAATAACCAAGTTCAAACAGCCTTAAAATATTTACAAGAAAAACAAATATTAAATAAAAAATTAATAGGAAATGTAGCTTTATATTTCATAAATCTTTCTACATTGACAATAGCCTACCTAAATCTAATTAATGAACTAGAAATAGAGAAATCAAAGCTTCCCAAAAAGCTTTTAGACACAATTAAACTAAGTCTACAAAAAGAAACACCTTTCTTCATTCTAATTGTTTTTGGCAGTTATGCAAAATCTAAAGCAACAGAAAAATCAGATTTAGATATAGCGATTATTACGCAAACAAAAGAAATAATTCCTAGTTTAGAGACAATTAAAAGAAGAGAATTAATACAATTAGATTATCATATTTTTACTAAAGAAGAATTTTTAGAGATGTTAAATCAAGAAGAAGAAAATTTAGGTAAACAAATACAGAAAAATTCCATAATTTATTCGGGTTTTAATGAGTATATTGTACTGGACATATGCGGAAAGAATTTATAAATAAAATATTAGAAGATTAAATTTGGCCATATAGACTATAAACCACACTAACTAAAATTATCATAACTAATAACCAGAGTATTAAAGGTATTACATAGGCGTATATTGCTTTTTTATGGGGTAATTTATGTATTCTTTCAGTACCCATTATTAACAAAACTAATCTATAGACACTAGCCAATAAACCAATAAAAGGAATCCAGCCTAATAAAAAATTAGGGGTTCTAGAGTAAGCACATAGTTGATAAGTCTTAAAATATTCAACATTTGCACCCCATAATTTTAACCATAAATGTAAAAGATAAGCACCAACAAAACTAAATGCAAATCCTAAAATATAAATTAAAACACCCAATACGAATATCATGCCAATACTAATCTCAACAACATCTTTATATTGCATTAAACCAATATTCCATCTTTGATTAAAAGCAACTAGAGATAGCACAACAAGAAGGATTGTAGTAAATAAACTTAAAATCAAATAATAAATCGCTGATTTTTTTACACCATCTTCTTTTAATTTGCTAAAAAATATGTCTGGTTCAAATAATATTTTTTTAATTTTTTTTATCATAACTCTATCTATGAAATTCCTTATTTAAATACTCTTCGGAATTTATGTTTCTAACAATTCACTGAACATTAACTTTATAAAGAAATACCCTAATATAAAATAAAAGAGATGAAAAAGGCAAAGATAATAGGTGTAATCTCATTAAAGGGAGGGGTTGGGAAAACAACATTTTCAACAAATCTAGCTTCTATATTAAGACAAGAATTTAAAAAAGATGTTTTAATTGTGGATGGAAGTTTGTCTTGTCCTTCTGTAGGACTTCATTTTGGTTACCAAGAACCAGATAGAACAATACAAGATATTTTTAACTCAAGAAAATATGGAATAAATGATATTATATATGAACATAAATCAGGAGTTCATCTTATTGCAGCATCTCATATTAAGAAGACAAAATCATTAAATGGTTTTAAACAAAGAATAAGATCCTTAAGGTCTTATTATGATTTTATAATTTTAGATAGTTCGCCTATTATTGGAGAAGAAATGGATACAGTAATAAATTCTTCAGATTTTACATTTGCAATTACTACTCCAGATCATGCTTCTCTAGCTTCAACAATGTATGCAATAAAAAAAGCAAAAGAGAATAATATTAATGTTAGTGGAATTATTTTGAATAAAGTCTATAACAAGTCATTTGAATTAGATAAAAAAATAGTAGAAAAAGCATCAAAAACACCAATAGTTTTGTCAATAAATCATGATGAAGAATTTTTTCAAGCATTATCTCAAGGGATTCCATTATCTCTTTATAATCCAAAGAATAGGGAGATAGAAACTTACAAAAGGTTAGCTGCAGCTTTAATTAAAAAACCAAATGAAAAATTAGCAACAAAAGAAGCAATAAATAGAACAATTCTAAGTCATGATATGTAAATATTTTTTCCTAAACAAAGTTTTTCTCAAAAATTTGACTTAAAAGGAAATTATAATTTAAAATATTTCTAAGAATATCTAGCCTTTTGTGTACTATGAAACTATCAAAAGAAGAGATTAATTTATTAGAACAAATAAATAAATTTTTTAAACAATTATATTTTCATATTAAAAAATTATAAGATTTAGAAAAACGTAGAATTAGAAATACAAGATTTGATAGTTTAGTTAGTTCTGTTTATGACTTTACATAATAATGATCAATAGAGAAAACATTTAATAACTCTTAATTTTCTTAATATGTTGAATAAAAGTGGTTGATGAAAATATAAAATGGTTTAGAGAATTAACTAATGAAGATGTAGCTATTGCTGGGGGTAAAGGCGCTTCTTTAGGTGAGATGTACAATAATAAATTACCTATCCCTCCAGGTTTCGTGGTTACAGCTCAAGCCTTCAAAAAATATATAGAAAAAAGTGGGATAAAAAATAAAATTATGGAGAAATTATCTAAAGTTGATATTAATAATACTCAAGAATTACAAGCTATCTCTCTAGAAATTCAAGATTTAATTTTAGAAACAGAAATGTTAGATGATATTAAAAAAGAGATAATTGAAGCTTATGATAATCTAAATGTCGATTCAGAATTACATGGGGTCTCTAAAAATGCATTAAGTATTATTAAAGCTGGAAGAGATTTACCTTTTGTGGCTGTTAGAAGTTCTGCAACTGCTGAGGATTTGCCTAGTATTTCTAAGAATGAGTATATTTTAATAAAAATTAATAACGGAGTTTATTATAGAACTATAGAAGAAATTTATGAATTAGTGGGGGAAGGAGAAGGCTATGAAATTGAAATACCTGCTATAAAAGAACATAAAATTCAATGGTGTAAAGTTAGTAATTTATATAAACATAAAGTTAAAAATGAAGAAAGATTATATGAAATAATTACTGAAACTGGAAGAAAAATTATAGTTTCTCCAACTCATACTTTGTTGGTTTTAGATGAAGATAATTTAACTATAAAAGAAGTTAAAAATATTAAAGAACTAAAGGGTGATGAAAAATTGCCTGCAATTAATCAATTGCCTTTATTAAATTTAAATAATGCTTCTGTGGATGTTTTAGATTATATTTCAGGAGAGGATATTGTAGAAGAAAATGGATTTTTAATGATAAAAAATAATTCTACAAATTGGAAGATTCAATCTAAATTGCTTAGAAATTTAAGAATAAAAAAAGATTTTGCTTATTTTTTGGGGGTTTATTGTGCTGAAGGTTCTATTTATAGTGTTAATGAGATAAGCATTACTAATAGTGATAAGAATATAATGAATCGTATAATCCGTTATACAAAAGAATTGGGGCTATATAATGAACAGAAAATAAATAAAAATAGCTTAAGGATTTATAATAAAACTTTATTAAGATTTTTAAATTCTGTTGCTGGAGAACCAGATCAGATGGTGTTTGGTAAAGGAAAGATATGTAGAACTAAAAAAGTTCCAGAATTTATATTTGGTTGGAATGAAAGTTTAATTGGTGAATTTTTGAAAGGTTGTTTTGATGGGGATGGGTGTGTAGAATCAACGAATATTAGTTATTGTTCTACGTCTAAATTATTGATAAGTGGAATTATTAAGTTGTTAGAAATGCTTAGAATTGAATGGCATTTAAGAGAGCTAAGGGGGGCTTATAATCTATTTGTACAACCTTATTCTTTTGTAACCTATCAAAGTAAAGTGAGTTTTGAATCAATTAATAAATTACAAAGATTGAATAAGCTAGTTAAAGATTATGCAGTTAAGACTAATCATCCTGAATTTTTAAATAATATTAATTTGACTGAAAATGCATCAAGAAAGTTAAGGGAAGAAATTGAGAATCAACTTCCAAAGGAATTAGTAGAATTTTGTTATTGTCCTATTTGTGAGAATAAATTAGAGCAAACAAGTTATTATCAGAATAAAAAAAGATATTCTTGTGTGAATTGTAAAAAAACATTTTATGAACCAGAAGTAATAAAAAAAGAAGAAGAAAAGTATATTTGGTATAATAAAGAAGGAAGATTCCAAAAAGGAATAACCCCTTGGAATAAAGGCAATTTAATTGGTAATTTTGGGGATAGATTATTACAAAGAAAATTAGAAAAAAATAATATCAAATTGGATATTTTAGATTCTTCAGTAAAATGGGATCAAATTAGAGAAATTAAAGAAGTTGAATATAACGACTTTGTTTATGATTTTATTGTTCCAGAAGTTGAAAATTTTGCAGCAGGTATTGGTGGAATTGTAACTCACAATAGTGCATCATTTGCTGGTCAACAAGCTTCTTTTTTAAATATTAAAGGTAATAATAGTTTAATTAAAACAGTTCAGATGTGTTGGGCTTCTTTATACACAGCAAGAGCTATTTATTATAGAATCAAAAATAATTTTCCTCATGAGAAAGTATACATAGCAGTAGTCATTCAAAAAATGGTTAATTCTGAAAAAGCTGGAGTAATGTTTAGTGTTAATCCTGCAACAAATAATGAATCAGAGATTGTTATTGAAGCAGCGTTTGGATTAGGTGATGCTGTTGTGGCTGGTGAGGTAACTCCAGATAATTATATTTTAGATAAAAATAGTTTAGTATTAAAACATAAGACTGTAAATAAACAAGAATGGATGTATGTAAGACAAGAGTTAAAAAACGTTAAAAAAGAGTTGGGAGAAAAAGGTAAAGAACAAAAATTAAATGAAAAAGAAATAAAAAGATTGGGTGAATTAGCTCAAATGATAGATGAGCATTATAAAAGAGCTATGGATATGGAGTTTGCTATTGAAGGTAATAAGGTGTATATTGTTCAAGCTAGGCCTGTTACTACCCTAAAAAAAATTGTTAAAGAAGAAACAACTAAAGAATTAGGTGGAATTCTTTTAGAAGGTTTAGGTGCTTCTCCAGGCATTGCTGGTGGTAAAGTTAAAATTGTAAGAGATATGAAAGAAATAAATAAAATTGAGAAGGGTGATGTTTTAGTAGCTAAAATGACTTCTCCAGATTATGTTCCTGCTATGGAAAAGGCTTCTGCAATTGTTACTGATGAGGGTGGATTAACTTGTTTTGGTGGTGAAACTATTGTTTTAACAAATAAAGGTTTTAAGAAAATTGAAGAAATATCTGAGATTCTAAAATATGAAAAAAATTTGTTTATATTTTCTTATGATTATATAAATTGTAAACCAAAATGGAAGAAAATTTTAAGTGCTGGAAAGAGAAAAAGATTTGCTATAAATGTGAGTGTATCTCAAACAAATAGGATTTTACACAACA
>DATDVT010000036.1:0-9454 GCA_035289905.1 Candidatus Nanoarchaeia archaeon
TTTAGTTCCTTTCAATAAATAGCTTGAAGTACCCATTGAACCTGCAATTATTACAGGTAAATCTGGAAAACTTCTTGTAGCTCCCTTTCTATGTACAATTAACTTTCTACCATTAATCTCTTCAATCTTAGCAATATTATGACAAATACCATAAACAGTTTTTATATCAACATCTTCTTTGAAAACTTCTTTAAAAGAATCCCTAATCCATTGAGTCATAACTAATCTATTTGTAAAAGAAAAATTCACAGCGCATTTCATAGCAGAAAAATAATCCTGCCCCTCTTTAGACTCAAAAGGAGCACAAGCTAATTGCATATCTAATAATTTTATTTTATATTTATCTAAACATTTTTCATGAATTTTTAAATAATCTGAAGCAACCTGATGTCCAAGTCCACGACTTCCACAATGCAACATTAAAGTAGTTTGATCTTTACTTTCTAACCCCCACTTCTTTGCAAATTTTTCGTCATAAATTTCTTCTACATTTTGTATTTCTAAAAAATGATTTCCTGCACCTAAAGTACCTAATTGTTGTTTTCCCCTATTTTTAGCCATCTCTGAAACAGAAGAAGAATCTGCATCTTCCATACAACCATTTTCTTCAGTATGTTTAATATCATCTTTAGTACCATAACCATTTTCAACAGCCCAATTAAGTCCTCTAACTAAAACCTCATCTAATTGAGAATTATTTAATTTTAATTTACCCTTACTTCCAACACCACAAGGAACATTCTTATAAATAGCTGAAACTAGATTTTTTAAATTGACTTTTATCTCTTTTGGAGATTTATTTATAACCAACATATTAATTCCACAATTTGAAACTACTAAATTATTAGCAACAAAATTATGATGCTCATTCACCACAGTAAAATCATAAACATAATCATCAAAATCAATTTCTTCTTTTTCAACAATCTTCGCCCATAATTGACCAGTTTTACCTAAACCTTCTGTTCTTTTTTCTAAAAAATCATTAAATTTCAAAGAATTAAATGCAACTCTTGAAGAAGTTTTCCTTAATTCATACAAAGAGCGAATTATAAATCTTTGATTTAC
Source organism: Candidatus Nanoarchaeia archaeon (assembly GCA_035289905.1). Classification (GTDB taxonomy): domain Archaea; phylum Nanobdellota; class Nanobdellia; order SCGC-AAA011-G17; family GW2011-AR18; genus DATDVT01. The sequence goes on from DATDVT010000036.1 coordinate 1,069, forward strand.
ATTTTCAGTAATTAATCTCTCAAAAATAGATTTTCTTGAAACTTTTCCTTTTAATTCTTTAACTATTTGAATAAAATCTTCCCTTTCTTTACATATTTGAATTTTCTTAATTAAAAAAGCTATAGTCACATTAGCCAAATATCTTTTTTTAATACTATACTCATAACCTACTTCTGAAAAAAACTTAATCAAATTTTCAGGTTTAGAAGAGATCTGCAATCTTAATCTAAAGGTTTTTCCTTTTTTTCCAGTGTATTCTTCCCTTTCTTTAATTAAATTAGATTTAACACCAAATTCACATAACAAACCTTTAATCTGTTCTAAAAACATTTTCAAATTATATCTCAATTGTTCAGATTTATTCAAAGATAATACGGGTCCATAAAAATTATAGCCTCGCTTAGTCTCAGTTTTAGGTGAAGATAATTCTGCCCCAAAAAAGCATGCTAAAAATAATCTTTTTTGCCATAACGGTAATTTAAAGAGATAAGATGGAATCAAAAATTCTTGATGAACTTTATCTCCAATTACTAAACCCATTGCTTCAAACAAACAAAAAAGAGACTGTCTTCCAATTCTTAAACAATTTTCAACTGCACTAAATCTATTAACTCCATAATAAGTATTTAGCTCATGGTTTCTTTCACGAGTATAAATATGAGAATTATAGCCTAAATATTCAAGATCTTTTTGGATAGGATATAACTCATTAATATCTGCACTATAAATAGAAAGACTACTATAACCCTCTTTAGTTCGTCTAGCATGTCCATCTCCTAAAATATATGCTAAAATTTTCAATAGGTAAGGTAATTTTGGGTTTGTAGACTTTAAAGGCAATAATTCTTTTTCTATTAACTCAATTCTAGAATTTTCCTTTTTAATATCATTTAAATCAACAATTATAAAATCTTGTGGTTCTTCATAATCCACACCTTTAAATGCGAAATAAGAAATCTCATCACCTCTATCCAATTGGCTTAATTTAACTATACCCTTCTTAGAAAATAAAGGATGGTCTTCAGTTGCAACAATTTCATTTCCAAATTCTGTTTTAATTTTAAATACTTTTTTTCCATTATTCTTTTTCTTCAAAAACAAAGCTATATCTGTATTTATTACTTTAGAAGTTGGGTTCATACTAACAAGTTTATCATTCTTAAAACTAGATTCATAATTTTTTATTGATTTATGATAACCAAATTCATGTAAAACTTGAGAGTTACCCTCTAAACAATTAATATCAAAACCACAAAGGCCAGAACTAATTACTCCCTCCTTTAAATCAAAAGAAGCTACAGCACCCATTGGCAACCCATACCCAATATGAGCATCAGGAAGTGCAATAACAGGATCAACAACTCCAGGCATACAACAAACATTCCTTAATTGAGAAATAGAATCAGTTTCTAAACCACTAAACAGTTTCTCATTCATTATAACCTTACCAGAAACATTCATTTCATTATCTTTTTCCAAAACATATTCATAATCAGAAATCTTTCTTAATTTTTCTTTCATAGAATTTAAATCATTTAGTTGTTTATATCATTTTCGCCCACTTACTAACACTTCTAATTTTCTATATTAAAAAAGTATTCAAACCTCTAATTTAATCCAAAAAACTATACTCACTAAATAGTAACATCACATAGATAAATTATTTAAATATGCTCAAATAAAAAAAATAAGAAGAATATGGAAATAATAGAAAAAACAACAAGAATAGTAGCAGTTGATACAGAAACAAGAACCTTAGAAAACTACCTTCCTCTATTTTTTAATGAGAATCAATATTTTATAACCACTAAGGAAAGAGTAATAGAAGCAACAGAAAAGCTAAAACCATATCTTCTAATTTTAACCAGCGAAAGCAAAATAGAAACAACAAGAGAATATCTGCGAAGAGCAAAAGAGCTTAAAGACAAAAAACATATAAAAAAAATTTGTTTGATCACAGATATAAAAACAGGAGCTTTACTTAAACAAAGTGATCTAGGTATAGATATTATTATGTATAGACCTATAACAGAGCTTAAAATAGAACATTTAAGAAAGAATATGAATAGATCAGATTTAGTAGAATTAATATTATAAAATTCTCTTAAAAATAAATTACAAAACAAACAAAAATATAAAAATAATTAAAGACATTCGTCATACTAAAGCGAAGACGAGTAAATCAGGAGTACAAAGACAATTTCCCACAAGAGTAAATTTCAATTTACATCTCGGAAGTCGTTGTTTTTTTGTTGATAGACTTGCCAAAATACTAAAAAATACTCTCCTTCTCTCATGCCAAGAATTTCTAATTCTTCAGCAATTCTACAAATTTTTTAGCATCTTCCGAGGTTATCGGATTAAACATCTAAAACAACACTAGCAACCCATTTATCCTTCTTTTTAATTAAGTCAAAATTGTGCCCTGTAACAGCCTTTACAACAGTCCTCCCAAATTCAGGTTTAATATTCTCACCAAAAACATTAGCAACTAAAAAATCATCCCTGATCTCTAAAATATCCACTTTAACAAAAAACATTCCTTCAATATCTACTAAAGCAATTAAATACTGCAAAAAATTATATAACAAATCCCTATTATCCTCTCCATCAATCCTAAACTCTATTTTTTTTAAAGGTTTTAAATCTTCAACCAAAGCAATAACATTAAACAAAGCCAAAGCAGAATTTTCAAATACCTCTTTTATATCCCTCCCATAAGCATTATATCTAACATCTGATGTAATATCATCTATAAACTTAAATTTCAACATAAACAAAACTAAAAATTATTAACTAATAAATATTTCTAAAAAAAATTAAAAATCCTGTAATAAAGAATCAGGATCATCAGTAACATAAGATATATACATTAATTTCAGTAATTTTTCTTGTGGCATTAATTGAATACCAGCTTGTTCTGCTAAAGAAGGCTCAGCAAGTACTTTATCTATAGTTAAACCAGCATTAAGCAATCCATCTAAGTTATCTGCTCTCCACTTTAAAACTGTTGGTGATAAATTAACCTCGCTTATCCTATAGAAAGGATCTCTATCCAATTTCTCATTTGCTTCCCTATAAGCAAATCTAACATGTATACCTACACCAGTATACCAATCAGCTGTTTCTTCTCCAGGATAATGACCTACCATTAAATAATTCTCTTTATTAGGAAAAGATAGCCAAGGTCTTAGTTGAACAACTTCAATTTGATCTTTATTTTGTTCAACTAATGGATCATTTATTATTAAATAAGCACTAGCAGCCATACCACAATTTACATCAGACTGTTGTTCTGGTCCCAATAATAGACCATATTCTCCAATAAGCCTTCTATTTGTTGGATAAAATAAACTATCTCTAAAAAGTACCCTACCACAAACTTCATCATGAGAAATCATATTTGGATTATCTAAATCAATAGGTATTGCACGATCATTCGGTAAAAAATCTCTAGAAAAACCATAAGCAACCCTCCATTCAAGGCCCTCATCAATCCAACCAGATCCTAAACCTGACTGATCTGTATGGCATAAAACACCAGAATCACTACATTCATTTGCAGGATGTACATCCATAATTTTACCAGAATCTTGTATATTTCCATCCCCATCAACTGAAAAGCCATTAACCCCATGTTGATGCCTTGTAGCAACATCTATCATCTGACCTATCGGTATGCATTGTACTCCCTCTACCAAATATAAACCACCTATAACACTAATACCTTTAATAACTTGCCTTCTATTGATCATAATAATCTCCTCCAATATATAATACATTAATTACTTAAGAGTAATCATATGAAAAACTATATAAAGCTTACTTTAAAAGAAAATATATTTTCAAAAGAGAATAATAAAGTTCTACATATAAAATTAACAAAATAATTAAAAATAAGCTAAAAACAAATCAAACATGGAAATTAGTATAGTAATTCCTATATTGAATGAGGAAAAAAATATAGCCCCTCTTTTTAATAAAATAAAAGAGGTTTTATCTAACAGAAAATATGAAATTATATTTATTGATGATGGTTCTACAGATAACTCATTCAAAGAATTAGAAAAAGTATACAAAACAAACAAAAATATAAAAATAATTAAATTTAGAAAAAACTTTTCAAAATCCCCTGCACTTTTAGCTGGTTTCAATGAAGCTAAAGGTAAAATAATCATAACCTTAGATGGAGACTTGCAAAACAATCCAGAAGATATCCCAAGATTTATAGAAAAAATAAATCAAGGATATGATCTAGTAAATGGTTGGCGTATAAAAAGAAAAGATAATAGAAATAAAATAGTACCATCAAAAATATACAATAAATTAAATAGAAAAATACTAAATATAAAATTACACGATCTAAATTGCGGGATGAAAGCAATAAAAAAAGAAATACTAGACGATATAGGCCTATATGGAGAAATGCATCGTTTTATCCCTTTATTTGCCTTAAATAAAGGATATAAAATAACAGAAATAAAAATTAAACATCACCCAAGAATACATGGTAAATCTAAATATAATTACACACGTCTATTCAAAGGAGCTTCAGATCTAATCTACTTAAATTTCTGGTTAAAATACAAAGAAAAACCATCTTATTTTTTTACAAAATTAGCAATTATTCAATATCTAATAGCATTTATCTTATTCATAGAACAATTTATTAAATTATTAACTTCTATAAAAGATTATATAGCTGGTCCTCTTATCTTCCTAGCTGTCTTATTCTCAATAACAGGAACATTATTTTTAACTACTGGTTTCTTAGCAGAAATTCAACTAACAAAAGTATCAGACAGAAAGCCTTATAGTATAGAAAAAATTCTCAAAAAAGATGAATAAAAAACTAATTCTAAGTGCCTCGCAATATGGAATAAGTTTATTAAAGGCCAAAATAAAACCAACAATAACATTTACTAATCTTTTTTATACAAGAAGATGCAATCTTAGTTGTTCATATTGTACAGCCTATAAAAAAGCCTCAAAAAAAGAATTGAGTTTAAAGGAATGGAAAGACTGTTCAGATATCCTCTATAAATTAGGAAACAGAAGCATTAGTATGGTCGGAGGAGAGCCATTAATAAGAGAAGATGTCATAGAATTTATAAAGTATATTTCTAAAAAAAAAATAATAAGTTCTCTTATAACTAATGCTATTCTCCTCAACAACAATAAAATAAAAGAACTAGAAAAAGCAGGTTTAATTAATCTAGGCATTTCAACTCAATCATTAATTCCAAACAAAAAAGAAAAATGTCAAAATCCAGAACTATTTGATTTATTAATAAAACACAAAAAAAATTTAGAAATTTCAGCACTAACTACTATAACCAATAAAAATTATAAAGAAGTCCCAGAAATAGCCAAATTTGTTATAAAAAAAGGCCTTAGATTTGCGCCAAATATGATTACATCAGGAAAGAATTTTTGGTTTAGAAACTATTGTCCTGAATTACAATTCACAACTAAAGAGCAAAAAGAAGGTTTAAAAAAAACAATAAAAGAATTAATAAAAATAAAAAAAGAAACTAAAAAAATTATATATTCAGAACATTATCTTAAATCTCTTTATCTGTATGCAATAAATCCTGATTTTAAATGGTATTGTGATGCTGGAAAAAATTATCTATCTATAAACGACGATGGTTATGTCATGTATTGTCAAGATCTAGAACCAACAAAAATAAATTATAAAGACTTAGATAAATATTACCCACTAAAACAAAATAATTGCAAAAACTGTGTATGGCCTTGTTATTATGATGAATCCTATAGAATAAAACATCCAATAAAATTTTTTAAAGAAAATTTGAGTGAAATTTAAAATGTGTGGAATAACAGGAATCTTTGGTGAAGATAATAAAGACTTAATAAAAATAATGACTAAAAGTCTAGATCATAGAGGCCCAGATCAGGAAGGATTCTACATCGACAAAAACATTTCTTTAGGTTATAAAAGGCTTGCAATAATCGATTTATCTGAAAAAGGTTCTCAACCAATGTTCAACGAAACAAAAGATTTAGTTCTAATATTTAATGGAGAAATATATAATTACAAAGAAATAAAAAAGAACTTAAAAAATCATATATTCCAATCAGAAACAGATTCTGAAGTAATAATTCACGGCTATGAAGAATATAAAGAGAAAATATTAAAATATTTAGATGGAATGTTTGCTTTTTGTTTATATAATAAAAAAACAAAAGAAATATTTTTAGCAAGAGATAGATTAGGAAAGAAACCATTATATTACACAATAATCAACCAAAAACTCTATTTTTCTTCAGAACTAAAAACCCTACTTTTAATTCCAGAGATTATTAAAGAAATTAACTACATAGCAATAGATGAATTCTTAACCCTTAGACACATTAATGGCCCAAAAACCATAATAAAAAACATCTTCAAACTACAACCAGGACATTATTTGACCTATCCTAATCTGAATATTCAAAAATATTGGAGCATAAATCTAAATATAAATTATAATCTATCAAAAGAATTTTACCAAACTAAGATCTATAATCTCTTAAAAAATGCAGTTGAAAAAAGATTAATTAGCGATGTACCATTAGGAATCTTTCTCTCTGGAGGTCTAGATTCTTCAATCATAACAGCCTTAACCCAAAAAAAAGATATAAAAACCTACTCAGTACATTTTTCACATTATAATAATCAAGAAACAAAAAATGCAAAATTAATTTCAGAACTATTTAATACAACTCATAAAGAAATTGCTGTCTATCCTGAAGACATAAAATTACTTCCTAAAATTATCTATCACATGGACGAACCAATAGCAGATCCAGCTTGTATCCCTACATATATTCTTGCAAAAGAAGCAAAAAAAGAAATAACAGTTTCCCTTTTAGGAGAAGGTGCAGATGAAATATTTGGAGGATATGAACAATACAAAATCCTAATGTTAAAAAATAAATTAAATTTTATTCCATTTAAGGGAATACTACCAAAAATAGCAAAAAAAACACCTAAAAAAATTTTAAATAAAATATTTAAATATTCAGAAGGATTAGGAGAAAAAGGTATAAAGCGATTTGAAAATCTATTAGAAGAAAAAGAAATTACTAAAAATTATTTAACCCTAATATCTTTTTTTGATGATGATGAAAAAAAATCACTCTATTCTCAAAAACTAACAGAAAATAACCAACTTTTTACACAAATTCAAAAAGAATTAACAAAAAAAGAACAATTAAATAAATTAATGATTTTCGAAACAAAAACTGAAATGGTTGACTGCCTATTAATGAGAGTAGACAAAATGACTATGGCTCATAGTCTTGAAGCAAGAGCTCCTTTTTTAGACTACAAACTAGTAGAACTAGCCTTTTCAATCCCAGAAAAATATAAAATAAAAAATTTAACCTCCAAATATATTCTAAAAGAAAGTGTAAAAAAAATACTTCCAAAACAAATAATAAACACAAAAAAACAACGTTTTTTTGTACCAATTGATTACTGGTTTGAAAATGAATTGAAAGAAATAAAAAATAACTTTCTAAAAGAATCAGAACTTAGCAAACTTAAAATAATAAATCAAAAATATTTAGACCATATAAATAAAAACTTCTCAAATTCAAAATTATATTATAGTAGACAACTATGGAATTTAATTAATCTAGAATTTTGGTTTAAAATATTTTATTTAAATGAAAAAAATATTAAAATTTAATGATGTTTTTTATTTTTTTTCATAACTATTTCATTGGTTATCATGCTCTCATTAGATGTTACTGAATTTTTATTACTAAATATCCCTTTTTTATATAACATATACCCTCCAAGTCCTAAAAATCCTAAAACAACTACAATAACCCCTATAATTACTCCCCATTTAACATCAGCTGATGCTTCAACCTCAAGACTAGATTTAACCTCTTCAATGTCACCAATAGTTTCAGCATCTAATGTTTCTTCTGCATATGCACCAATTACCTCTTCACTTAATTCAACATCCCCTTCACTTACTTCAATAGGAACATCAGTCTGACTAACAGAGCCGCCTCCACCGCCACCTGAAGATCCTCCTCCACCGCCCGGAGTAGTAACTGGTTCTTGAGTCTGAACTACAACACAAATACCTTGACTAACATCACAAGTATTACCTTCACCACAAATACCATTATCATATCTTTCCCCTATATCATATACATAAGTTAAATCTATCTGACAAGTAGGTCCAACTATTCCAACACCACTACCAACACAAATCTCTGTAACAGAATCACAACTTAAACCACTAGCGCATAATTTATTTTGTGCAGGATAACACACAGCCCCTTCACCGCCGCATATTAAATCCTCATTACAATGACCAACCTTAACTCCACTACTATCAGTACATTCATTACCATTACC
>DATDVT010000037.1:0-2382 GCA_035289905.1 Candidatus Nanoarchaeia archaeon
ATTCTTTTTAAGGGGAGCATAGTCACGTTGATATTATAATCTGGCGGGAAGCATTTAAAATAATTATTCCATGAATATCTTTCATCTAAAAATACTATAACCCCCTTATCATTTTCAGTCCTTATACACCTTCCTGCTGCCTGCATTGTTTTCTGCATTGCTGGAAAAATATAAGCATAATCCCAGCCTTTTGAATATTTAGAATCAAAATAGTTGATTAATTCTGTTGTTTCCAAGTTTGGTTTTCCTAATGGTAATCCAACTACTACAACTCCCTTTAATAGATCCCCTGGAAGATCAATTCCCTCAGAATTATGCAGACATACCCCCCCAGTTCCGCCAATAAAATTCTCATAATTTTTAACTGAGAAATCATAAACATATTTTTTCATAGGAGTTAATTTCTTAATTTTTTTTACTTTAACAAATCCCAAGTCTGAATTTATTAGTTTTTTAATTTGACTAACTAACGTTTTATCGTATTTGTTTCTAGCGTTGGATTTAATATAATTAAGCAATTCTGAACAAAATTCTCTCTTTATTCTTTTTTGTTTTATTCTACTAAAAATTTTGGATGAAGATCTGGGTTTGGAAGGGTTTGCTTCTTTATATAGTTTTAATAAGTTAGATTCTTTAATAGGGATAGTATTTGGAAGTAAACTTCTTCTTTTCTTATTTTTTGAACTATTTTTAATATATTTTTTTAATTTTTTAAGATGTTTTTCTGGAACTACATCTAATAATCTACTTGTTTGGTCTATATTAGAAACATAAACATTGTAAGCTATAGATTTTTTTATTTTTTGTCCGTTTAATTCTCTTTCTTTATTCTTCACTTTATTCATACTGGCAAATATTTTTAATTGTAAGAATAAATACATTAAATCTGAAGCTAATTTTTTAGAACTTGTTTTACAACTTATTTCATAGGATTTACATCCAGTTCCATCACCAGCAAAATATCCTTTAAGAAATTCTTTTTTATAATCTTCAGATAGTTGAAATATCAGCCAAGGTATTTTTTTATTTTTAGCATTATGACCTATTTTGAGAATGTTATTAAATATTAATCTAGTAATCTTTCCACCAAAAGAATATTGTATCTCAGTTGGATGGGGTTTTTTACCTATTGGTTTAAACCCAAATACCTCACATATACATTTTATAGTATCTTTATGCAATTTCTTCTCATGACTGCCAAAAGATAATGTTACATCAGAATGTCTTCCAAATCTACAATGACCTTCTGCAACATAATAGCCTAATAATCTGGCTAAACTTTTGTTTACTTCTAGATATCTTGGAATCTTAATGCCCCATCTTGTACCTATAGTTAAATTCTTCACTTTGAAAATATCTTTCTTCCAAATACTCTTTTCTTTAAAATAAATTATAGGTATTGAATCATTATATTTGTAATTTCTGTAATCTTTATCTTTAAGATTTTTTGAGCGTTTTAAGTGTTTTTTAATACCTTTAACATATATATTTTCGATTTCTTTTTTAGGTAGCTTTAGTACTTCTTCTAAAATATCTAATTTTCTAATTGTGTTTTCTGTAGGTATCCTGCCTGGTATTACTAAATAATCGTTTTCTTTCAATTTTGATACTCTTTTTGATTGGATTTTTCCTTCTTCTAAAGTAAATACACTATGGGCTAAAGTTGTTTTAACTTTTCTATTTGTAGCTAAACTTATTTCAACTAATCCTTGATTTGTAATATGTCTTATTACATTATTTACTTTTCTGAATTTTATCTTATAATTAGAATCAAAAGAAGGGACTTCTAAATCCAATTTTTCTTTTTTAGAGAGTATTCTATCTACCAATGGACCTATTTTTTCTATACTAATCTTACCATTCATTTTAATAAATACTTCTTCCTTTGAATCTATTGAAAAGCTTCCTCCAATCACAGCCAATAAAACAGAGCCTTTGTCTTTTTCTCTTTTAAAATTCTCTAATAATTCTTCTTTCTCATATTTTGAAATCCCTTTTGACTCTTCAAATGTTGTTTTTGAGCATAAGTTGTTGAAAAATATTTTAATCGCTTCTTTTAACTGATAACTTGGAAAGAAAATAATTGTGTTTCCAGGGATAGTATTAACTATTGATGAACATTCTCTTGCTATGTCCTGATACATACCCATAGATCTTTTAGTAAACTTAGTTGAAGTTTTTGGAATTACTAAATTTAATCTATTTGATGACGGGAATGGATTTTCGTAGATTTTCATAATTGGATTTTTAAAGCCTAATAAATCAGAATACATTTCTAAAGGAGTTAAAGTCCCTGACATGCAGATAACACAATAAGCTGAATCTATAACTTCTGTTGATGATAAAGACGGGTCGAGGCATAAATAGGATAATGTAACAATT
>DATDVT010000038.1:0-4386 GCA_035289905.1 Candidatus Nanoarchaeia archaeon
TTGGTAAACAAAATGCTTTCCTTTTTTTGCCTCATATAATGCGGCCACATCATACCTTCCTGATTCGCCAGCCGAAGTTCTTATATATCTAGTAACATTAAAACTAGGGTTATCATCCCTTATTATTGTCGGGCAGTTGCAAAATAATTTTTTACCTTCAATTTGCTTGTGGCATTCAATACCGCACTTAATATTAACTTTTTTATAAGCCAATCCCATCTGTGCATATCTCCTTTAGATATTTTATTTTAATATCATTAAAAAAATATTCTTTAGTTTGATTAATTAATTCTATAACATCCTTATGGGAATATAAGCCGACTCTAAAAATATTTTGCTTATTATAATATTTTGGGTCAAATCCTAAATATCGAAGTGTATTTAGGCAGTCATTGGCTAATGCTTTATCTTTTACTGTAAATTCAAATTTAGGCAATTTTTTTTTCTTATTTCTTGTATAATTATAAGATAAACAACCTTCAGTTTGGATAAAAGAAGCCATAAAGGTTTTATAATCCTCTTTTGAGAAATTTTCTGTTTTCATTGGGCTTAATAATCCAGTTTTATAACCTATGGGGAGGTTATATCTCAAACATAAAAACTGCCTTAAAGGACTAGAAGAAATTATAAATTTATCTTCCCCCCTTTTACCTTTATAAAATTTTGGATTTACTATTTTTAAATTAAATTTTTTAATAAATAGTTCCCTTAAATTATTTAAAGCTGGAATATTATTTTTTTGATTAATTTCTATATGCGTGCTTTTAAGTTCCAAATTTCCTTCTGTTCTTAGCCAAATTAGTAAGTTAATTAATTCAGCATCTTCTTCTTTTTTAGGCAATGTTATTTTGCCTTCTCTCCTATTTTTTCCAAAACAAATATGCCCTTCTAATAAATCCCAAACATCTTTGTCTAAAATTTGGCATATTTTTAAAATGACAAGTAATGGTATTGTTTTTTTATTATTTGCAAGAGCTTTTTTATAACCACATAAAGTTGTAAATTTATATAATGGGAGATTCATAACTTCGCAGGCTTTTTTTAAATATCCTTTTATATCATCATTTAATTCGACATAACAAGATGAAAAATTTACTTTCGTTCTAAATACCCTTCCACTTGGTTGTGTTCTTGTTAAAGTTGTGTTATGTAAACAAAACCATAAATATTGATATTGTGCAGGTATTTTTATATCTTCCAAATTAATTTTACAAACAACCTCCATTATCCAAATAGGAAGATTATTTTTGGAATTTATATAATCATTGACTAATCTTTTGTCAATATCAAATCTCTCAAATAAATTTTTTTTAATAGCTAATCTAATAGCTTCCTTAATCCTCTCTGATGGCTCTATTAAATACGGGCTTTCTTTCATAGTTAATTCCATTGTTAATCACCTTTTTAAATATTCTTTAATTAATTTTTCTAAAACAGGCCAAATTTCTTTTCTTTTCTTTTTTAATTTTAGCCACAAAATCTATCCATAAATCCCTATCACCCTTAAAAGTTATTACATCTCTATCCATAGTATTATAGTAATACTTTATTATATATAAACATTTCTAAATTTTATGAGAGTTCGAAAAACTACAATAAATCAAAAAATTTATAAATAAATTCTACCATATAAATAATCTTGTTTTAATTAGTTATGAACAAAAATAAGTTATAGATACAATACAAATTTAATCTATAAGTCTTGAAAAAAGAAAGTGGAAATGAGTAGGCAGCTATGCTTTACTTTTGTCGTTAACTAAATAAAGTAAGAGAGAGGAGTTTGTACTCTTCTCAGATTGAATTCTGAGAGGTTAAATTAGGAGGTAAAATAAATGGTAAAAGAAAAATCTATAGCCATAATAGGAATTATAATTGCTATAATTTCCGAATGGGATAAATTAACGACATTTATAAATTCCTTTTTTAAAGGATTAGATGCGTTTTTAAGTTCAATCCCTCCCATTTTGTTATTAGTTATACTTATACTAATAATTTTATGGCTAGCAAGAAAGAAGTAATAAAAATAAAGCAGAAGGAACAGCAATTAATAGTTTTTAATTTTTTAGGCATAAATATCCTTCTGCCTTTTCTTTTAAAATTTTATTAAAGGGAATATAATTTATTCTTTGATAAACTTAATTTCTAATTTACTAAAATTTTCTAATAAAAATCAAAAGAAATTTGTTTAGATTAATCACTTAATTTTTCAAACAAAATAAGCACTTTTTAACAGAGGACATTATTTAACAACATAATATTATAATATGCTCTTAAAGAACTTATTTTTGTAAGGGAAAGTCTTTTATATCTCTTTTAATGATTAGATTATATGAAAAAAGTAATGTTTGTATGGTTAATTTTATTGATGCTTTTAATTATACATACAACTTTTGCTATTACAGACACTATAGATACAGTAAATGGTATGTCTACCAGAAAATACCCTTATACAATAGATGGTGTAAGTTATAGTGTAACACTTATTTATACTATTTCAACTCAGCAATGTTCTTTTTTTGTAAATGTAGGAGATGTAGATTTTTATGGTGTACAAAAAGAAAGAGTTAAACCCGATGGTCAAGACATTTCAGTTGGAGAAACATATCAATTAACAACTTTTCCATTAGCTTTAACATTAAATTCTTGTGGTAATTATAAAACAAGTTTTAGTTTGGTGAGTGGTGGTAATCCTGCCCCGCCTACTAATAGTTGCATAAGTAAATCCTATATGAAATGTTATAATAAAACAGTTTATTATTATGATTCCTGCGGTAATAAACAGGATTTAGTTATGGATTGTGTTTCTCGTGGTATGATTTGTGATGAAGGAACAATAGGGTATGATATATGTAAACTTAAATGTACTGCAACAACACAAAAAACTTGTTTTAATAATGGGGTTTATTATCTTGATTCCTGTGGCAATCCTTTAGAAGAAGTTAAGCATTGTAATACTTATGATGAAATATGCAAGAATAATGACTGTGTTAAAAAAGAAGCAACAAAAAATGAAGAAATTCCTGAAAATATTGTTAATAATATAACTATAATTGGAGTTACTACAGCTTTTAATCCAAAAGAAACTTCAAATCTTTGTGGTGCTGCAATAACCCCTACACTTTGTGGGAAATATTATGAAAATTATGTTTTAAATGAAGTTAAATTAGATTATGATAGAATTGTCTCAAACCCAGAAGAAGCAAAAGAATTAGCAAAACAATTAAAACTTGGGAAGAGATTTGATCAAGATATATTTATTAATGAAGGAGCAACTAACTCTTTTGTTAGAGAATTTAATCCAACTGATACAAGAAGACCTGATGGAATAGGTATTAAGATAGGTATTAAAAAAGATTTAATTGAGCAATATGAATCTAAAACTAGTCTTGATGCATTCAAGGATGAAGCAAAAATAGGTCAATTCAAAGATTATGCAAATAGAGAGAAAAATTTTAATCAAAATGGTTTTAAAACAAAGAATAAATTAATTTGTTTTAATGGATGTGAAGAAGGGGTTGTATTAGAAAATCAGGGGGCTAAATGGGAAATATCAAAGAAAGGTTCTAATTTTGTAGAAAAATATAAAATTAAAGGAATTGGCGGAGCAATTACTATTGGGATTATGGTTGATTGGTTATTTGATTACTCAGATTTTTCTTATAAAGAATCCATTAAAGAATGTTATGGAGGTTCTGATTCGGTATATACAGAAGGATTGAGGTATTATGAAAATGGGGCTGAAAAAAGTTTAATTATCACACCTTCTAATGATTTCTCAAAAGCTATTATTAATACTAAAAAATATTGTGGGTGTAAATCTGATTTTGAAAAATTGGATTGTTGTATTAATATAATAAACAATTATTATAATAGAAATGATTTAATTAAGAATAAAGAACTTTGCGTAAATGAAATAGAGAATATAGACGTTGAAACAGAATCTGAATGGCGAAACTCGATAGACAGAACAATAGATAATGCATGGCAAGAAAATAAAGAAAATTTAACCTTTTATGCTCCTGTTGCTATGGGTGCTGTTTGTATTTCTACTGGACTTATACCTTGTGCAACTATAGCTGGTGGAACAATTATTGGTGATAAAGTTCTTACTGAGACAGGAGCAAAGAAATATTTTTTATCTTTGCGTAGAAATTTGGAGAAAATAATATATAAACAAAAAATAAAAAATGATTAAAATATTGGCCCCACAACCATTGAAGGTTAGTTTAATCGAATAATTCCGGGAAATACTGCCTAAGCTCTTCTCTTGACATTCTTTTTGCAGGAGCTGTCTTAAATCTATCTTGTTTAGGCTCCGGCTCTGGCATTTGCGGCTCTATAATTCTCGGCTTTGGCTGCAAAGTCACGAATTTTTCCTCTTCTTTC
>DATDVT010000039.1:0-36076 GCA_035289905.1 Candidatus Nanoarchaeia archaeon
AAAACCATAATATAATCATTACTTTCTATAAAAAATAGAATTCCATTAAAATAATAATTTACAATAGAATAAATATAATTCCAGAGAAATATTCCTAAAAATACAAGGCTTCCTAAAAACAAAGAACTTATTAAAATATCCTTAAATTTTCTAATTAGTAAAAGAAAAACAAATATTAAAATAAGAATAATAAATAATGTTTCAAAATTAAAGAAACTTACGGATGACAATTTATATGTTAAGAAATCAACACCAATTATACCTCCTGAAGATATAATCGCTTTTTGATTTATCCACGGAACAAACAAAAAACAAATAATAGATAAAGCTATGAAGCAAATTAAAAAATATTGTTTCCAGCCTTTTATAAAATCTTTTATTTTAACATCAAAAACAATAAAACAACAAAATAATATTGGAATTATTAATAAAAATAAAACACCTAATCCACTTAAGATGTAAATAATTGTGGTTAAAATATTAATTGATTCAGATTGAAAATGTTCTATTAAGCTTAAATGTAAGTTTTCTAATCCTAGTCTTGAAAAATAATAAGGATCTTTTTCTATACCAAATAAATAAGGTATAAAAAATGTTCCTATATCACTTAAATAATGAAAGATTAATAAAAAACTAATTCCTAAATAGAGTTTATTTGTAGTAAAAAGCTCTGTTATTTTACTAAGTACCAACTCATCAAAACTACCGAGAATATTTAATACTTTAATTTTTTCACTCTTTAAATCTTTAATTGCATAAATTATTGCTACAATAAATAAAGATTTATCTAAAGATACCATGAACCATTGATTAACTAAACCAAACAAATATTGTGAAAATGCAAATAAAATTATGAAAATTGAAAGAGATCTTAGCCAGGGGTTATTCTTTAAATAATTATTAATTAAATTTGTTGCTGAATAAACAACAGATAATTCTTTAATATTATTTTTTTTAGATAAATAAAAAGAAATTATTATTAATATACTAATACCTAATATTAAAGAAAGATAGCTAATTAGAGTAGAATATATTGAAATGTCTCTTTTTATGAATGGAATAAATGTATCAATAACTAAAATATAAAATCCAAACAAAATTAACCAGTCTAATTTTTTATTTTTTGTGCCTATAATGAAATTGGTTGGACTTAACCTTAACCAAAAACAAAATAATAGAATTGCTGTTAATGATTTATCAATAATATTAAATGAACTTGGCAAAAGATTAAAAAAATCAAGAAAACCAAGGCACAAAAGAAATAATTTAAAAACAATATCTATATATTTATTCATATTTTAGAGAAAGACTAAAAAATTAAAAAACTATTGTTTCTTTGTAAAAATGATAATAGCTATTATTCCTATTATTACAATAAATACAAAGATTATTGTTGTTAATGAAAATCCCATAATAACAATATGGGATGATACCCCTGCTATTGAGTTTGAATTTACTATTGGTTTATCAGAAAATGTGCTTGTTGATATAGTTTCTCCTGCTTCAAGATTATTAAAACTGTATTTTATAACAGGATCATTTTCAATTATTTCAGTATTATCTGGCAGAACTAATTCTGAAGCATCTGTTACATCTTCTTTTGGAATATCAATTATTATTTCTAAATCTCCATCTTCAGGCATAACATATGTTTCTTTTAATTCATAAAATTCTTTAGTTTCTCCATTTTTATTAATACCTACATGTGTAATTAATTCTTTTTTTTCTGCATTCACAGGCCTTTCTTTTTTTAGATTACTTATTGCTGTTTCTAAACCTTTATTTGGTTTTTCTTGAAGTTTTTTAGTTAAAATAATTAAGGCTTTATCTCGTCCTTTATCTTCTAGTTTTTCTTCTTTTAATATGAAAGTTTCTGCATCTTCATCAATAAATTTTTTAGCAGCTTTTTTTTCTTCATCTTTATCTTCTTTCTCTTCATCCTTGTCTTCCTTGTCATCCTCTATTTCATCTTTATCATCTTTATCATCTTTGTCTTCCTTGTCATCATCTATTTCATCTTTATCATCTTTGTCTTCCTTGTCATCATCTTGATTTGAACCAGCAAAAGTTAAAGAAAATAAACTAATTAAAAAAAACAGTACTATAATACTAGAAATTATTTTTTTGTGCATATATATATTAAGAGAAACCCATATATAAATATATAAGTAATGATTATATGTATTTAGTTTTTTATAAAAGAACTATCAATAGGTCATAAATATGTAAAGAAATATTTAAATAGCTTCTTTTTTTCAAGAACTATATGCGAGGGTGCCGGAGTGGCCAAACGGGGTAGAATTATATTGTCTTAAAACACTATAATACCCATACTCAAGTTTGAAAAATAATCATTGAGTCATCTACTGGCTTAGTGCCTACGCAGGTTCGAACCCTGTCCCTCGCAATCTTTCTATAAATACTGCTTACGCTTTTTGTATCGCATAGATATTTAAATAAAATAAAGAGATTATGAGTATGGTTGAAAATAATATTTATAATTCAAAAGAAAAGTATGAAACCTTTGTGAAATGGTTAGATTCTTTACTTAACCTCAAAAAGAGAAGGATAAAAAAATTGGGTTAAGAATAAAGCCAATTAGAATATTTGAGATAATTATTTAAACATTTTGAAACTAAAGACTTATTTTATGTTAGAAGATTGAGTTATGTTCTAATTTAAAAATTATTAGCAATAGATTCTTATAAGAGAAGTATTTTTTTACTTTAATATGAATGCTCATTATTTATCTGAAAAGCCTTCAAAATTTGCTTTAGATTTAATTAATTATCTCAAAACAAACAATAATCTTTTAGAAATTGGATTTGGAAACGGAACTGATTTACTTTTTTTTGAAAATCAAGGTTTTAATGTTAAAGGAATAGACCTTTCTGAAGAATTTGTTATTAAAGCTAAATCTAAAGGTTTAGGGGTAATTCAGTCTAGTGCAGAAAGTTTACCCTACTTAGAAAATACTTTTGATATAATTTACTCTAAAAATGTTTTGCATTTCACTGACTTAAATAAGTCGATTAAAGAGATATTTAGAGTTTTAAAGCCAAATGGTCTAGCTTATTTAGTTTTAATATTGCAAACAAAATCAAAGAATAATAAGATTATTTTTGAATTAGATGTTGAGCCGTATTTAAAAAATAAAAAGGTAATAAAGAAAAAAGAATTTATTAAAATTGATGAAGAAGGTACGAATAATAAACACACTCATAAACTCCTATTTTGTATTCTAGAAAAATAAGCTATCAAATACACTTTTCCCTCTTCCTTTTTGTCTATATTTTAATCTGTTTGTATATTGATTATATTTTTTCTTGCTTTCTTTCTCCAATATCTTTCCAACGACCACTATTTGGAGAAACAAGCGGAGTGTAACTTCTTTGAAACATTACCCCCTATAGATTTATTATCATCATAACCTATATCAGCTAATAATTCTCCTCCATCAGGGTTTACTACTTCTTTCACAGTGCAACAACAGTACCCTTAAGAAATGAAATATTTGTAGGATATATAGTTTCTTCACAAACTCTATTAAAAACATGAAATTCAGTAGTTTTACAATGCTAATTAGCAGACTTTGTCGCGTCTACAACAGAAAAACTATATGAAAATAGTTTTTCTAATTTGTTACCTACAAGATAAATTATTTTAGCTATTATATTAGCCATGTATTTCTTTTGTTCTCAATATGCAATAACAGAATGTCAACTCTTTCAGTACAAACTAATTTACTTAATTTTATTAAAATAGTTTACGTTTAGAAATATTTAAATCTCTTTTTAATTTATATTTTGTAATGAAATCATTATACTGTAATGGAAAATATTATTTATGGAAAGAGGGAGATCTGCACACTAAAGACGGATTTCTAAAAGAAGCAGATATAAAAAATAAAACATCTGTAGAATCAAATATAGAAAAAAAATTTTATATATTCGAGCCATCTTTTAATGATTTATTAAAGAAAATACATAGAGGACCACAAATACCCCTACAAAAAGATATTTTGCACTTATTAAATTATATTGATAAAGATTCTATTGTTTTAGAAGCAGGCACTGGTTGCGGTTGTGTAGCTTTAAACCTAGCTAGATTTGTAAAAAAAGTAATAACCTATGAAAGAAATAAAGAATACATCAAAATAGCCAAAAAAAATTTTAATTTATTCAATATAAATAACATTGAAGTAATAAATAAAGATATTTTTGAAGGGATAGAAGAAAAAAACATAGATATGATTTTTTTTGATTTAGAAGAACCATATAAACTACTAAATGAAGCAAGTAAATCATTAAAACATGGAGGATATCTAATTATCTACTTACCAAATATTCCACAAATACAAGATGTAATTAGAGAGAATAATAATTTTATTCATGAAAAAACTATTGAAATTTTAGAGAGAGAATGGATAATCGATGAAAAAAGAGCTAGACCTAAAACACAAATGATTGGTCATACAGGATTTCTAAGTATATTCAGAAAGATATAGTTAAGAGAAGATAAAAAAGATTTATATTTTAGTCTTAATTAAAAAAAATAGATAAAAAAATGAAAAAATATGATCATAAAGAATTTGTAAAGGATTTTGCACAAAAAAGATATGGTACAAATAGAGGAATATTGTTTTTTCCTAGAAAAAAAGATTCTGATGTTTTTGATATTAAAACTGATTCTCAATTAAGTTCTTTAATTGATGTTGAAATATTAGGAAAACCTAGAGAAAATAAATCTTATATTTTAGAACAAAAACATATAGAATTTTCTGTTTGGGATAGATTTGTTGATTGGTTTAAGTATAAAAAATCTCTCCCTAGACTTCCAAAAATTGATAAAAAAAAGTTTAAACAAATTATCAGAGTTGGATCAAGACACGTTGAAGTTTATGATATGCTTGCCTATCACAATGCAGTAAATCAAAGATCAAGTGGATTAATAAAAGAAGAGACTTTTTTAAATAGGAACTCAAGGGGAATTAGTTGGACTGCTACAATAACAGCTTTGGTTATTGGAGCTGTTACACTGTATAATGGATTTAAATATTCAATTGATAATTATCTTCAAACAAAACCTACTGCAGTTAGCTATCATGTTGTAGAAAAAACTCCAAGTCTAGAAGAAAGAATTGAGGAAACTATACCAACTCCAGAGAATAAACAATTTAGACCATCTACTTTGGAAGAAGTAATTGTTAAAGAGAATAAAATTGTCGAACAAAAGCCAGTTATCCAAGTTAAGAAAGAAGGTATTTATAATATTGATTTTTCAAAAACAAAATATAAAAAAGGAAGAATTGTTGGACAAGAATCTCAAAAAATTATTAATTATTCTAAATATAATGGAACTAGATATCAAGGCGAGAATGATGAGTTAAAGTTATATAAAAATAAAAAAATGTATGAGATTAGAGATGGAACTGGTATAGCAGATAGTTATTTAGTTGTTTGTTATGCTAAAAATGGAAACTTTAAACAAATTTTAAAAGGTAAATTTAAGGATGGAAAAGCTATTGTTCATATACCTAAGGGGGTTAGTGTAGCAAGGACTATGCTACTTAATAATGGATATAGTATTGCATCAAGTTGGAAATAAAATATGCTTTTTAAATCCATAAAGCTTAAAATAGTCTATAAAAAGGAAAAATAATATGAAATGGTTTATTTTTTTATTATGTCTCTTATTTTTGAGTGGATGTGGAAATAGTATTCAAAAAGAAGGTTTTATTAGATTAGATCCTCTAACAGGAAATGTTATTTCTGAGATTAATAAAGCTAATGAAACTATAACTGATTTTATTGAGCCAATTAGTACTAAATCGGTTAATACTGTAGATTCAATTGATGATCCAATTGACGAAAATGATGATGAAGATAATAAAGAAGAAAATTTAATAATCGACGGAAACGAAGTTATAGTGAAAACTCCTGATGGAGATGTTAAAATTGTTGTGGATAGGGGGAGTAGTAGTTGGTGTGAACCTGGAACAAAACAAGAATTTATAGCTCCTGCTCAAGGTGGTACTGGAAATGTTGAAGGAGAAATTAAAGGCATTGTAACTGATAATAGTACATTAAATGGATTATGCGAAATTTTTTATAGAATGATTAATCCAGATGGATCTAAACTTGAGATATATAATTATTTTAATTTTAATAATGAGATATTATATGCTAAAGATATGAATGGAAATATAACTAAGAAGGAGTCTTAACTCCCTTTTTTATCTTTTAAATTGGTAAAAGTTGTTGCTACATCGATAATATATTTACCTTCTGCTAGCATATATACTAATGGCTCTTTTTTAAATAACTTTCTTAAATCTAATTCAAATTTACCTTGATTAATTACAGAAATTGATGCAAGATCTAAAATTATTGGTTTATCAGTTTCACTATCTCCTAAAATATCAAGAACATCTTGTTCAATTTTTTCTTTATCTGATAAAGACAGATTAGAGGATACTTCTTTTACTTTTTTTTCATCGCCAGCTTTAATAAAAAAAAAGAATTTACCTCCACATGAATTACATCCTTTTAATATTTCATTAGAATTTTCTTTAAAAATTTTACTACATTTAACACATTGGTGAGGCATTTCTTCTCCTTAATTTCTTTTTTCTGTCTAGAGTAAATAGTTCTATTTTATTTGGATCTTTTTTAATTTCTTTTACAATTGTTGCTGGGCCTATAATTGTCAAACCTTCTGTTCTACCTAATAATAAATTTGCTATTTTAGTTCTTAATCTTGTGATTAATTCTGTATTTTTTTGAAAACAATCTACACTACAAATCTCTATTCCTCTAAATCTCTTATCAATTTGTTCTAATGTTTGTGTGATTAATTCTGTTTCTTCTTTAACAGCAAGTTTTCCTTCAATTAATACAATTTTATCTTCTTTTACTAATTTCAGTATTTTTTTTAATTTTGTATCTGAATCTAAGCCTATTAATTCATGATATGGAAGATATTGTAATGTTAGCATTTTTATCTTTTTACTAGTTCGAATATTTTTTCGTAAAATTCCTCCATATTTAACCCTTTTTCCGCTGAAATACCAAGTACTGGATACTGTGGGAATGCTCCTTCAACTTTTTTTACATCTGATCTTTTTAAATCTATTTTATTTGCTACTACTAAAACAGGAATCTCTCTTGCAGCTAGATTTCCTAAAATAGTAATATTCACCTGACTATATGGGTTTTTTGTGGAATCTAATACGACAATAACACAATCCATATTATCAAGCCATTTTATTGCATCAATTATACCTTTAGTAGCTTCTTTTGCTCTATCTTTTGCTTCATCTACCTTTAATTTGTATTTTAAAAAATCCTCATAATCAATTTTAGTTGCAATACCTGGTGTATCTACTAAATTAAAACTTAATTCTTTTCCTTTAGAGTTTATACTAATTTTTTCTTTAATCATTACCTCTCTAGTTTCGTGAGGAATATTTGATACAGCACCCATTTCTTCACCTAACCAATCTTGACAGATTTTATTAGCTATAGAAGTTTTTCCACTATTTGGGGGGCCATATAACCCAAGTTTAACGTTTTTCTTTTTTTTAAAAATAGTCTTAAGACTGAAAAAAAAATCTTTAAATCTTTTAATCATGATCTTACTTGGATTAATTTGTTTAAAAATATTTTGGTAAACAAAAGCTTAAAAATAAATAAAATTTTAAAATTTTATGAATAAGATACAAATATTAAAGGTTTTAGTGAATAAATATCCAGCATATCTAATTATGTTTATCACTGCAAAATGTAATTCTAAATGTAGATATTGCTTTTACAAAGATCAGTTAAATACAAATAAAAAAGAATTAAATTTAAAAGAAATTGAAAAAATTAGTAAAAATTTTAAAGATCTAATCTACGTATCATTAACAGGTGGAGAACCATTTCTTAGAGAAGATATTGATGAAATATGTTATTATTTTTATAAAAATTCTGGAACAAAATTTATTGCAATTCCTACCAATGGAATATTAAACGAGAAGATTTTTGAGAAGACAAAAAAAATTCTAGAATATTGTCCTGATTTGAATTTAAGTATAGATTTATCAGTCGATGCTATAGGAAAAAAACATGATGAAATCAGAGGAGTTGAAAAAAATTTTGAAAAGATAGAAAAAGTAATCAAGGATTTACAAGGATTAAAAAATAATAGACTAAAGATAATTATACATACTGTTTTTAGCGCTTATAATCAAGATAGTATACTAAACTTATATGAATATTTTAGGGAAAAAAATATTGATCAACATAGAATTGGATTTTTAAGGAATGATTCTCCAAATGGCGAAGCAAAAAAAATTGATATTGAAAAATATAGTTTGATTTTAAATAAAATAAAGATGGAGAGAAAAGGTAACGTTTATTCCAAAATATTTGCTACAATAAATAAAATAAATAATGAAATTAATATAAGAACAATAAAAGAGAACAAATGGATATTGCCTTGTGTTGCTGGAAAAAAAATGATTGTGATTAATGAAGAAGGAGATGTTTATCCTTGTGAAATATTAAATCGTAAGCTAGGTAATTTACGTAATTATAATTATAATATTAAGGAATTATTAAAGAGTTATGACGCTAAATCTATAAGAAGGTTTATTGTTAAAAAAAAATGTTATTGCAGTTGGGGTTGTGCTACCCAAAATAATATAATATTTAATTTCAGAACATATCCAAAATTATTTTATCGTTTTTTTAAATAAAAATAAATCAAACCTGTACCAGTACTTATATATTCTATTATTTTTCTTAAAATTGATCCAAATCCATAAGTAGGATCTTTTATTAGTTTTCTCCAATTTTTTATATATAAATAAGGATGGTAAAATAGATATAGTTTTAAACTGTGACTAGGATTTTTTTTAAGATAATTTCCAGCTGTACCTCCATATGTGTTAAAATATTTTTTTATTATTTTTTTTAAACTTTCTTCTTCATAATGATTTATTAAAAGACTAATATGGCCTATCCTAAATCTTGCTTTTTTCATTCTTTCATGTAAATCTAAATCTTCATTAAATAGCATTGATTCATCTAATCCATTAATTTCCCAATATTTTGTTTTATTAATAAACCTGGGAGATGTAACTACTTTATCACCAATATGAAGCTCTTTTTCAAAAGAATGACATTTTCCCCAAAAACCCTTGGCTATACCGTTATCTTCAATTAAAATAGCATCTTGATTTTTAGCTTTTCCAATACAAACTTCCACTAAATTATTTGGCAATTCCATATCAGAATCAATAAAAAAAATAAAGTCTCCTTTGGCAATCTTTGCTCCAAAATTTCTTTGTGAACCAGTTGGACCTTTAGCAAGGAATACCTTAGCATATCTTTCACAAATTTCACGGGTTTTATCAATACTATGATCATCCACAACAATTATTTCTATATTAGGATAAGATTGATTTTTTATAGAATTAAAACACATTGCTAAATTTCTATCTTCACAATTTTTTGTTGGAATAATAACACTAACTAAATCCATAATAAAGAAAGAATAAAGTTTAATTTAAAGATTATTTTTCTACAAAGATAGTATATTTTTCATTGCCTTCTAATTCCATAAGTATTCTTTTTGTAATAGTTTTTTCTGGATCAGGTATTAAAGCTACTCTTGTCTTAAGATCAATAAATGACTTAAAATTCCCATCTTTTCGTGCATCTAATATTTGAAGCATATGTTTTTTTCCTATCCCAGGTAATAATTCTAATTGATGACTTCTCATATTTATTGGTCCTGCTATATTAAAAAAATTTATAAATTTATCTGGATTCTTAAGGATTAATTCTTTAATTACAAAAGGAAGTTCATTTTGTGCGGTTTGTGTTAATTTGGATGGAATAATTTTTCCTATTATATGATGAATTTTTTCTCTTTTACCTTCTCCAATATATACTCTTTCAATTGGTTGTAAAAAAATTTCTGGTTTTGGTACTAATTCTAAAAGAACAAAGTGTGTCTCACCAATTGCTTGAGCTACAGGCATTTTCTTGTGTAGTGGCTTTGAATCCTCTGGATAACCATGTTTCAAAAAGTCTAATATTATTGCATATTCTTCTTTTTCTGTCATTTTTCTTACTCTTATGCATATTTTTTCACGGTTTCTTCAATTTTCGCTACATCTTCCTGTTTTAAGGTTATATTGTCCCCTGCAAATAATGCTTTAATTGAATCTGTTGATTTTGGCAAGACATCAATCAATTTAATTATCTGTTTATCTTTTAACCTTGCAATATGGATATCTTCTAGTTCTTTTTTCAGTTGGTCTGTTTCTTTTTTTTTAATTTTTATTGTTTCATTTATCTGTTCTAATACTTTACTTGATCTGAAGTTCAATTCTATTTTTTTCTTTTTATATTCTTCTAATTTAGTTTTTACATCTATCTTACTTAATGGTTTTTCTGATATGATTTCAACGTCCATATTATGTCCTCTTAAGATGTACAGGGTGTACTATCATTAACTTCTTTGCATTACCATCTTTTATCTCTACTTCATAACATTTACCACGTTTATTTATTATACTACCGGATTTACCATGAAATCTTGGATGATACATTCCATTCTGATATGCAGGTTCTGCTACTAAATATACCTTTTCTCCTTCATTAAACTTTTGATAAAACCTAGTAATACTTATTTTACCTTTTTCTCTTTTTGACTTAGCTAACTTTCTTCTAGTGTTCGATCTAAATCCTTTAGTTACCATACTTAAATATGTGGTGCTTAGGTATTTAAATCTTTCGAGAGAAACTTTAATAAAACAGGAATTACTTTTTATATTATGTACGAAGAATTAGGAGTTAAGATTGGAATTGAATTACATCAGCAATTAAATGGTAAAAAATTATTTTGTGATTGTAATTGTGAAATTAATGAAAAAGAAATATTAGGAGAGATTAGAAGAAGAATTAAGACAGTAACTGGTGAATCTGGAGAAACAGATGTTGCAGGAACATATGAAATATTAAGAGATAAAGAATTTTTATATCGAAGTTACATAGATGAAAGTTGTCTAGTTGATTGTGATGAAGAACCTTGTCATTATATTAATAAAGATCACTTTAATGATAGTTTAAGATTAGCTTTATTTCTAAAATTAAAAATTCCAGATTATATTTGTGTTATGAGAAAAAATGTTTTTGATGGTTCAGTTTCTAGTGGATTTCAAAGAACAATGATCATTGGTTTAGAATCTAAAGATAGTTTTATTGAAACTTCTAAAGGAAAAGTAAAATTAGAACAATTGAACTTAGAAGAAGACGCATGTAAAATAATTTCTAAAGAGAAAGGTATTGTTATTTATAGTTTAAGCAGACAAGGGATTCCTCTATGGGAATTAGGAACAGATGCTTCTATTAAAGATTCTGAACAAGCATTAGAGGTTTCTAAACATTTAGGAATGATATTTAGAAGCTTTGATTGTATTAAAAGAGGAATAGGGAGTATAAGACAAGATATCAATATAAGCATAAACGAGGGTGCTAGAGTAGAAATAAAAGGTTGGCAAGATCTAAGAACTTTTAAATTATTAATTGAAAATGAAATTTTAAGACAAAAATATTTTATAAATTTAAAAAAAGAATTAAAAGATTTTATATTAGAAGATAAGATGGATGTTACTGAATTATTTAAAAATTGTAATTTTAATATATTTAAAAATATGATTGATAAGAATGCTGTTGTTTTATGTTTAAAGATTAATGATTTTAATAATAAATTTAAAGAAGAAATTTGTTGTGGTAAATTATTAGGTAAAGAAATAGCAGAGTATGCAATGGCTTATGGAGTTAAAGGTATGATTCATTCTGATGAAGATCTAAGTAAATATCATTTAGAAAAAGAATTTGAGTTATTGAAGAAAAAATTGAAAGCAAACAATAAAGATTTAGTACTAGTTATTTGCGAACAAAAAGATATCTGTAAAAAAGCAATGGATGCTGTGATTGAAAGATTAAAAAATTTAAAAAAAGGGGTATTAGAAGAAACAAGAATTCCAAATCATAAAGATGGAACTTCATCTTATGCAAGACCTTTGCCAGGAAGGAATAGAATGTATCCTGAAACAGACCACCCATTAATTGAAATTGGTGATTTAAGCGGATTAGAGAGGGTAAAATTATTGGAAGAAAGAATCTACGAAGTCGTAAAAAAATATAATTTAAGTGATAATTTAGCTAAAGAAGTAATTGAAAATGATTATGAACAATATTTAAAAAATGATCCAAAGTTTGTTGCTTATTGTTTAATTGAAATCCCAAAGGAAATAAAATCCAGATTTGGTTTAGTAGGCTTAACTGTTGAAGATATTTTAATTGCTCTTACTAAAGTAGATATATTTGGAAAAGAAAGAATTATTGATGTTTTAGTTGATTTTTTGAAAAATAAGAAATTTGATTTTAATAAATTTAAGATTAAAGATATTAAAGAAAAAGAGATTATTCAGATTATTAAAGAAAATAAAGGTGCTAGTTTTAATGCTATAATGGGCAAGGTCTTAGAGAGATTCAAAGATGCTAATATCAAAAAAGTCATTGAAATCATTAAGAAAAATATTTAGTTTATTAAAAAAATTCTTTTAGTCTTTTTGTTTTTAAAATGTAAAAAAACCAAGTAATTAATAAAAATGCATCTAAAGAAATAGTTAATAGATCTACATCATAAACAAATCCAATTATCCCTTGGTATGCATGAGTTGAGATTGGATAAAGCCACATAATTCCATCATGAATTCCTCCAGAAGTGATATAGTCTAATGATATATGCAACATTATTCCAAATGTAGCAATTAATAAATAAATGGCTATATTTCTTTTTTTTGTAAAAAATAGAATAATTCCTGGGATAAAAAAAATTAGAGCGAAGAAAGGTGTATGAAATATTCCTCTATGATCTAATAGATTTGGTAAGGGCATTTTTAAGATATTTTTTATTATAAATCTTATTATTATATCTGAATCTGGTAAAAGACCAGCAATAGCTGTTGCAAAAAAATGCCATTTTGTAAGTAAATTTGTTTTTGTAATTCTTTTAAAAAGATCTACATATAAAATTGCTAATAAAGTGTGTGCTACTGCTAAAACCATTTTGTTATTTTATAACAAATAAGTTATAAAGGTTTTCACTTTCTGTGTATGTCCTAAATCTGCCCAATAAGTTATGGATGAGGATTCTTTCCTGCAATTAAATAAATAATTTTTTAAATAATAACCTTAGTTTTTTTCTTATGGCAATACCTTTTGTAAAAATGATTGTTGATAAGGGATTAGATAATATTGATGTTTCTATGCTAGATGGAGATTATAAAAATAATCTCTTTGATGAATTGGGTGATTTATTTATGAAACAACAGAGATTTGAAGAAAGTGCTAAATCTTATTTTTTATCCGGAAGAAAAGATAAGATAGAAGAAGCTATTAAATACTACTTAAAATTAAATAATATAAGAGTTGCTGGAATTTATGGTTATTATATTGATGAAGAAAAATCGATGAAACAGCTAGGAGAATTATGTTTAAGAGAAGGATATTTTAAAACTGCTAAAAAGATATTTGAAAAATTAAAAGATAAAGAAATGTTGGAATTTATAAAGGAAAATTTAGGAAAATCTTTTTAAATTAATAACTTCATAAAAAGATTATGAAAAAATGTTTGTATAAGAAGAAGCCAGGTTTGAAAAGTTTTTTGTTCGCTGTAATTTTTATGGGCACTGCTGTTTTTATGTTTGGTCTTTATTTAACTACTAATCTAACAGGTTACAGTGTTTCTGGAGATAAAGGAACCATAAGGGTTAATGGGGAGCCAGCTGAATTAGGTGTCTATGAGGGCGACAAATTTTTAGGTTATACTCCATTGCAATATAAATTACCAACAGGAAAACATATAATTACAATTAAGAAATATGGTTTCAAAAATGAGGATATTTTAGTTAATGTAAAAAGTGGATTTTATACGCCTATTTATGCAGAGCCTATTTTAATTTGTTACGATAGAGATCATGGTATTAATGAATGGGAAAGTAGTGTAGTTGATTCCTATAGGCCTTTAGGTAGGGGTCCAACTTATGAAGCATATCAATTTACTGATTATTGTTTTGACAGTCAATCTGTTATAGAATATTATTGTGAAAAACAAAAAGTAGAATCTAGAAGTGTTTCTTGTAATGGTGTATGTAATAAAGGTGGGTGTTATTAAAATAAAGATTTAAATGGAGATTATATTTTATCTCTATTTGATTGTAAAGCACTGATTCTATGGCTCTTGGGCTCTTAAAAGGCAAAGTTTATAAATAAGATAAATTTTGCAAAAGATATATATGGGAAAGGGACATAGACCAAGATCTGGAAGTTTGCAATTTTGGCCTAGAAAGCGGGCTAAAAACAGTAATATAAGGGTTAGAAATTGGAATGTAACAAAACCAAGTTTATTGGGTTTTGCAGGTTATAAAGTAGGTATGACTCATGTATTTTTAAAAGATAATAGGTCTAATTCACTAACAAAGGGAACTGATATTTGTTGGCCAGTCACTGTTATTGAATGCCCTCCAATAAAGATTTTCTCACTAAGATTTTATACAAAGGATAATTATGGTTTGCATCTTGCTAAAGAGGTATTAATGAAGCAAGATAAAGAATTAAAAAGAAGAATTAATTTAGCTAAAAAAACTGGAGAATTAAATGGGATAATAATAGAAAATTACTTTGATTTGAGAGTAAATGTATATACTCAACCAAAGAAAACAAATATTGGTACTAAAATGCCTAAATTATTTGAATTGGGGATTGGGGGCAGGGATATAAAACAAAAATATGATTATATAAGGGATAAACTAGACAAAGAACTAAATGTAAGGGATATTTTAAAGAATGGACAATTTATAGATATCCATGGAATAACAAAGGGTAAGGGCTTTCAAGGTTCTGTTAAGAGATTTGGGGTTACTTTAAAAGCGCATAAATCAGAGAAAAAAAGGAGAGCTATAGGTAATTTAGGTCCATGGACTCCTAAACGTGTGAGTTATACTATAGGTTTACCAGGAAAAATGGGTTATCATTTAAGAACAGCCTACAATAAAGTAATAATTTTAGTAGGAAATGATCCTTCAAAAATAAATGTAAGAGGAGGTTATCCAGGATATGGATTAATAAAAAATGATTATGTGTTGGTAAAGGGTTCTATTCCTGGATCTAAAAAAAGATTTGTTAAAATGATTGAACCAATAAGGGGATCAAAAACTGTAGGTAATATGGAATTAAATTATATTAGTTTAAGGAGTAAACAATGAATGCGGATGTTTTAGATTTAAGTGGAAAAAAGATAAAAAATATTGAGTTACCAAAACAATTTGAAGAAGAATATAGGCCTGGTTTAATAAGAAGAGCAGTAAGGGTAATTTTTATGAATAATATTCAAAAATATGGTGCTAAATTAGGTGCTGGCATGAGACAGAGTGCTAAGATCTCTAGAAGAAGAAGAAATTATAAGGGTTCTTATGGACATGGTATTTCAAGGGTTCCGAGAAAAAGTTTGTGGAGTAGAGGAACGCAATTTGGTTGGGTAGGTGCTGTTTCTCCAGGTACTGTTGGTGGTAGAAATGCTCATCCACCCAAAGCTAAAAAGAACTGGGGTATTAAAATAAATAAAAAAGAAAAAAGAAAGGCTATAAGAAGCGCAATTGGTGCTTCTACTAAAAATATGCTTGTTTTTGAGGACAAAATTGAAGATTTAAGTAAAACTAAGGAAGTAAATAGTCTATTTAATAAAGTTGCTTTAGAAAAAGAGATATATAGACTAAAAGAGAAGAATATTAGAAGTGGTAAGGGTAAGTCTAGGGGTAGAAAGTATAATAAAAAAATAGGTCCTTTATTTGTAGTTAGTAAAAAATGTAGCCTTCAACAATCTTTAAAGAATATCCATGGTTGTGATGTTATGGTTGTAAAGGATATAAATACTGCTTTGTTAACTAGAGGGAATGAACCTAGAAGAGTGATCTGGAGTGAGGAAGCAATAGCTATTTTAGAAAAAGAAAAGTTATTTATGGAGAAGAAAAATGTTTGATCCTTATCAAATTGTTAAAAAGATTTTAAATACAGAAAAAAGTGTTAAACTAATGGAAACTGAGAATAAATTAATGCTTGATGTAGATTTAAGAGCTACTAAAAAAGATATAAAATTAGCTGTTGAAAATATATTCAATGTTAAGGTTTTAAAGGTAAACAGTTTTATAACCCCAGAATGTAAGAAAAAGGCATATGTTAAACTAAACAAAGATAAACCAGCAATAGATATTATCACACAAATGGGTATTAAGTAATGGGGAAAAGACTAATTCAACAACGAGCTGGAAGAGGAACTTCTAGATATAGGTGTAGGAGTCATAGATACAAGGGTGAATTTAAATATCCTTTGATGAATAACAAAAATATAGAGGGTATTGTTATAGATATTGTACATTGTAGTGGTCATACTGCTCCACTCGCTAGAGTTAAATTTGATAATGGAGAAAAAGTATTATTGGGTGCTTTTGATGGTATGCATGTAGGTAAAAAAATTCTTTATGGAAATAATATTGAAATTAAACCAGGAAATATAACTAGACTAGGTGAAATACCTATTGGTACAGAGATTTATAATATTGAAAAAACACCTGGAGATGGTGGAAAATTTATTAAAAGTGCTGGTGTTTTTGGTAAGATCATTCATAAATTAGAGAATAGTGTTGTAATTGTTTTACCCTCAAAGAAACATAAGGAGTTTAATATTGGTTGTAGAGCAATGATTGGTATTTTAGCTGGTGGTGGTAGGGTAAATAAACCATTTGTTAAGGCTGGAAAAAAATGGCATGCTATGCGAGCTAGAGGTGGGTTATATCCTAGAACCTCAGCAGTAGCTATGAATCCTTGTAATCATCCATTTGGGTCAGGAAGGGGTAGACATCCAGGTAAGTCTACAACTGCGCCTAGAAATGCACCTCCTGGTAGAAAAGTAGGTTTAATTAGACCTAGAAGAACTGGTAGGAGGAGATAAATATGGCAAAAAAAATATTTCAGTATAGAGGAAAAACAGTAGAAGAATTGCAAAGTATGAATTTAGGTAATATTCTAACATATCTACCTGCAAGGGCTAGAAGAAGTTTAAAAAGGGGGTTAAGTGAAAATAAAAAGAAATTATTAGTTAAAATTAAAAATGCTAAAGTAGGGATATATAAGAAAAAAATAAAAACTCAATTAAGAGATATGGTAATCTTACCAGAAATGGTAGGTATAACAATTCATATTCATGATGGTAAACAATATCGTGAGATAAATATAATTGGAGAGATGATTGGCAGTTTTTTAGGAGAATATGCATTAACAAGAAACTCTGTTAAACATTCTGCTCCTGGGATTGGTGCTACAAAATCTAGTACTGCTGTATCAGTCAAATAAAAATGATTACTAAAAATATTAAAGAAATAGATAAAGAACATTTTGCTAAGGTAGATGTCCATAATCTAACAATATCTACTAAGAAAAGTGTTGAAATTTGTAATTTTATTAGAAATAAAAATTTGAATAAAACAAAAAGTATTTTAACTCAAGTTTTAAATAAGAAAATAGCTGTTCCTGTAAAAAGATTTAATAAGGATCGAGCACATAAACCTGGTAGGGGAATAGCAGCTGGATTTTATCCTATTAAAACAGTACAAGAATTCTTAAGATTACTAAATAGTTTAGAGGCAAATGCTTTACAAAAAGGCTTGGATGTAAATAATTTAGTTGTTTATTATGCTATTAGCAATCAAGGGCCTAAGGTTTGGCATTCAGGAAGACAAAGAAGAAGAAAGATGAAAATTACCCATATTGAATTAAGGGCAAAGGAAAGAGAGAAAAAATGATAGAAAGGCAAATTGTTGCACAAAAATTGAAGGAATATGCAATAAAGGAACAAATATTTGCGTATTTAGGAAGATTAAGTTGTAGCCATATAAAAATGCAAAGGACACCTTTAGGAGAAAGAATTACTGTCTATACTTCTAAACCTGGTTTGATTGTTGGTAAAAAAGGAGCTAATATAAAAAATTTAACTCAACTATTAAAAACTAAATTTAAATTAGAAAATCCAGAGATTGAGGTGGGTGAAATAAAAAATCCAGAATTAGATGCTTCAACTATTGCAAAAAATATTGTAAATAGTATTATTAGATTTGGACCTAAAAGATTTAAAGCTATTGCTTATAATGTTTTAGATAATACTTTAAAAGCTGGTGCTAAGGGTATTGAGGTTGTAATCTCTGGTAGAGGTTTACCTGGTGAAAGGGCTAAGAGCTGGAGATTTACTGCAGGTTATTTAAAAAAATCTGGAGATATAGCTGAAAATTATACTGATAAAGCAATGGAATCTGCAAATTTAAAATCTGGAACAATAGGGGTTAAGGTAAGTGTATTACATCCTGAAGTTGTTTTATCAGATAATATAATTATTAAAGAGAATAAAGAAGATATAACTAAAATTGAAGAAGAAAAGATTATTGAAGAAGTTAAAAAAGAAAGGAAGAAAAAAACAAGGAAAAAGGTAAAGAAAGAAGATGAAAAAGAGTGAATTTGAAGGATTAAAAGAAAAAGATTTACAAAATAAACTATTAGAATTAAGAAAAGAGTTATTAAAAATGAGAACAAATACTGCTGGTGGAGCTTCAACAGAAAATCCTGGTAAGTTTAAAAGAAATAAAAGAATAATTGCAAGAATTTTAAATGAATTAAATAAAAAAGGAGGTAATTTAAAATAAATGAGTGAGATATGCCCAAAATGTGGACTTCCACAAGATATTTGTGTTTGTGAGTCTATAGCAAAGGAAGACCAACAGATTATAATTTCGAGAGTTAAACGAAAATTTGGTAAGATTGCGACCATTATTGGTGGTATTAAAAGTAAAAATATAAATCTAAAAGAGGTTGCAAAATCACTAAAAGGGAAACTTGCGTGTGGTGGAACAGTAAAGGAGAATAGTATTGAACTACAGGGAAATCATGCTGAAAAGGTTAAAGAAGAATTAATAAAGCTTGGTTTTAACAGTGATTCAATAATTATAAAAGAAGATGTACGATATAAAAGATAATCTTATAGGAAAAAAGATTGAAGTAATTAATAGTAATAACAAGGATTTAATAGGGATTAAGGGAATCGTGTTAGATGAGAGGAGAGATACAATTAAAATTGAAGAAAAGATGGTGTTAAAAAAACAGGTAGTTTTGTTGATTGATAATACTATAGTGAATGGTTGTCGTCTGGTTGGTAGGCCTGAGGAAAGAATAAAATGGTAAAGAAAAAGGAAATATGCACTGATCGACATTGTCCAAAACATGGTTCTTTTTCAGTAAGGGGAAGAGAATTTATTGGAGATGTTAAAAGAATAAGTGGGAAGAATTCTGTTGTGATAGAAATGGATAGATTATTTTTTATATCAAAATATGAACGATACAGTAAAAGAAGAACTAAACTTCATATTCATATTCCAAATTGTGAAAATGTTAAAATGGGAGATAAAATAATGGTTAAAGAATGTAGACCAATAAGTAAAATAAAAAGTTTTGTGATGATTAAGAGGGTAGAAGAATGAAGGCAGTGAAGGCAAAAATTACACATGGTTTACAGAAAGGTGGATGGATACCTACTTGTGATAATTCTGGTGCTAAAATCCTAAGAATTATTTCATTTAAGGGATATAAATCAGTTAAGGGTAGAAATTTATGTGGTGGAGTAGCAGATTTAATTACTGCTTCTGTTGTTAAAGGGAATCCTGATATGAGAAAAAAGGTAGTTCAAGCAATTATTGTAAGACAAGCTAAAGAATATAGACGAAGAGATGGAACTAGAATTAAATTTGAGGATAATGCTGTAGTTGTATTAAAAGACGATAAAGGTAATTTAAAGGGTACTTTAATAAAAGGTCCTGTAGCAAAAGAAGCTATAGAAAGGTGGTCTACTCTATCTAAATTAGCTAAAATTGTGGTATAAAAATGAAAATTAAATGGTCTAAATCATGGAAAGAAAGTTCACAAAGCAGAAAGCAAAGAAAATATTTGTATAATTTACCCTTGCATCTAATAAAAAAAATTATGAGGAGTACACTTTCGAAAGAATTAAGAAAAAAATATAATAAAAGAAATATTGGTTTAATTAAAGGAGATAAAGTAAAAATTATGCGTGGTACTGATAGGGGTAAAGTTGGAAAGGTTAGTAAAGTTAGTTATGTTAGACGATTTATACAGATTGAAGGTTTCGAAATAGTTAAAAGAGATGGAGCTAAGGTTAGAAAGAAATTTAATGCATCTAATTTGATGATAACTGAATTAAATTTAGATGATAAAAGAAGAAAAATAAAGATAGAGGATAAGAAAAATGGTTAAAAATCATATGAAAAGACTTGCAGCACCTAAAACATGGCTAATAAAAAGAAAAGAAGGGAAATGGGTTACTAAGCCTACACCAGGCACACATAAACTAAAAAAATGTGTTCCACTAATGTTGATAATTAGAGATTATCTAGGTTATGCTAATACTGCTAAAGAGGTAAGAGCTATATTGTATAAAAAAGATGTAATGATCAATAATATTTTTAGAAATGATGCTTCTTTTCCTGTTGGTTTAATGGATATAATTACTATTCAAAGTTTAAAGGAAAATTATATTCTTTTATTTAATAAAAAAGGTAAATTGGTTATAAAAAGGATTGATAATGTTGAAGTTAGATTGATACAATTAGAAAATAAATGTTATATTCGCGATGGCAAAAAACAATTGAATTTTAATGATGGTACAAATATATTAGTAGATGATTTTAGTAAAGACTGTGTAGGAGATAGCTATCTTATTAATTTAATTGATAAGAAAATTAAACATATTTTACATCTAGAGAAAAAAAGTTTAGTTTATTTTACTGAAGGTATAAATATTGGTAGAATTGGGAGAGTAAAAGAAATTATTGACAAAAATGTTATTTGTGAAATCGATGAAAGAGAATATAGGAGTGAGATTAAAAAAATTTTAGTTTTAGATGATTATTATAAAAACTTAGTAGAGGGAATTAATAAATGACTAATTTAAAAGGAATAAATATAGAGAAGGTTACTTTAAATATTGGTGTAGGTCAACCAGGGGATAAACTAGAAAAAGCTATGAAATTATTAAAAACAATTACAGGTGCAAAACCAATTCAAACAAAAACAATGAAAAGAATTCCTTCATGGGGTATAAGACCAAGATTAGCTATAGCTTCTAAAGTTACAATTAGAGGTAAAAAAGCAGAGGAATTATTAAAAAGATTACTAGATGCGGTAGATAATGTTATTCCCGAGAAAAAATTTGATTTGCATGGAAATTTTTCATTTGGTATTCAGGAGTATATTAATATATCTAACGTTAATTATGATGTTGAGGTAGGAATTATTGGATTAGAGGTTGCAGTTACATTTA
The DNA here is from genome assembly GCA_035289905.1 of Candidatus Nanoarchaeia archaeon. Classification (GTDB taxonomy): domain Archaea; phylum Nanobdellota; class Nanobdellia; order SCGC-AAA011-G17; family GW2011-AR18; genus DATDVT01. The sequence continues at coordinate 21,499 of DATDVT010000039.1, forward strand.
CAAGACCAGGATATCGGATTCAAAAGCGATTGTTAAAAAAAAGTAAAATTTCAAAAAATCATAAATTAAAAAGAGAAGAGGTAATACAATATATGAAAGATAATTTCAAAATAAAGACTGGAGAAGAAGAATAAATATGACAACTAGTGATTATAAAAAGGCTTTTACTCAATTGAAAGTTAAACCAGTAATGATGGAGAAATATAAAAAACATAATTCTCCAAAAAAAAGAAGTTGTGGCATTGGTCAAAGAAGATGTAAAATATGTGGAAGGCATGCAGCACATATTAGACAATATAAATTAGATTTATGTAGGCAATGTTTTAGAGATATAGCAAAATTATTGGGATTTAAAAAATATGATTAGGTGGAAAGAATGGTAATGAATGATACATTAGCAGCATGTTTAGCCAATATATATAATTGTGAATTAAAAGGCAAATCTGAATGTTTAATAACACAAAATTCAAAAATGATAAGAAGAGTCTTACAGATTCTAAAAGATTATAAATATATTGGAGAATTTGAAGAATTATCTAAAGAAAGAGGTGGATTAATAAAAGTAAATTTAATAGGAAATATTAATAAATGTGGGGTTATAAAACCTAGATTTTTTGTTAAAAAATATGATTATGAAAGATTTGAAAAAAGATATTTACTAGCTAAGGGATTTGGAATTATAATTGTTTCAACATCTCAAGGTTTGATGACTCATGAAGAAGCTATTGAGAAAAATATAGGGGGAAGGTTAATAGCGTATTGTTATTAAAGATGGTAATCAGAAACGAAGCTAGGATTATTTTAGGAGATGATATAAGTGCTAGCATAGAACAGAGTATTGTAAAACTAAAAGGACCTAAAGGAGAAATTTGCAAGAAATTATTAAATCCAAGAATATTTATTGGGTTTGAAAATGGACAGATTGTAATCAGATTTGTAGAAAAAAGATTTATCAAAGCAGATAAAATGTTTATGAATACTTACGTTGCACATATAAAAAATATGATTGATGGGGTTAGAAATGGTTATGTTTACAAGCTTAAGATTTGTTCTGGTCATTTTCCTATGAATGTGACAATAGAGAAGGGTTTTGTTCTAATTAAGAATTTTTTAGGTGAAAAGGTACCTAGAAAGGCTAAGATAATAGAAGGAGTAGCTGTTAATATTGATGAAGAACTAATTACGGTTTCTGGAATTAATTTAGAAGATGTTGCACAGACTGCAGCTAGGATTGAACAAGCAACTAGAATAACTAAAAGGGATAAAAGAATATTTCAAGATGGTTGTTATATCATTGAAAAAGCAGGGAAGGCTTTAATATGAGGGTAAAGGAGGCTGTTCGGAAGAAAGTAAGATTTTACAGAGAAGAAGTAAATAAAAAGAAAAGTTTAGTTGGTTGGAGAAAACCTAAGGGTATTCATAATAAATCAAGATTAAGAAAACAAAGACATAGTTTATTACCTAAAATTGGTTATGCTGGTGCAAAGGTAGGGAAAAATCTAATATATGTTATGACAATTAATGACTTGAATAAGCTAAATAAAGAAAATGATGTTATTATTCTATCTGGGAAATTAGGTATGAAGAAAAGGATAATTATGCTTGAAGAAATTAAGAAAAATGGTTTTATTTTATATAATTATAGAGATTTAGGGGTAAAAAAGAAAGAATTAGAGGAAAAGATTAATAAAAGAAAAAATGAAAATAAACAAAAGCAAGAAAAAAGAAGTAAAACTAAAGAAGAATTGAAAGAAATAAAAGAAAAGAAAAAAGAAGAATTAGATAAGACTGATGAAGAGAAGAAAAAGGAAATGAATAAGAAGGCTATCGAGGGCATATAAAATGAATCTTAGTATTCAAAAAAGAATAGCAGCGGATGTTTTGAATGTTGGTGTAAATAGAGTTTGGTTTGATGCTGATAAATTAACAGATATTAAAGAAGCCTTAACAAAAGAAGATATAAGAAATCTAATAAAAGAAAAAATAATTAAGGCTAAACAAATTAAAGGTACTGGAAGATTTAGGGCCAGAAAGATTAGTGCACAAAAGAGAAAAAAACAAAGAAAGGGTTTGGGTTCTAGGAAGGGTAAGGCTGGGGCAAGATTGGGTAGAAAAGAAAAATGGATGGCAAAAATAAGATTACAAAGAAAGTTATTAAAAGAATTGAAAGAAAAAAAATTAATAGAGCTAATTAGTTATAGGATGTTAAGAAAAAGAAGTAGTGGCGGTTTTTTTAGAAGTAGAAAACATATTTTAATTTATTTGAATGATAATAAACTATTTGTGGAGAAAATGAAATGAGAAAAAATTATACTGTTAAATATAGGAGGAAAAGGGCTGCTATTACCGATTATAAGAAAAGATTGCGATTATTAGCTTGTGATAAAGATCGATTAGTTATTAGACGGTCAAATAATAATTTTGTTGTTCAAGTAGTGAGATATGAAGCGGCGGGTGATAAAGTTATTGCTATGGCTAATGCTCAAGATTTAATTAAATTGGATTATAAAGGTCATAAAGGAAATAGATGTGCTGCTTATCTGATTGGTTTAATTTGTGGTAAAAAAGCTAAAGAAAAGGGTATTAGAGGATGTGTATTAGATATGGGTATACATAGGAGTATAGCTAAAAATTCAATTTATGCTGCTTTAAAAGGCTTTTTAGAGAGTGGAATAGAGGTGCCACATAAAGAAAATATGTTACCTACTGAAGATATGATAATGGGAAGGTATATTAATGGTAGGGATTATCCTTCGATTATAAATGAAATAAAGAAAAAAATAAAATGAAACCAGAAAATAAACCTAACATACAAGAATGGAAACCTAAAACTCTTCTGGGAAAAAAGGTAAAGAATGGAGAAATTGGTAATATAGATGAACTTTTAGATAAAGGCATTAAGGTTTTAGAACCTGAAATTATTGATGTTCTTTTACCTAATCTACAAGTAGAATTATTAGAGGTTGGTCAGTCTAAGGGTAAATTTGGGGGTGGAAAGGCTAGTATTTGGAAACAAACACAAAAAAAGACTAAAGAAGGTAATATTATTAAATTTTCAACATATGCTGTTGTTGGAAATAGGGATGGTTACATTGGAATTGGTAATGGTTTTGCTAAAGAAACTGTTCCAGCAAGAGAAAAAGCAATAAGAAATGCAAAATTAAATATTATTAAGATAAGAAGGGGTTGTGGTGCATGGGCTTGTGATTGTGGTCAAGCACATAGTATTCCATTTACGGTTCATGGAAAATCTGGGAGTTGCGAGATAGAATTAATACCAGCCCCAAAAGGTACAAGATTATGTGTAGAAAAAAAATTACAATTAATTTTTAATTTAGCTGGAATTAAAGATGTTTATTCTAAATCAAAAGGAATAACTGCTACAAAATTTAATTTTGTAAAGGCAGGTTTTGATGCATTAAAGAAATTATCACTTGTTAAAGTTCCTGAAGATTATAAAATAAAGGCAGGTATAGTAGAAGGGAGAACAGATAAATGAAAATAGCTATTGTTCAGATTAGAGGAACAATAAGAACACATAGAAAGATTAAGGATACTTTGAATATTTTAAAATTAAGAAAAAAAAATAGTTGTATTATTACAGATAATTCTTTGATTATTGTTGGAATGTTAAATATAATTAAAGATTATGTAACTTGGGGAGAAGTAAACGAAGATGTTATTAAAGAATTATTAGTAAAAAGGGGAAAGGTCGTTGGTGATAAACCACTAACAGAGGAATATTTAAAGAGAAATGCTAAGATTTCTTTTGATGAATTTACTAAAAAATTTGTTGAAAATAAGATAAAATTAAGAGAAATTCCAGGTCTAAAACCTTATTTCAGATTAAAACCACCAAAAAAAGGATTTGAAAGATATGGAATTAAAATGCCATATAGTATGGGTGGTGCATTAGGGTATAGAAAGGAAAATATTAATGATCTAGTTAAGAGGATGATTTAAATGGTAGTACATAAAAGAAGAAAGTTCACAAGAATGAGAGGAACTCATACACATGGTGGGGGTAGTAAGAAGAAAAGGAGGGGTGCAGGTAATCGTGGTGGTCGAGGTATGGCTGGTAGTGGTAAAAGAGCAGATCAAAAAAAACCTACGATTTTGAATATTTATGGTAAGGGATATTATGGAAAATCCGGTTTTAAGAGGCCTTTATGTGTTATGAATTATGTTAAAGGAATAAATGTTGGTTTTATTTGCGATCATATAGATGGTTTAGTTAATAAGGGTTTAATAAAGAAAGAAGGTGATATATATTATGTAAATATAGAAGAATTAGGTGCTGGTAAATTACTTGGTAGTGGAAGAGTAGAATATAAGTTATATGTTAAAACATCTTCTTTCTCTAAGTTAGCTAAAGAAAAAATTGAAGCTAAAAAAGGAAGGATAGAGGAATATGGGGATAGATAAGATTCTTAGTTTTTTGCCTGAGGTAGTTAGACCTGAGCAAAAAAAATTGGAATTCAAAGAAAAATTAAAATGGACTTTAATTATTTTATTTGGTTTTTATGTCCTAAGTGTTGTCCCATTATTTGGTTTAGGAGAAAACGCTTTAAGTCAATTTGAACAATTATCTATTATTTTAGGTGCAAGTTTTGGTTCTATACTTTCCTTAGGTATTGGTCCAATTGTAACTGCTTCTATTGTGTTGCAATTATTAACTGGTTCGGGTATATTAAAAATAGATCAAACAAGCCCAGAAGGTAGGGCTAAATTTCAAAGTTTGAATAAATTAATGACTATTTTTTTTATAATATTTGAGGCAGCAATCTATGTCTTTATGGGGGGATTAGCACCAGCAGTTATACTAAAGGGCACACCTAATTATTTATATATGCAACTAATATTAACTGCCCAGCTAATTGTTGGAGGTTTTTTAATATTATATATGTCTGAAGTTATAGATAAATGGGGTTTTGGTTCTGGAATTAGTTTATTTATTGCAGCAGGTGTTGCATCAGAATTAGTTATTAGGGCTTTAAGTCCATTAAATTCAATAGGTGCTTGGGCCTTTGGTTCTGGTCAACCGCCTGTTGGAGCTTTATGGGTATTTATTACTTCACTAATTGAAGGAGATCCAAGTGGTGCTGCTTTAGCTCTATCTGCTATATTAGCTACTTTAGTTGTTTTAGTTATAAGTGTGTATGTACAGGCTATGAAGGTTGAAATTCCCTTAAGTTTCGGAAAGGTGAGAGGTTATGGCTTAAGGTGGCCTTTAAATTTTTTGTATACTAGTAATATTCCAGTTATTCTAGTGGCTGCTTTGCTAGCCAATATTCAATTATGGGCTAGATTATTACAAAATTTAGGTCATCCTTTTTTAGGAACATTTGTTGGACAAAGCCCTGTTTCTGGTTTAGTATTATGGGTTACAAATCCACAATTAGTTAGTAATATAATCACAGGGGCATTTGTTTGGGCAGATTTATTACATGCACTAATCTATGCATTAATTCTAATGTTAGGGGCTGTAATTTTTTCAGTATTTTGGATGCAAACTGCTGGAATGGATGCAAAAGCACAAGCTAAAAATATTATGGCTTCTGGCTTACAGATTCCAGGATTTAGAAGGGATGAAAGAATACTAGAAAGAATATTAAACCGATATATCTTACCTTTAACCATAATGGGTGGGATTACTGTAGGCTTATTAGCAGCTTCAGCAGATGTATTAGGTGCCTTATCTAGAGGGACAGGTATTTTGTTGGCAGTTATGATTATTTATAGGTTATATGAAGATATAGCTAAACAGCATATGATGGATATGCATCCTGCATTAAGAAAAATGATGGGTGGTTAAATTGTTAAATTCATTTTTTAATTTTATATTTGGATGGGCTTTGGATTTTGGTGAGGGTATGGGAATTATAATAATTTCGTTTTTATTGACTTTAATGATTACTTTAGTCTATAAAAAATTTACAGATCAGGAAATAATGAAATCTTTAAAACAAGAGATAAAGGACTTAAGTAGTGAAGCTAAAAAATATAAAGATGATCCAAAAAAGGCTTTAGATATGCAAAAAAAAGCAATGGAGAAAAATTTAGAGTATTTTAAACATTCTTTAAAACCTATGTTAATCACTATGCTTCCTTTATTAATAATTTATAGCTGGTTAGGTGGAGTTTTTAAAGACGGAGGAGCAATTTTATTTGGGCTTAGTTGGATATGGATTTATATAATTTCCTCTTTTATATTTAGTATATTATTAAGAAAAGTATTGAAGGTGAATTAAATGGTTGAAGGTAAAAAAAGATCAAGAAGTAAAAGAAGAGTAAAAGTAAAACTTAGCAAAAATACAGTAATACATTATGAGGATAGAAAACCAAAATTAGCTAGATGTGGTGGTTGTGGTACTGCACTAAAGGGTGTTCCTAGACTAAAAAAAAGTGAGATAAGTAATATAGCTAAAACTAAAAAGAGACCAGAAAGACCATTTGGTGGGGTTTTATGTTCAAGATGTATGCGAGAAAAGATGAGAGCGAGGATAATGGGATGAAAATTGGTCAAGTTTGTATTAAAATTGCTGGGAGAGATGCTGGCAAATATTGTGTTGTTATTGAAGAGAAAGATCCTCTTAATGTTTTAATTGAGGGGCAAACAAGAAGAAGAAAATGTAATATTTGTCATTTGGAAGCTACGGGCGAAATAGTTTCAGTAAAAAAAGGTGCTAGCAAACAAGATGTTGCTAAAGCCCTATCTGAATTAGAAATTAAAGTTGATTTAAAAGAGAAAAAAATAAAGGATAAGAAAGAAAAACCAAAAAAAAGAATCAAAAAGAAAAATGAATGAAAACCAAAAAAAAGAAATTTATTTTGAATATCAATTACTTACCCAACACGTTCAACAAATGCAACAAACATTAGAACAAATTAGTCAAGAAATGTTGGCTTTAAGGATTTTAAAAAATAATTTAATTGAATTAAAGGGCAATAAGGGTGAAACTTTTATTCCTTTGGGTCATGGAGTTTTTGTTAAAGGCAATTTAAATGATTCTTATAATGTTTTCATGAATGTTGGCAGTGATATTTGTATTGAAAAAACTAATGAAGAAGCACAAAAAATTATTGAGACCCAAGTTAATGAAGTAGTTAAAGTTATTGAAAATTTAGATGAAGAAATAGGAAAAAGTGCTGAAAAATTACAAGAATTAGAAGAAAAATTAAGGTAAGTTATTTAAATTTTGAATTCTTAAATTAACTATGAATCTAAATCACGTTAGATATTATTCTAGAAAAGATGTGCAGAGTGAGATATTAAGACTAGCTAAAGATAGGGAAGTACAGGGTTGGTTTAATGAAATTCTAGGATCTAGACCTGATGTTTTAAATTATATAGGTGATGTTGAGGCTTGGATAAATAATGGATTAAGTAGTATACATGTTTCAGAAGAGAGATGGTTTGATCCTTTAAATTTGAAACCTGGAATGAAGAAATCAGATTTAGATAATTTAAGAAAGGGTTGGGATTTTGTTATTGATTTAGATTCTAAACATTTACCTTATGGTTTAATGGCTGGTGAATTAGTTGTGGATGCTTTGAGGTTTCATGATATTAAAAATGTCTCTATAAAATTTTCTGGGAATCATGGAATACACATTGGAATCTGCTATGAAGCCTTTCCTAAAGAGATTAATGGACAAAACATTAAGGATTTTTTTCCTGATGGATTAAAGATAATGGTTTCTTATTTGAAGGATATGATTAAAGAACCCTTATCTGAAAGATTATTAAAAGAAAATATTGAAGATATTGCAAAAAAGATCAATAAAAACAAAGAAGATTTAATAAAAAATAAAGAGTTTGATCCCTTTGAGGTTGTTGATATTGATACTATTTTAATCTCTTCTAGACATATGTTTAGGGCGGCTTATTCTATTAATGAAAAATCAGGATTAGTTAGTATTCCTTTAAAATCAATTAAAGATTTTAAAGTTGAAGATGCTAAACCAGAAAATGTTAGAATTGATTTATCTATTAAGTTTTTAGATAGAGACAAAACAATAGAGGGAGAAGCTAGACAATTATTGGTTCAAGCATTAGATTGGATTAACAAAAAAGGATCTATTGTTTTAGATGAAAAAGACTATAAAAAGAAGGAATTTCAACTACCAAATGAGGCTTTAAAAATAGATTTCTTTCCCCCCTGTATTTTAAAGTTAATATCGGGGATAGAAGATGGTAAAAAAAGGGGGGTTTTTATTTTAGTAAATTATTTACAGTCTGTTGGTTGGAAAATTGAGGATATTGAGTTATTTTTAAAAGAATGGAATAAAAAAAATAATGATGCTTTAAAGGATAATTATTTAGTTTCACAAATTAACTGGTTTAAATCAAATAAAAGGATTGTTTTACCCCCTAATTGTGAAAATATGGCATATTATAAATCAATGTTAATTTGTAAGCCGGATGGATTATGTAATATGATTAAAAATCCGGTTCAATATTCTATGAGAAAGAAACAAGCATTTGATGAGAGTCAGCCTAAGAAAAGGGGAAGAAAACCTAAAAATGAAGAGAAGACCTAATGTCATAATCATCTAGATTTGGTACGTATCTAGGCGGACTGTGTTTAATTCCTTGAAGTTTATATGATGGGTTTACTTTCATCTGCCAGTTACCTTGGGAATCTATGTACCAACTTGATCCTGCCAATAATAATTCAGTTCTTGTTTTTTGTCTTGCTAAATCTCTTAGCTTTAATCTTGTAATTATTGGTCCTTTCAATAGAATAGATTCCAAGACTCCACAAAATTCTTCTATGCCCTTTACATCTTTTAAATTTTTATTTTTTGAATAATATTCTGCAAGATTTATTGATGAGTTTTGAATTCTTAAGCAGGTATTTAATACTGGATCTGGATCTAATCCTCTCAAAGTTAATGGTTCTAATGTTAAGTATAGATATGCTGCTAATCTTATATTTTCCATAAATTATTTAGAATAGAAACTTTTAAATTAGTTTTGTTTCAAGATCTTTTCTTTTACCTAGTATTTTGTCTATTCTTAATTCTTTTCTTAAAATGAAGTCATTCATTAGAGTTAAAAGTTCTTGTTTATCCATCCAGTCTTTTAAATAACCATCTATTTTGGATAATTTTGATGGTACTATCTCCCTTAACTCTCTGCTTTTTGAATAAATAATAACCCGCATATATTCTGGTAATAAATGATCTACTCTAATACGATAATTTAAAGGAGAAATTAAATAGATTCTATCTTTTGAATCAATATAAAAATTATTTTTTATACTATCTATTTCAAACACAATTCTTTCCATAGATTATTTACTACAGTAAAGTTAATAAATCTTAGTTAAAAGAGCTTTAATTAGCTTTTTATATGTCTTTTCATCAATATTTTTTTGATAATTTTGAAGTTCTTTAAGGTATTTTTTTAGATCTAATCCTTTTAGTGTAAAAATAAATTGAAAAAATTGTGTAACATTATGGACTTTATCTGAAAAATGACATCTTTCAAAGTCAATCATTTTTATCTGATTTTTAAGGATATAGATGTGTTTTTTAGGATGATGCATTTCTTCTTTATTGATTTTTAACCTATCCATAATAAAACATTGATTAAGAACTTTTATGAATAATGTGGTTGGATTTTTTGTTGTTTTAATTACTTCTAAAAATGCCTTTCCTTTAACAAACTCATAAACAATATAATTTTTTCCTGAATCAATTAACTTTGGACCTATATTCTGCTTATTCAAAATTTTTAAAAAATATGCTTCATTTTTTAGTCTATTAATGGCTTTTGATTCTTTTCTTTTTGTTTTTATACAATAAATTCTATTATTTTTTTTAAATATATAGACTTCTGCTCGCTTTCCTTTATCAAAAAATTGTGGATTATATTGTTTGTATTTTTTTGGAATCATAAAAATATATATAAGAATCTTTATAAATAATTTATCCTCTATTCTAATAACATGGAAACTGTAAAAAATGGGTTATTAATAGTAGTCATAATATTTGCTATACTTTCTATTCCTGTTTTTAGTCAGAATGAAACTGAAATTAATGAAACAGAAGCAACATTGGGAACAGCTTGTGCATCATTTGATACACATATATATACTCTAGCTGATGGAACAATTATAGTTTGTGAAAATGGTATTTGGGTTTTAGCTAATGATGAAGGGGATATACAAAACGAAACACAAATAGAACCAATTGATATACCTATAGTTATTCTTGAGGGCGATGCTTTAAGTTATGCTTGGCTAGAAAATATTTCTCATACCCCTTTAAAATTTGATGAAATGGTTTTTGCTGCGATTGCCTTAAATAATGAAGGTAAAGATATTGGAGATTTAATTGGTCGTATTATTTCTGAAGAAGATCAAGAGAAGGGTTGTTGGATTAAAGATAAATGTGATGTTAGAAATACTGCATTAGGCTTAATGAGTTTATATATTAGTAATAACCAATATGATAAAGAAAAAGAATGGTTAATGGGTAGCTTAACTTCAGGTTTAAAAACTGGAGAATGGCTTTTAGAAATTGAAAGTAGTGTAAATGGGACTTGTTCTTTAAAATATACTGTAAATAATAATCCTGTAACTAAAACATTTGAGGTTAGAGAAGATAATACGGTTTTGAATGAAAATGGTAATTTAGTAAATGATAAATATTATTTAAATATAGCTAAGGATTTAAGTGCTAGTTTATTAGAGACTAGTGGAAATGTTATTGATGTAGATTGTAGTCAGATAGTTGGAAATGTTATTTTAAGTGTAATCTATAAAGAAGGGAGTAATTATTATATTTTAGAGAGTATTCCTTCTTCAACATATCAGGTGGTCTTAGGTAATGGATGTTTTGCAAATGTAAACGGTGGAAAAAATTGCGATTATGAATCTAGTCTATATGCTGCTTGGGTTTTAACTGAAATGGGTAATGACTTAAATAATTTGGGTGTACAGGCTTATTTAGAGTCTGAGTTAGATAATAATGATTTGCATAGGGCAATGTTAGTTAGAATTTTACAAAAGGCTTACGATGTTAAAGATAGATATTTAAAATTAATAGAAGAAAATCAAAGAAATGATGGTGCTTGGTCTACTGGTGATATATTCATCTCTGCATTTAATTTATATGCTATGAAAGGGGCCGCAGAATATAGTGATGTTGTTCAATTAGCTGCTGATTATTTACAGAAGAGTAAAAAGACTGATGGCTCTTGGAATCAAGATGTTAAAGATACCTCAATGGCATTAATTAGTTTAGAAGGAAATATTAATGCTGCAGGTATAATAAATCCAAGTGAAACAGAAATTAATGGAGAGCCTACTAGTCCAGGAACTACTGTAGAAAGTGGAGAATTAATGTGTTCAAATACTTTAGATGATGATAATGATGGGGATATTGATTGTGATGATTTAGATTGTTATTTTACTAGTCCTTGTAGTGATGTAGATATTGCGGATTTAGGGGGAAAAGATGATTTAGATTTTGAAATTTGTGATGATTTAACAGATAATGATGGGGATAAGTTTATAGATTGTGCAGATGGTGCTTGTTTGGGAGATAGCTATTGTATACAATTTTGTAGTAATGGTCAACAAGATGAGGATGAAGAAGGAGTAGATTGTGGCGGTAGTTGTATAAGTGATTGTCAAGCTCAAAGTGGTTCTGGAGAAGAGTGTTCTACTAGTTGGGATTGTACTGGTACTTTAATTTGTGATTCTACCACGAAGGTTTGTGTAGAATCTTCTGATATTGGAACAAAGGATATAGAATTCTCATGTGCAGATTTTAAAGATGATGATAATGATGGTAAAATTGATTGTGATGATCCAGATTGTAGTTTAGATTCAACTTGTAAAGGTGGTGGTTCTGGTAAAAAAGGGTGTACTAAAGATTCAGAATGTAGTACTGATAAAAAATGTAAAGATGGAAAATGTGTAATTAGTGAAGAGATGAGTACAACTATATTGATTATTATAATAGTAATTGCTGCATTATTGATTGGTGGTGGAGTATTTTTTTATATCCAGTATGTAAAAACAGGTAAGTTTAGTTTTGGAAAAAAACCTAAAAATACATTTGATGACTTTAAGAAGGGTTTTGATTTTAAACCAGTTAGTCCTGCTAGACCTGCGATGAGACAGACATTTAAACCAGTGAATAAACCTGTGGGTAAATCTCAAGCAGAATCAGACTTAGATAAATCTATAAAAGAGGCTGAAGCTCTATTGAAAAAATGAAAGTAGCCTGGCTAGCTGTTTTATTCATTTTTTTTTTGAATACTGTTGTAGCTGATGATATTAATATCAATATTCAAAAAGATAACTATAAAGTTGGTGAAACTATAATTTTTGAAATTAAGTTTAATGTAGACCTTGTTGATCCAATAAGTATAAGCCAAATAAGAGTTTATGATTTTTCAAATAGTAGACAAAGTGTTGCTTTAACCTTTATTAAAATTGATGAAAAGAGATATTATGGTTATTTTGATGTTCCTCCATTAAATTTTGAAAATTACTTTTTAAGTTTAAATGGTATTGAATATTTTAAAGATGGTAAACTAAAAAGAGAAAATTTTAATAAAAGTTTTAATGTTGTTGAAGGAATAAGTGATATTTTATCAATATTTCCGGGAGCTTATTTTAAGAAAATAGAAAATTGGGAGCAACCATGGATAGATTTTAAGCTTGAGAATAAAGGAAATAATACATTATCTTTTATTCCGCAAGTTAGTGATAGTTTTTTAATTTATGATGATGGTCTAATAGAAATTTTACCTGGAAGAGAAAAAGAAATTAGATTAAAAAGTGATGTTAAAAATATAAATCGAGAGTTTATTGAAGGAAAATTTTTAATAGATGGATATGAAATACCAATTATTTTTAAAAAAACCGTTATTGAAGGAAGTATAGGTTGTGTAGATAATACTGAATGTAATATTAGTCAATTCTGTTTTGAAGGTGTTTGTTTTAATGAAACTATTTTAACAGAAAACAATACATATATAGAATTAGGTATACCTTGTAATTTTACAGCTAATTTAACAAATTATACGTCTAATGGTACCCTAGTTGTTTGTAATAATAGTATATGGGTTTTAGAAAGTAATCTAATAATTCCTAATGAGATTACCAATTCAGAAGAAATTATTTTAGGTTCTGATTCTTTAATATTTAATGAAGATTTTGAAGAAATTAGTGAAGAATTAAATAAAGCATATACTGTTGAAGGAAATATAAAATTTATGAATAATGCTTCTATAGACTTACATAATATTACTATTGAGTTAACAAATGATTTAGAAGAAATAGCTCAGTTAGATAAAACTTTTATTGAAGTTTTAAAAAGTAATCAAACAGATTTAGTTGGAATAAAAATTAATTTTGAACATAATATTTTAAGAGATTATAATGGAGAATTAGTAATTAAAGCTATAGAAGGGGTAGAAGATAGAATGTCTATTAGTCTAAAATACATTGGGCAACAGTTAGAATGTTATATTGATAGTGATTGTAATATTGGAACATGCATTGAAGGGCAATGTATTAATGGAGAAGTTATATCAACTGAGATTATATGTATAGAAGACAGTGAATGTGGTCTAGAAATGGATTGTGTCAATGGAAAATGTTTAGCTATATCTAATGTTGACACTAAGGAAAATAATTTAGTTTTATGGGTTGTGATTGGAGGAATGGTTTTATTAGGCATTTTTGTTTTATATTTTTATACTAAATCAAAGAAAAAGACATACACTGAAGTTAAGAGTAAACTTTAAATAATTACTATTTGTTTCTTTAAAACAGTGGGCCCATAGCTTAGCCTGGTAGAGTACCGGTCTTATATGACCAATCATCGGTTTAAGATAGCCGGTGGTCGGGGGTTCAAAATTTAATATGAAAATCCCCTTGGGCCCAGTTTTAAACTAACGAAATCTATAAATAGAAGTATTATTTGAGATAAATCTTAGAATGATTGAACTTGGGGGTAAAATATTTTTAGAGGAATTTAGTTCTTTAGAGCCAGCTAAGCTTATTGTTGTTAAAAAAATAGTTGGAAGTTATGTTAGAAATGTAGAGTTTGCAGATAAAACCTTCTTAAAATTAATTTTAAAATTATCTCAATCAGGAAATGAATATTGTATTGAAGGGGCTTTAGAAAATGCTGTTGGAAAAAAAGAAGCTGAAGCAAGGGATATTAATTTGTTTTATAGTTTGAATTCTGTTTTGACAAAATTAAGGAATTAGGGCTCTGGTGCAATCCTCTAAATAAGCAATAAAAATAACATAGGGTTCTCTCTATGTTATAAACTATTAGTTTGCTTATTAATTCAATTTTTTGAGTTTTGAGTGATTTATTTCTTAATATTGAACCATATTTTCTTTTTATTACAGAAAATACCGTTTCAATTTTACTTCTTTGGTGATATATTTTTTCATCAACAAATAATGATCTAAAGGCTCCTCTTAATTTAGTTAAACCAGATGTCTTTCTATAAGGAATTTCAGGCATTGCCTTTAAATTCCAATAGACATAGTTTCTATTCTCTTTACTGTCGTATCCTTTGTCTGCCACTACATAT
>DATDVT010000040.1:0-19554 GCA_035289905.1 Candidatus Nanoarchaeia archaeon
CAAAAATTGTTTTAAATGTTTATTTAGTGAACCGAGTGAAATAATTGAAGGATGTAGTAGATTGGGGGTAATTAATACTGCAGTTTACTCTATTGCTTCTTTGCAGGTAATGCAAGTGATTAAAATAATAATTAAAGAAAAGTATTGCAAGGATTTAATTGTTTATGATGTATGGAAAGAGAGATTAGAAAAGATTAAGGTTATTAAGAAAGAAAGTTGTTGTAATACTTTTGAATATTTAGAAGGTAAAAATTATAGATCTGTACAGAGATTATGTAATGGTAAATATCAGGTAGATACAGGAAAGGTTAGTTTAATTGAATTAAATCAAAAATATGGTGGTGAAGGAAGTATTTATTTTTTGAAATTAAAGGATGTTATTTTTTTTAAGGATGGGCGATGTTTAATTGATGCTCGTTCTGAAGATGAGGCTAAGGCTATTTTAGATAGATATTTGTAAAAGAAATAATTTTTGGTTAGGTTATAAAGAAGAATTATTAGCTATTTTTTAATTGCTATATCTTTAAAAATTTTGTATTAATATAACAAAATATGAGTTCTGTTATTGAGTTATATAAAGCTGAAAGAACTAGATGGTTAAGGACTTTTAGTGAGACTATTTCTAAAATGAGGGAAAAAAATCAGACTAGACCATTTAGAGAAAGACAGAGAATAGAAGAGATTTTTGATAGATATGGATCTTATAAAACTATGGATCTCACTTGCTTGGCTGAATCTTTAGATATTCTTTCTGGAAGATACTATAAATTTAGGTGGGATTATGAAGATAAAGCTAAATCGTTTTATTTGTTTTGTTTAAAGGTGGGATTAGAGGGTAGATATTTACCTAAAACCTATGTGATTTTTGATAAGATTCTTGAATCTGTTTGGGAGAGACAAAGGACCATAATTAAACCTTCTCCGGAATTGGATTTTTTGTGTTTAAGCTTATTTGAAGATTTTTTAATAGGGAAACTAGGGATTGAAATAGAATCTAACTCTGTATCGTTAAGAAAATTAACATACGATGAGGTTTACAGACAATGCGCTGAAAAACGTGTAAATTTTAGGGATATAGAAAGACATTTAATAAAGTTTGAGGAATTGGATAAAAATTTTATTAAGAGTATTGCTAAAAATATTGCTCAGATTGGTTCCTAAAGACTTATAAATTTAATTAAATTTTATAAAATAGATGAAAGTATATATAGATCGTGGGTGTAGAAATGTAGAAATTACTAAAGAATTGGTTCAAGATATTTTATTTGAATTAAATATAAACCCGACTACAGTTTTAGTTAGTGTTAATAATGAATTAGTTGATATTAATTACAAAGTGAAACAAGGAGATAAAGTAGAGATATTGAGTGTGATTTCTGGTGGTTAATTGTAAAAGATGTAAGGACAAGCCAATATATAATCGATTATGCAAGAGTTGTTTTTTAAGATATTTTGAAAAAAAGGTAAGAAAAACAATTAGAGAGTTTAAATTAATTGAAAAAAATGATAGAATTTTAGTTGCATGTTCTGGGGGTAAAGATTCAACTAGTATTTTGTATTTGATGAAAAAAATTTTTTCTAAACGAACTGATTTAGTAATTGAGTCTATAGCTATTGATGAAGGTGTTAAAGGATATAGGGATGAGAGTTTGAAATTTTTAAAGGGTTTTTGCAAGAAAGAAAAAATTAGATTACATACCTATTCTTTTAAAAAAGAGTTTGGAAGGAATTTAGATGAGATCATCAAAGGAAAGAAACCTTGCTCTATTTGTGGTGTTTTACGAAGAAGATTATTAAATGAAAAGGCTAGAGAGTTAAAAGCAACTAAATTAGTTACAGGGCATAATTTAGATGATGAATGTCAAAGTATTTTAATGAATCAATTTAGAAGAAATATAAGATTAGGGGCTAGATTGGGGCCTAAAACTGGTGTTTTGGATGATGAGAGTTTTGTTAAAAGAATCAAACCTTTTTATTTAATGTTAGAGAAAGAAATTGCGGTTTATGCTTTTTTGAAGGGATTTATGACTAAGCTAAATGAATGCCCTTATGAAAATCAATCTTATAGAAGTAAGGTTAGGGATATGATTAATGAATTTGAACAAAAATACCCTGGAACTAAGAGTTCTATTATTGCTTCTTTTTTGGAGATAATACCTTTTTTAAAGAATGAATATGGTTCTAAAGGGGATTTAAAATTTTGTAAAGAATGTGGTGAACCTTGCTCTCAAGATATTTGTCAAGTTTGTAATATTATTAAAAAAATTAGTTAATTATAAATAATCTTTATTTTTGTATTTTAGGCATCCATATACAATGTAAATTCTATAAGTAATTCATTTTTAACTCTTGGCGAAAAGGTTAAATATACGTAGAAAAACAAGGAATTAGGGATAGTATGGTTAAATGCAAATGTGGGAATCTAGTAGATATTAAAGAGATGAAATATGGATTAAATGGAAAAGAATTGATTTGTAATCAATGTCATCAAGTTCAACAAGCTAATTTCAAGAGAAAGATTTTTGGTGGTAATATAGGAATAAATAAAATTGTGGGTAATAAAAAATTAGGATCTGGGGATAGAATGCTTTATTATTGTGATCATTGTGGATTTAAATTTTCTAGAAAAAAAGATTTTTTATTTAATGGAAGATGTCCGAATTGTTCAAAATTTGCAGTAAAAGAAAGGAAAATAGAATTAGCCCAGAGTTTAATAGATGATGTTGATAAATGGGAAGAGACCAAAATATTAAGACGATAGGTTATATCTCTTTAGCTTATGATGAATTGTACTTGGAGGAACAATTACATAAGTTGGATTTGATAAAAGAGAATATTAATATTTCTGGGAGAGTACTCGATATAGGTTGTGGTACTGGTATTTCTACAAGATATTTTAATGCGCTTGGTATTGATCCTTGTAAGGAATTAATTGAGATTGGTTCTGGTGATTTAAAAGTCGCTAATGGAGAAGATCTATGGTTTAAAGATAAAGAATTTGATTTTGTTACTTGTATTACTTCTTTGCATAATTTTGAGGATTATAATAAAGGATTGTTTGAGATGGAGAGGGTATTGAAGGATGAAGGAAGATTAATTATAAGTTTGTTAAAAAAATCTAAAAGATTTAAAGATATTTCTGAAGTAATTGAAAAAATATTTATTATTTTTAATAGGATAGATGAAGGTAAAGATATGATTTTTTTTTGTGAGAAAAGGATTTAAATAATAATTGTTGTTTTTATAATTATTGCCCGAGTAACATAACTGGATAATGTACCGGACTCCTAATCCGGAGATTGCAGGTTCAAATCCTGCCTCGGGCGCTATCTTAACTTATAGAATCTTTCTGCATATTTGCATTTATTCATTATTCCAGCAATAATTGCTTTGTAAACTATTGGGACTAATAATGTGTAAGTAAATACTTTTTGTGATTTGAATTTTTTTAAGGCTTGTATCTTTTTTTTAAACGTTGTTGAAATGTCTATATATATTCTTGGGTGGGATTCTTCTATAACATTCCATACTTCAAATGCATAAAAAGAAATTTTTTTTTGTGGGTCTAAAGAGACTAATATTTTAGTGATTGCTTTATTTACTGCTCTGTGGTCTGTATGAGCATCAAATGAAGAATGTGTAAAAATTTTAGTTGGTTTAAATTCTATAATTATTTCTTTTATTTTCTTTTCTATTTCAGGAGTATCTAATTCTTCACTTAGTTTTCCATCTTTTAAACCTAAAAAGATTGTTTCTTCTGTTCCTAAAAATTTACCTATCTCTTTTGCTTCTTTTAGTCTTTCATTTATTACTATCTCTTTATTTAACCATGGTGAAGAACCCTCACCATTAGAAACTAAAACTGTAGTTACATTAATATTCTCTCTAGCGAACTTTATTATTGTACCACCCATGCCAATAGTTTCATCATCAGAATGTGCTACAAAAACTAGAATTTTATCTTTCATATATTAAATAAGAATTAATTGGTTTTTAAAACTATTTTTTTTCTACTGTTGTCTCTTTAGCTACTTCTTTAGCTGCTTTTTCTTGTTCTTTCTTTTTATTTGCCTCTTGCACTTTTTTTTCTAATTCTTTTTGTAAGACTTTAAAACTTTCTAATTTTTCTTTTGGGGTTTCTGTTGTTTCTGATTTTATTTCTTTATCATATTTGCCAGCATTAACCTCTTTAATTATATCTATTGCTTTTTTATTTTCAACTAAGACGCCCATTGAATTACATGATCCTAAAACAATTTTGATAGCTGATTTTAGATCTCTTATAAAAAATGAATCTTTTTTCATTTTAGCAACTTTGATTATTTGTTCTATTGAAATTATACCAACAAATAGTTTATTTGGTTCTCCAGAGGCTGTTTGAATATTAATTTCTTTTTTTATTAATTCGGAAGCTGGCGGTGTTCCAATTTCTAATGCAAATTCTTTTGATTCAATATCTACAATTACTTTTACTGGTACTTTCATACCTTTGAAATCTTTGGTTTTTTCATTAATTTGGGAGATTACTTGACCGATGTTTATTTTTAAAGGACCGAGAGCGCTGCCCATTTGTGGTCCAGCTACTGCTTTACCTCCATCAACTAATACTTCTACAGTTTCTTTTCTTCCCATTTTAGACTTTTGAAAATAGAAAATTATTAAGAGTTATCTTCTTTTTCCTCCCCTTCATCTCTTCTAATTACTTTTATAGAATCCATTTTAACAGTTACTGGAATAGGAATTGCTGCTTCTAGTAGTTCTACAACTACTTCTTCTTTTTGTTCATCAATTCTTTTAACTCTTGCTTTTTCTTTTTTGAATGGTCCTGTAATAATCTCTACTATATCTCTCTCTTGAATATTAAGTTGTGTTTTTACTTGTTCTAACATTGGTTCTATTTCCTCATATTTTAGTGGTTTTGAGAGTAACCCTTTTGCATATGGTACTCCAAAAAAAGACTGTTTTGCATCAATTTCTGAAGAAGCTTCTATAAAAATATAGCCTCTCATGCCTGGAGTTGATGTAACTGAGAATACTTGAAGTTTTTTCTTTTTAACATTTGATTCAATAAAATCCATTACTTGTTCTTCTCTGCTTGCTGTAGTTTTAACAGCAAAAATTTGTATTTCCATGCTAAACGAAAGAAGGATGAAAGCTTATAAATGTTGCTATTTACTTTAAAAATATTTGCCAGATTATGTTTATTAAAGAGCCCATTACACCTAGAATAAGAAGGCCTAGTCCTGTAACCTTTAGAACTGTTATTAATTCATTTTTATTTGGCTTTTTGGTTAGTTGCCAAACTCTTTTACTTTCTATTAAAAATGTTTTAAATTTCGTTAGATATTCTCTTCCTTTTCCCATATGATTAGAAAAATCTATATGTTTAAAAGTTTAACTGATTAGTAAAAATAATATTTAATCAATAAATTCAATTCCTAGATCATATTTTTGGGTTTTCTTTTTATTTTCGATTTTACTGACTCCTTTTATTTGTGTTGAATGTACCCCAGTAATTATTATTAAGGTTCTTATAGTTTTGTCTAAATCTTCTAATATTTGTGCGCCCCATATGACTCTTGCATCTTCATCTAATCTTTCTGCTACTGTTTCGACAATTTGTTTTGCTTCATCTAATGTCATATTTGGACCACCTGAAACATTAATTAAAGCACCTGTTGCTCCAGAAATATCTACATCTAGAAGTGGATTTTGAATAGCTTTTTCTACTGCTTCTAATGCTCTATTTTCTGAATCAGATTCACCTACCCCAATCATTGCTACTCCTCCGTTGCTCATTACTGTTTTTATATCTGCAAAATCTAGGTTTACTAATCCGGCTTTAGTTACAAGTTCTGCAATTCCTTTTACAGCGTTTGTTAGGATTTCATCTGCTACTTTAAAGGCTGTATGTAATGGTAAACCAGGGCATAAATCTAATAATTTATCATTTGGAATAATGATTAATGTATCTGCATTTTTCTCTAATTGTTCAAGACCATAATCTGCATTTGCTCTTCTTCTTTGACCTTCCATAGAAAAAGGAATAGTCACTATTGCAACAGTTAAAATATTTAATTTTTTAGCGATTTCAGCAACTATGGGCGCTGATCCTGTACCTGTTCCACCACCCATACCACATGTAATAAAGATTATATCTGAGTTTTGTAAACATTCTCTTATTTCTTTTTCAGATTCTCTTGCTGCTTCTTCCCCAACCTTTGGAATACTACCTGCACCTAGACCGCCAGTTAGTTCTTTACCGATTAATATTTTATGGTCTGCATTTGTATAAAGGAGATCTTGAGCATCAGTATTTATAGCCACTGTTTCTGTGCCTACAATCCCTACTTCAGACATACGGTTAATGGTATTACCACCACCACCACCACAACCGATTACTTTTATCTTTGCTTTTTGTTGATTAACTAATTTCTCTAATGCTTCATCTACCTCAGTTTTTTTTCTATCTTTTGAAGAAATATTATATGTGGGTGTATTTGTTCTTAAATTTGCCTCTTTAATTATACTTTCCATATTGGGATGTTTGAGAAACTACTATTTAAAGTTTATTAAATCTTATTTTTTAGGTTGTTTTTTTAATGTAATTTCTTTTAATTCTGGGATTAAATTTTTAATAATATCTATGAACATTTTTTGTGTTTGTTCTGGTAAATTTAATTCTATTGTAGCTTTATTTTCAATTATTTCTATTTTTGGATTTTGATTGAGTGAATTTTTAATTAAGTTTTGTAGTTTTATTTTAGAATCTTTGATTATTTCATGGGTTTCTAGTTCGTAAATTAATGATTTAGAAGAGAGTGGGTGATTAAAATCAACTAGGGTTCTTCCAGGAGTTACGCTTTTTATAATTCCAAACATATTACCATTTAATATTGATAAGCCTGGATATGGATTTATTTTTTGTTTTATAAGATTTTGAGTAGAAATTATTTTTATTAGTTTTGGATCTCGTTTGCCAAATGCTTTTTCTGGGTTTAATTCTAAAATATAAGATTTATTTTCTTCTTTGTCTATTAAAAATTCGTCTATGGCTGGAATGATCTCTTTTTGACCAATACAAATGATTTTTGAACCATATTTAAATTCTTTATTGTAAATCTTTTCTTTTTTAGCTAATTCTTCAGATGTAAGATCAAAAATTTCATTATTCTCTTTTATTCTACCTGTGTAGTCTAATTTAATAAAATCTTTTTCTTTTAATTTTACCATCTTTAATTAAGCGATATCTTTTTTATTTAAACCTAACTATTATTTTAGAAAAATTTTATAAATGAAAAGAATTTGAATATATTGTCTTATAAAAGGGGGAGGAATATATGGAAAAAAAGAATATGATTATTTTGAGTGTTTTTGTTTTGGCTGTTACGATTTTTGCTTTAGTTTTTGGGGATATTAATCAGATTAGTGGTAATGTTATCAAAGAATTTAAGGGAATGAGTATAAGTTCAACTCCATTGGGGGCTAAAGTATATATTGATGGTCAATATGTTGGTCTCACACCAATAAAAGATTATAGATTTCCAAAAGAAAATATAGGTTATGGTTTAAGGTTGGTAAAGGATGGTTATTTTGATTATGTTGCAACTATTACTCCAAATATATTTACTACAACCTCATTTAATGCTTTATTAAAAACTAAAAAAGCAATGGGTCAATTAGTAATAACTACTAATCCTTTAAATGCTAAAATCTATTTAGATAATGTGTATGTTGGGGAGAGTTTAGTAATTTTAGATACTGTGCTTGAAGGTATTCACGAACTAAGAATAGAAAAACAAGGGTATCCTGTTTATGTTGAAAAATTTAATGTTATAGCTGGTCAACAAAATAGATTTACTAAAAGAATGACTCCAAACTCAAAAGTATAATAACATTTAAATACCTATTTCTTTCTTTATTTTTTATGGTTGGTGAGACAAGGCAGGTTCAAGTTAATACACTAAAATCTGGAAGTTATGTTCTTCTTGGAGGGGCTCCTTGTGTAGTAAAGGATATTCAAACAAGTAAACCTGGAAAGCATGGGGCTGCAAAGGCAAGGATAGAAGGCATGGGTTTAATAGATAATCAAAAAAGAATTGAAATCCATGGTACGCAAGATAAAATTAATGTACCTATCATTGGAAAGAAACCTGCTCAAATTTTATCAATTAATGGGGATATTGCAAGTGTGATGGATGTAGAAACCTATGAAATGTTTGAATTGAAAATTCCTGATGATCTTAAGGGGAGAATTAAAGAGGGGGATCAGGTTATTTATTGGGAAATTTTGAATGAAAGAGTGATGAGACAGAGTAAGTGAGGTTATTAAAATGGTTAAATTTGTTGAGGCTAAATTAAGATTGTTTGAAAGAACTTTTGTGTGCAGGAGATGTAAAAGCAAGAAAAAAGCAGATAGTGCTAAAGTTTTGCAAGGAAAAGTTTTGTGTAGAAAGTGTGGTAGCTCTGCTATGAGGCCTAAGAAAAAGGGTAAGAAATAATAATCTTTTTAAAGTAATCATTATTTTTCTTCTGATGAATTATGATTTATTGTTTGCTCTTGTTTTTTATGGTATTTTATATTTATTATTTTTAAAATATAAATCTAGATTTGATGTTCAAGGTAAAATTTTTGTTATGCTTAGAACTAAGATTGGATTAAAGGCTATGGATAGATTAGCTAAAAAAATACCTAGGACTTTAAGTATTCTAACTTATGTTGGTGTTTTTATTTGTTTTGTTGGAATGGGATTTATATTATATTTTTTAGTAAATGGTACTTTAGATCTAATATTTAAACCAGATATTATCCCTGTACTTTCTCCTGTAATTCCTGGAGTAGAAATTCCTGGTTTACCAATAGTTATGTCTTTTTGGCATTGGATTTTGGGAATATTAATTATTGCTGCTATTCATGAATTTTCACATGGTGTTTTTGCGAGGTTTGCTGAAATTAAAATAAAAAGTTCTGGAATTGCTTTTTTAGGGCCAATATTGGCTGCTTTTGTAGAACCAGATGAGAAACAAATGGAAAAGAAGACTTTAAAAAGGCAATTAGGAATTATGATGGCAGGTCCTTTTTCTAATTTTTTAACTGGTATTTTATTTTTTTTAATCTGGTTGTTTATATTAACTCCTGTTGTTTCTAATATGTATGATTTTAATGGTGTGCAGGTTATTGAGATAAGTCAAGATTTGCCTATTGCAAAAAGTGGCTTAGTTGTTGGAGATGAAATTATTAGCGTTGATGGTGTTTTAGTTGGGAATGTTGTTGAATTTAGTCAATCTTTAGATCAAAAAAACCCTAAAGATATTATTACTATTGAAACTTTAGAGGGGATTAGAAATGTTGAATTAGTAGAAAAAGATGGTAAAGCTTTAATGGGTATTAAGGTAAGTTATAGTCAAACAAAAATAAAAGAGGGTGTTAATTGGTTATTGGCAGAATCTTGTTTGTGGTTAAGAGAATTATTCTTTTGGTTGTATGCTATAAGTTTAGGTATTGGTTTGTTTAATTTATTACCTCTTGGTCCTTTAGATGGTGGAAAAATGTTTATTTTAGTGATTAACAAATACATAAAGTCTGAGAAAATAGGAAAATATATTATAAAAACAATTAATTGGTTTTTATTAATCTTAATTATGGTTAATTTACTTCCTTTTGTTTGGAAACTTATTAGTTGGTTATTTACAGGATTGCTTTTGATTTTTGGAATATAACTTTGTTCTGTAGATGTGAAATGGGTTTTGATCAATAAAAACTACTTGAAATTCTAAAGATTTTTTATATTTTTATTTGAAATAAATTTATATATTTCTTTTTTAATCTTTATTTATGTATGTTGACGTTCATGCTCATCTTGATATGTTTTCTAAAGATTTAGATCAAGTAATAAAGAGAGCTAAAGAAAAAGGGGTTTTTAGTATTTTAACTTCTGGGGTTAATCATTCTACAAATTTAAAAGCCCTAGAAATAAGTAAAAAATATGATATTGTCAATACTTCTTTGGGATTATATCCTATTGATGCGTTAGCTAAAGAGGTTGAATCTGAAGGATTGACTAGAGATGTTCAGCCAATCAATGTTGATGAAGAATTAGAATTTATAAAAAAAAATAAAGATAAGTGTCTAGCGATTGGTGAGGTTGGTTTAGATTATGCTTATTGTGAGGATAGATTTGGTCAGAAAGAGGTATTTTCTAAAGTGATTAGTTTAGTTGAAAAGATAAATAAACCAATTATTGTACATACTAGAAAAGCTGAGAAGGATTGCGTTGATTTATTAGAGTCTAGTAGACTGAAAAAGGTAGTTTTACATTGTTTCGGGGGAAATATGAAATTAGTAAAGAGAGCTGAAGATTTGGGTTTTTATTTTTCTATTCCTTCGATTATATTAAGATTAGAACATTTTCAAACTATTAGTGAAAGGGTTTCTTTGAATAATTTATTAACAGAAACTGATTGTCCTTATTTATCTCCTGTTGCTGGTGAAAGAAATGAACCAATGAATGTTGTTCTAACTGTAAAAAAAATTTCTGAAATAAAAAATTTAACAGAGGATGAAACAAAAAAAATAATTTTTATGAATTACAAAAGAATTTTTTCTTAAAAATAAAAACCTTTTTATATGAATAAGAATAAATAAATAGAGATGAACATATTAAATTCTGGGAGGGAGAGGTGAAATGGCAGCTAAGAAAAAAGCTAAAAAGAAAGCTAAAAGAAGATAAATTTATTTTTTTATATTTTTATTATTTTTCCATACATTCCTGGGTTTATGCATTTTGTTTTTTGAATGTAATCTTCTTGTGTTTCATTTTCATGAATATGCCCTGATATTGCTAAAATTGGTTTGTATTTTAGAATTATATTTCTTATAGATTTATTGCCTATATGGTTTAGTATAAGATCTAGTTTTGTGTTATATGGTGGGGCATGAGTAATTATGATTAATTTTTTATTTTTGAATTCTAATTTATATTTTTCTATTTCTTTTTCTAATTTTTTATCGATTTTTGTGAATCCACCTCCGCCATAGCCAAAGAAGATGTAATTATCTATTAAAAATATTTTATTATGGATTGGGATTATATTCTTTGATTTATATTTTTCAATTGATTCAATAGATTCATGATTTCCATGAATGATTAAAAGCGGTTTGTTTAAATTATCTAAATAATTTATTAATATTTTTAATTTTTGTGAGAAAAAACTTAGATCTCCTGCACAGATTAAAAGATTTGGATTTTCTTTCATAGTTTTATTTTTTATTTTAATTAAAGCTGATTTTTTTCCATGTATGTCACTAAAAGCTAATATTTTCATAGAATTATTCTAGTAATAAGGTTTTTAAGATTTGTTAGATTTTTATTTTTCATGAAGGTATGTATATTTTATACAGCTGCAGTAGGTATTGGCCATAAAAGATGTGCTCAAATTCTTGAAAAAGAGTTTGACAATGTGGTTTTAATCGATGCTTTAAAGGAATGTAATTTTGTTTTGAATTTTTTAGTTAGTCGTGGTTATACTTTATTATTGAAATATATACCTTTATTTTATAAAAAAGTTTATGAAAATGAAAAAAGTTTATTATCTAGATTTAGTTTTATAAGAAAGGGATTTTTTTATTTGTGTTCTTTAAAATTTAATAGAATAATTAAAAAAGAAGGACCTAATGTTATTATTTGCACTCAAGCGTTTCCTTGTTCTGTTTTAGCAATGTTTAAGGGAAATTATAAATTAATAGGAATTATTACTGATTTTCATTTAAATTCTTCCTGGATTAGCAAAAATGTAGATTGTTATGCTGTTTCTTGTTCTGAGGTTAAAGAGGAATTAATTAAATGTGGTATTGAATTTAGTAAGATAAAAATAACAGGTATTCCAACTAAAAATTATAAAAAAAATAAGGGTGAATTGGTTCTAATAATGGGGGGTGGTGCTGGTTTAGGTGATATAGAAAGGGTTGCAAATTTAGTTTGTAAAAGATTTAAAACTAAGGTTTTAGTTGGGAATAATAAAAAACTTTTTGATAAATTAAAGAATAAATGTGATGTTTCTTGTTATGTCGAAAATATTGAGGATTATTATGCTAACTCTTTTGTTGTTATTACTAAACCTGGTGGATTGACTTGTTCTGAATTAATAAATATGCAGATACCTATAATCATGTTAGATCCATTACCTGGACAGGAAGAAAAAAATGCTGATTTTTTAATAAAGAATAATATTGCAATAAAATTGGATAGTTTAAATAATCTGGTGGATACTATTGAAAATTTAGAGAAGAAAATAGATTATGAAAAAATAAAGGTCTTTGCGAAACCTAATGCAAGGGAAGAGGTGAAAGGTTTAGTTAATAAGATCGCAAAGACCATCAAATAATAAATTGTCATTTGTTTCTTCAAAGGCATCTATATAACCATACATAAATCCTGCTTCAAAGTCATCTATTTGGTCTTCATCTATAAGTATCTCTAAATAGTCTTTTGAATAAATTGTATCTCTTAATTTTTGCATGTGAATTCCCCCCTTATTGGTAAGTTCATTAATTGTTGGCTAAATATTTTTGATATCGTCTCTATTTCTTTTTTTTCTTTATATGTTAAGATTTTCATGGTAACACCCCCATATAGGTAAAATGGCTGGAGAGTATATAAGATTCGCGCGGATGTGTCTAGTGTGTCCACTAGAGAAAATTAAATATTTTAATAAATTATTGTGTAAATTGATCTAAAGTTGTTTCAAAAAATATTTGGGTTGTTCTTCCTTCAAACCCAAGATTTAATTCTTTAATATTAATTAATTTTGATTTTTGTAGGTCTTTAATTTTTCTAGAAAAGGTTCTATATGTCTTTTTACCGCCTCCTTCTTCATATTCTTTGAATATTTCAAAGATTGTTTTTCCTGAATTTTGTTTTATCAAATCTAGGATTTGTTGTGACTCTTTATTTAATTCTTGTATTTTTTTGATTTTAAATTCAGATAATCTTGAGATTGCTAGGTTTGTATGTTCTTCTAGTATTTTTTTAGAGGATTTTGTTTCTGCTATAATTCCTGCTTCTTTCATTAAAAATAATCCAGCTCTAATATCCTCTAATTCAAATGTTTTTTTACAAATTTTATAGAATGGTTCTTGGTCTAAAATCCCTGGAAAGAATGCATACTCTTTTCTTTGTGCTAAAATTCCTGTTGTTTCTTGTTCATCATATGGTTCAAATTTTAATAAATCTGGTGTAAGTCTTGATCTTATTCTATCATCCATATCTACCATAAATAATTCATCATTTGTGATTAAGATAATTGTTTTTTTGTGAATATCTTCTAATAAAGAATAAATTATTGATTGGTCTTCTAATTTATCTGCCTCATCTAGGACTATAACTATTGATTTTTTATTTATTGTATTTGCTGCTGCATGAATTAAGTCTTCTCCACTTTTGTTATGGGTCCATGTGTAACCAACTTGATGGCATAATTCTGTGATTATTTTAAAGAAAGAATCTTTTTTCCAGCAATTAATATACACTTGGTAAATATTATCAGTTTCATTCTCTAAATCTCTTAAAACAGATCTTATTGCTGCTGTTTTTCCTATTCCTGGTTGGCCTGTGATGATTATATTTCTTCCGTTTCTGTTTTGAAATAATGGTTTAATACATTCTGCAATATAATGTTGTTGTGTTTCTCTGTATTTTATTTCTTTTGGTAAATAATCATAGTCCAAAGCTATTTCGTTTTGAAATAATGTTTCGTCTGATTTAAGCATGTCTTTGAATACTGACATAATAAATTAGGGTTCATTTTAATTATAAAGATTATTATGAAAAAGAGATTTTTGCAAAAAAATAAGAGCTTTAGTGAGTAAATAGAAGTGAAATGAAACATAATCTTTTTAAAAAATAACATTAATTAATAAACTATGTCTGAGAAAACTATGCGTCTTTTGGTGAATGTTTTAAATAAATTAAAAAAACAGGATAAGATCTTAATAAAATCATTTGAAAAAAGATATAAAACTTTTAAATTACATAAAGATTATATAAATGCAATAATTTTTACTTATTTTGAATTATTAAAAGATAAAGATTCTAAAAATTTGAAAAGAGATCTTAAAGAATGGATTAATAATTTAATTAAAGATTGTTTAGTTCATTATGATTTAGAAAAAGAAAGTAAACTTTTAGATAAATTTTCAGATGAAAAAGAATTGATCTATAAGGTACAAAAAAAACTTGAAGACTCCTTAAATAATTTGAAGGCTGAACGATTAAGAGAAAAAATATTGGAAAAATATGAATGGATAAAAGAGGTGAATATTGAAGAAATACCTAGTTTATTAGAAGAAAATGCGAGTTTACAATTTTCTTTGGTTGTTGAAGAACAAAGAATTTTAACTAGGATTATGGAATCTTTAGATAATCCTAAAGAGCTATATTCTAAGGATATAGAATTAGAAGTAGAACAACTTTCTGGAATTATATATCAGTTAGAAAGACTCCTTATAGAAGAAAAACGAAAGATTATAGATCCGCTTTATAGTATAATGGATAGAAGTTTGTTTAATATTAAGAAAGAAAAAATAACAAGAGAGGATGTGTTAGAAGATATTGAGACCATGGTTGACCCATTAGATATTATAAATTATTTGAATGCACTTTTAAGCCTTAATGTGGATAGATCTGTATTAAAATATGCACAAAGATTAGCTAAAGAGGCAGAAAAAAATGCTAGAAATGAAGTTCAGTTACTAGAACAACAAGTTATTTTGGATTCATTTACTAAATTGTATAACAAAGCTTATTTTAATATTATGCTACAAAAATTGACAAAAAAGGTTATTGAAACAAATTCTTCTCTTTCCTTAATTGCTATAGATATTGATAATTTTAAAATAGTGAATGATCTTTATGGACATACTGTGGGTGATGATGTTATTAAAGGTTTAGTTGAAAAAATTAAACAAACTGTAAGAAGGAAACAAGATCTACCTTGTAGATATGGTGGAGAAGAATTTTTTATTCTTTTGCCGTATGTAACTTTAGAAGGAGCAAAAAAAATTGCTGAAAATATAAAAAAAGGATTTAACGAATTGAAATTTGAGGTTAAAAGATATACACAGCCACCAGAAAAATCTACAATAAAAATTCTGGAAGAGAATAATAAATATTATATTTGTGCTACTATTAGTATAGGAATTGCTGAATATAATAATGAATTGCCATCAGAGTTTGTAAACAAAGCTGATGAGTTTTTAATAAAAGCTAAAAATATAGGAAAAAATTGTATAGTTACTCAATAAGTTCTTTTTTAATTTTAATTATAGGTCGTAGATCTCTTGTTGATTTTCCAGATTCATCATAAATTACTACAACGCCATTTTTATTAAAATAAACATGGGAAAATGAGCTGTTATATTTTTGAAATTCCCCTTTTGGTCGAAAGTTATAACCTTCCCATTTTTCTTCAAAATAATCATCTATATCTCTAATATTCCATTTTTGGTCTTCTCTAAAAAAATGAAATTTATTTCCTTGAAAACCACCTGGTCTAAAATAGAAATAATTCTTACTCGCATATACATAACCAATTCTGTTTTCTCCTGACACAAGACGTAAATCGCGTAAATTATTCTTTTCTAATTCTCTAGTAAAATTATCAACCCATATTTCTTTTACACGTGGTAATTTTTCATCTATTGTCACAAATTATTAGTATCTTATAGATTTTAAATAATTGTGAATTATTAAGATATATATTAGGATATATTATTTAAAAAAGAAAATTTATTTTTTACAACAGATTACATTGTCTATACTACCACTATCACTGCATTTTCTAAGTAAATTTGATATACTTGATTTACTCTTCTTTCAGTTATTTTTAGTTGTCTAGTGATTACACTAGCAGGAAGTCCAAATCTCTTTTGTTTTATTATTTTCTCCACCTTATTTTTATTTAATTTTGCTATAATAGGTAAATTATTTAAGGTGAGAAATAAATTAAGGACTCCACACACCCGTACCATGTTCAACGATTATTTTATTTGGGTTGAGCTATATTACAACAACATCTTTGTCTTGAATATTACCTCTATAAGTTTGAGTATTTTCAAAATAAACTATTTCTTCTCTTACACTTGAAACAAAACTTTTTTGATAACCTAAATCCCTACAAATTTGATTTCCTGTTGTTCCATAAATTCATAGACCTGTTCCTAACAGAAATAGCGTAATTACTCGATAAGTTCTCTTCTAATTCGAACGATTGGTTTTGTACCTATCTTTATACCACTTTCTGAATAATATATTACAACATTTCCTTTATTATAAAAAATGGTAGATAGATGTGATTGGTACATTTCTAATTTTCCCTCTAGATCTAATGTAGAATGTTTTATTCTTTGAACATTCCATAATCTGTCTTGATATAATTTTCCTCTAAAAAAATGTAAAACAAATATAGCATGATCATCATAAAAAGTAGCATTGCCTATTTCAAAATAATAATAATTATTATCTACAAAAACTGGATATTGGCATCCTAATTCAGAAACTTTTTTTAAATTTGAATGATTAAAATTATTAGGAGGTAATTCTTGTATATCTACTGTTTTTTCATCTATTGTCACAAATTATTAGTACTTTATAGACATTTAAATCATTGCGAATTATTAAGATATATATTATAATGTATAGTTTATTATCTCTTAAATTTTATAAGAAAATTAAGGTGAAGATATATATTGGTTTTAAATTTCTTCTATGTTATTTTTACTTCTTCAAAAACCTTAACTAGAGTAATATTTTTTACAAATTGGAAGATTTTGGTGCTGACATAATAATTAATTAAATCTGAAATTTATTTTGGGTTGTTAAGTTATAGTCTCGAAGGTAGATTTAATGCTATTTGGGACTAAAATTGAGTAGGAAATATTTATAAACATGTGTTCATAAAATTAAACCTATGTTTAAAGAATTGAATATATTAAAATTCTTTTTTGAAGATCCTAATAGAGAATTTAATATACGAGAGATAGCTAAAATCGCACAAATATCTCCAGCTACGGCAAGTAAATTATTAAAAGAATTTAAAAAAAATAAAATTTTACAATATAGAAAAGAAAGGGTATTTGATCTTTATAAAGCAGATTTAAATTCAATTGAATATAGGGACTTAAAAATATACTATAATGTTAAAAAATTAAGAGAATTTATTGATGCGCTAAATGAATTTTATCTAAAACCAACAATTATTCTCTTTGGATCTTTTTCAAAGGGATTAGATATTAAACAAAGTGATATTGATCTGGTGATTATTAGTGAGAATACAAAAGAATTTCCAAATCTAAAAATATTTGAAAAAAAACTAAACAGGGAAATACAAATATTTGCAGTTAAGAACTTAAAAAATTTAAAAAATAATCATTTGATTAATAATGTTTTAAACGGTATTATTCTACAAGGAGAAGTGAAATGGATCTAGAGGAGTGTAAAAAATTAGGGTTTATTAGAATAACTAATCCAAACAAAGAAAAAACATTATCTCTAATAGAAATCTCTGATATAAAAGAAGAAACGATAAATACAACTAAACTAAATGGAAGAAACATAAATGCGTATGTTCCATTAGCTTATGATTCTTTAAGAGAGATTCTTGAAGCATTATGTATTTTATTTGGATATAATATAACAAACCATATCTGTTTAGGTGAATTATTAAAGGAATTAATTCCTGAATTTGATTATAACTCTTTTGATAGGTTTAGATATATAAGAAACGGTATAAATTATTATGGGAAACAAATCGGATTAGAAGAAGGTAAAGAGGTTATAGATAAAATCTTTTTATTTAGAAAAAACATTAAAAAGTTAATATTTAACAAGTTTAAAGAATAATTAATAAAAAAACTTATTTTAGAAGGAATAAGAAATTATCTGATTTGAAATTACTTTAAGAATAATTTAAAACAATTAGTTTCTTTTGTTTCTCAATATGAACAAGTTAAAAAAGAGGTTTTATATTAAAAAAATAAAATTTATTTTTTACAACAGATTACACTATAAATGTATTCTTTTTGCTCTTTATCTCCTTGTATCGGCTCATTCATATCTTGATTTATTAGATTATCCCTACAATTAAACTGTCTAGGAGTATATTCACAAGATATTAGAGTATCAGTATTGTCTATATATTGTTTTTTTCCGCTGCAAGAACTATCGGTAGAATCATAATGAAAAACATCTATGCTATAACCTTCTAAAAAACAACGATTGTAACTCATTTCTATACAGATTTCATTACCATTCATATATAGCTATAATCATAATTTGAATAGAAATTAAATAATACTTCGCTATCAATAAATTCACAGTTTCCTAACATATCTGAATTTTCTTTATTCCAAAAGACATATCCAGTAAAACCTAAACTTCCTAGAATTAAAATAGCAACAGCTAAACTAATGTAAAAATATTTATCTTCCATTTTATCACCTCTTAAATTTTTATAAAAAAATTAAGGTGAAGATATATATTGGTTTTAAATTTCTTTAAATTTTTCACATTGTCTCTTTTGATTATTAATTTAATTTGCCCTTTATGTAAAGTTTCCATATAGTTTTCCAGTTCGTCTATGATTTTAATTTACTATGAATATGTTTCATTCTTTAAAATTGTTTTAGAAGTTATTTGTAAATCTTATCATGGTGGTCTAAATCGTAAAACTTAATTTTATCATTTGTTTTGTCGTATTTGAAAATTAAGACAAACCCCTTATCAATATGAACTCTCTTGAATTCATTCATTGGAAATTTTAGATTTTTATAGTGTTCTATGTCTGAATTGTTTATGATTTCGTTAATCTTTTTCCAAACAATTTCATACCTCTTTTTATTTTTCTTAAAAAGCTTTTTGAGAGTTTGATGAAACTTTTCTTCTATTTCAAATTTATGCATTTTCAATACTCTTCTTTAGGGATTCAATAGAGTCAAAGCTAATAAATTTTCCTTCTTTTTCTATTTTTTTTAGTTTTTCTATGTACTCTGGTCTTAACCCTGGCTCCAATATTTCAGAACCATATTCAATAACAACTCTTGTTATTGCTTCGCTTTTTGTTTTAAGCCCGAATCTTGCTTTCACAATATTTAGGACCTGATTTACTTCCTTTGGAATTTCAATCATAGCTTGTACCATTTTTACCTCCATATATTTTATATATATATCAAATATATTCCTAGTATATAAAACTTTTGTTGACTCATTTTGAAGAAAATCTCTTATTTTTAGAAAAAAAGTAAAAATATAGCAAATCCTAAACTTCCTAGAACTAAAATAACAACAATAGATATTATTAAAATTATTTTATTATATCTTAATTTTTATAGAAATAATAATTAAAGTGTATATACTGTTATTTTAAATTTCTTCTATGTTATTTTAATATTAAAGAATTTCTAATTTTAATATATAAATAAAAATATTTAAATAGTAATTATATTTAATATTAGTAAAAAAACTACTAAAAATGCAATTAAGTAAATTAGAAAACAAAATA
>DATDVT010000041.1:0-31571 GCA_035289905.1 Candidatus Nanoarchaeia archaeon
ATATACAAAATTTACAGCCCAATGCACATCTATTCTCGTTCTAGAAAAGTAACGTTTTATATCCTTTGAATCAAGAGAAGTTACAACTTCATCATCCTCTTTCCAATCAAGAGAAGTTACAACTTCATCATCCTCTTTCCAGTCCAGATCATTACCGCTATAATAAACATCATTAATATTATATAAAAAAGGTTTCATAGAATTATATAAGTTAAAAAAATTTAAAAACTTAACTAAATTTTCATAGCCACTTCTTTCAAAAGCGAAATGTACTTATTCCTCATCTCAATATCCCTTAAAAGTGATTCTAAACCCTCCACGTACGAATAAACATCTTTTTTTCCTTCTAAATTGTCTATTGCTATGCTATATTCTTTAAAATGTGTTAGTAACAAAGCTTTTTTATTTAACTTTCTTATAGCATCATCTGAGTTATTCTGAGCCTTTCTTAGACCTAATATATTTTCTGGAGTAATATCCTCTATTTTCAATTTTTTAGGATGTTGTTTAGATTCTTGTTCTTTTATATCCTTATATACTTGTAAAAGATTTGCAAATATATTATTGATATATATATTTAAAACACTAAGTAAAGTTTTAATTTCTTTTAAATCCTTTAATCCAGTTTCTTCTTGTAGCTTTTTTATTGTTATGCTTTTTGACATACAAATGAAAAATAATTTAACTATATAAATATTTTTACACTGTTTGACAATCTTGCCTAAAACTATGTTCATTCCAGAATACTTTCAAAGATTCTTGCATTATTTCTATTTATTCAAAATAATGTGATATTGAAACAATAAAATATTTAAGGATAATTGGGTTTAATTTATTATGAATGATGTACTTGTAGGAATTGAATGTCATGTGGAATTAAATACTAAGAGTAAGTTATTTTGTGGATGTTCATCTAAAGGGGAAATACCAAATAGTTCTTGTTGTCCTGTTTGTTTAGGTATGCCTGGCTCTAAACCTGTGTTAAACGAAAAAGCATTAGAGTATGCACTAAAGTTATGTTTAGCATTTGGTTGTAAGATCGATAAAGAATTAATTTTTTCTAGAAAAATTTATTTTTACCCTGATATGTCTAAAAATTATCAGATTACTCAATATGAAAATCCATTGGGTATAGCTGGTGAGGTGGAGATTTTAGGCAAGAAGATTAGAATTAGAAGAATACATATGGAGGAGGATCCAGCAGCTTTAATTCATGAAAAAAATAATGTTTTAGTAGATTATAATAGATCTGGCCATGCCTTATGTGAGATTGTTACAGAGCCAGATATGCATTCAGCAGAAGAGGCTAGGTTATTTATGAGGTATTTATTAACAGTATTAAAATATTTACAGATTTATGATGTTAAAGAAGGAATTGTTAAGGCTGATTTAAATGTAAATATTGCTGGCTGTTCAAGAGTTGAAATAAAAAATGTCTCAGGTTTTAAGGATATTCAAAGGGCAATAGAATATGAAATTACAAGACAAAAAAAATTAT
Source organism: Candidatus Nanoarchaeia archaeon (assembly GCA_035289905.1). Taxonomy (GTDB): domain Archaea; phylum Nanobdellota; class Nanobdellia; order SCGC-AAA011-G17; family GW2011-AR18; genus DATDVT01. The sequence goes on from DATDVT010000041.1 coordinate 1,499, forward strand.
TAAATGACGGTGAACCAATTGTTAAACAAGAAACTAGAGGATGGGATGGAAGTAAAACTAATTTTCAAAGATATAAAGAACAAGAAGATGATTATGGTTATATCTTTGATACTGATCTAGTACCCGTTGAGACTGCTAAATATCTCAAGGGGCTTAAACTACCGGAATTGCCAAAAGAGAAAAAATTAAAATATGTAAAACAGGGTTTGAAGTTAGATGATGCTGAGGTTATTGCAGATGATTATGAATTAGCTGAATTATATGAATCTATAAAAGTAATGGATAGATTATTTTTGTCAAAGTGGATTAGGAGAGAGGTTCCAAGGGTTTTAAATTATACAAAAAAGAGTTTAGACGAAACTTTTATTGCTAATCATTTAGGGAAGATTATTAATTTAATTTTGAATAAAAAAATTACAGAAAGGGTTGGACAAAAATTAATGGAATTATTAAGTGAAAAAGATTTAGATATAGAAAATTATATTAAAGAACATGATTTAAGTTCTTTAGCTAATGAAAATGAATTAATTATAGTTTGTAAAGATGCTATTAAAAATAATAAACAAATCATTCAACAATATAAGTCTGGGAATGAGAAATCTATGAATTTTTTAGTAGGAATAGTTATGAAGGAAACTAGAGGGAGGGCAGACCCTAAAAGAATTAGGGAGATTATATTCAGTTTAATTTAGAATTCTTTTTATATAAGTTTTATTTTTGTTTTTTATGGCTTTTAGAATAGCTAATGTAAGTAATACAATTGATAGATTATATATGGTTGAGTTGTATACTGCTAGTAATGGTTATCAATTAATTTGGTTTCCGAGGAATAATGTTTTGTTAGCTAAATACCTCTCTTTTAGCACCCCTTTTATTGATTTGGAATTAGAAGTTACGAATGCTTCTATGTTTCAGCTTTTATATTTTGAAAATGATGAATTAGGTTTAATAAACACCTTAGAAGAAAAATTAGGATGATTTTTTTAATATTAATATTATTCCTATTATATTAAATATATCTGCTAGATTAAAGATTGGCCAAATCCAGATTTGAATAAAATCAATAACATACCCATATTGAAGTCTATTTATTAGGTTTCCTGTTGCGCCTGCTAGAATAAATGTTATTCCTAATTGGTATTTTTTTTCTTTAATAAAAAAGTTAATTAAAATTATTATTATTATCATTGAAAGGGTTATTAGTAGGAAATTTTGATTATTTAGAAGTGAGAAGGCTATACCAGTATTTTGAGAATAATTTAATAAGAAATATTTGTTTATTGCTATCTCTTTGTTGATTATTAAGTATTTAGTAGTAAGATCAATTATTAATAGTGGAAAAAAGAGAAAAATATATTTTTTCATAGGGAATATTAGTAAATTTTAAATATAAACTTTGTGTAATATGTATATGGATTTACCTAATTGGAGTGAGGTACAAGAGAGTATTGAGAAAAGTAGTGATCCAAAAAAGGCTATAAAGGTTTATTTATTAGATGATAATTTTAAGGAATATTATTCAAAGTTAAATAGATTGTTAGTTAAAGAGATTAAGAAAAAAATATGTTGTAAAAAATATATGATTTATGATTCTATTGGAGAGGGTTTGGAACCTATTTATTTTTGGTTATTAGATTTTATGCAGGATAAAGGTGCTTTGGGATTAGCAGGTTTGAGTGGAAAAGAGGGTATTACAAAGGTAGAAGAGGGTTTTGAGGCATCTGTTGCAGGCGGTTATTTTGGAGAAATGGGTGTCAGACGAACACAAATGGAAGCTAAGACTATGGAATATTTAGGGGCTATTAATCAGGTAATTAAATCTATTTTGAATTTAATTTATGATTTGAAAGAGTTTGAATTATTGTTAAAACCGTACGATGAAATAAAGAGTGAAGATAATTCTCTTATTGAGAATGGACGATATTCTTTAAAGGGTAGATGGATGGATAATGTAGATGTGAAAAAGGGAAGGGGAAGTATTAATGGGATGGCTCAAGAGTTGCAATTTATTACTTTGAGAGATGCATTTTTTTATGTTAATACTAGTAAAGATGCTGATAATTTAGATTTAAATGATCGAGTTAAAAGAGTTTTAAAAAACAAATTAGGAGAATTTGAAAGGTGGGTTGAGGTAAGTGAGAAAGAGTTAAGGAAAAGATTTAATGTAGAAAAGAGCTATTTAAAATCGCAATATGGTACTTTTAAATTATACTCTTCTTGGGTAATGCCTTACTTAAGGGCTGCTGAAAAATTAAAAATGAAGGAATTTAATAGAGCAGATGTTGTAAACGCTTTTAGTAATTTATATATGGAGTTAAGTTTATATGGTGTAAAAGAAATTTTTATGACTGAATTAAGTCATATTTATGAAAAGATGGATTTAGATAGGAAATATTATGCGGTATTAGAGATAAATATTAAATTTAGATCATTACCTCAACTAGCTCAAGGCCAGGGTGGAAGGCATTATATAGAGGGGGGGAGGGTAGATATTCTTTATAATGGATATTCTGTGGATGATATAGAGTTACATGCTTTAGATAGTGTAGATACTAACGAAATGTTGGAATTAATTGAAAAATATCTTGGAACTGGTTTGCAGGATTTAGAAGAAGATATTAATACATTTATTAATCCAATTAAAGAAAAAAAAGAAGCAAATATTGAAAAGAAAAAGGTAAAATTTGAGAACCCTTTAGTTTATGTTTGGAAGGGGTTTGTTGAGGGTTTTGGTTCTCCAGTTAAATTAGTTAAAAAAGAAATAAAAAAATTAACAAGTACAGAGGGTCTTGAAAATTTTCCTGATATTTATATTGATAGTTCTATGAGAACGCTTGTAGAAAAAGTAGCTACTGACCTCTGTACTTTAATTTATAATACGTATAAAGATGCGCATGGAATGATTAAACCATAATTATTGCCCCGTCCGGGATTTGAACCCGAGTTCCAGCCTCGAAAGGGCTGAGTGATTGACCGGACTACACTAACGGGGCCTAATTTTAGAGACTGAGAATTTATTTATAAATGTTTGGTTTTAAAAAAGTCAGTAACATTTTTAAACTACTTGAATCTTCAAAGTTTAATGAAAATTCAGCAAATAGAGATGTTTTATAGGGAGAAATATAAAATCTTAATGTTTATTCCTATTATTTTTTTAGTTTTATCTTTATTGTTTTTAGGTATAAAATATGTTAATACAGGTTCAGTTTTTGAAAAGGATGTTTCTTTAAAAGGCGGTATTACTGCTAGTGTTTATACAGATAGGATTGTTGATTCTATTGAATTATCAGAGGGATTAGGTGTAGAAATAGATTTCAGGCAACTAACTGATTTAACTAATGGACAGAATTTAGGATTTATTATTGAGGTTTCTGATTTAACTGCTGATGAATTAAAATTGGGATTAGACGGTATTTTAGGTATTGAATTAAATTCTCAAAATTATAGTGTAGAGGAAACAGATCCTAAATTAGGAGATTTATTTTTTAAACAACTATTGATTGCAATCTTGATTGCGTTTGTTTTAATGGCAATTTCTGTATTTTTAACATTCAGAACATTTATTCCATCTTTGGCTGTTGTATTTTCTGCTTTAACAGATTTAACAATTACTCTAGCAATTATAAATTTGTTGGGAATTAAATTATCTACTGCTGGTATTGTGGCTTTTTTGTTGGTTATTGGTTACTCTGTAGATACTGATATATTAATGACCTCAAGGATGTTAAGAGAGAAAACTGGTACTTATTTTCAGAGGTTAAAAACTTCAATAAAAACAGGTTTAACAATGATAGGAACTACTGTTGTTGCTTTGTTAATGGGTTATATTTTTGGAACTTCTTTAGTTTTTAAACAAATGTTTTTGATAATTATTATTGCTTTAATTGTAGATGTATTTTCAACCTATTTTACTAATGCTGGGCTATTAATGAATTATTGCAAGAAGAAGGGAATAGAATGATTAAAGAAGTATTAAAACAATGGCGAGTTATTGTTTTAATACTTTGTTTATTTTTTTCTTTTTTAGCTATTGGTTTTAATTTGGATACTTCTGGAGTTGCTATTGCTTCTGTAGAAGAAGGTACTATTGCTCAGCTAGCAGGTATGCAAGGCCCAGCTCAAAATCTTAATTTAATCAAAAGAGAAAGAATTTTAAGTGTAAATAACAATTTAATCAATAATATTGATGATTATTCTAATCTTATTAGAAATTTAGGTAATATTACTACAATTAATATTCAAACTGATAAGGGTAATTATTTGCTAATTAATGATTTAAATAATACGTTAGGAATCGAGGTAAAAGAGGTTGCTAGTTCAAATATTAGGAAGGGTTTAGATTTACAAGGGGGGACTAGGGTTTTATTGGAGCCTATTGAAGCAGTAACTGATAATGATCTTAAGGATATTGTGGATGTTATGACTAGTAGATTAAATGTTTATGGTTTAAGTGATTTGAGTATTAGAGCTGCTTCTGATTTAGAAGGAAATAAATATATTTCTGTTGAGATCGCTGGTGCAACTAAGGAAGAGGTTAAGGACTTAGTTGCTAAACAGGGAAAGTTTGAGGCTAAAATAGGAGAGGATATAGTTTTTGTTGGTGGCCAAGAAGATGTTACTTTTGTATGCAGGCATGATGGTACTTGTTCAAGAATAGTTGATTGTGTTGAGGTCCAGGTTGGGAGTTATAGTTGTAAGTTTGAATTTGAGATCTCTTTAAGTGATGGGGCTGCTAAAAGGCATGCACAAATTACTAATGATTTAAGTATTAATCTATCTCAGGGAATAGGTAGTTATTTAGAAAGGCCATTAGATTTATATTTAGATGATAGGTTAGTTGATAGTTTATTAATTTCTTCTGATTTAAAGGGCCAGGAGGCTACTAGAATTTCTATTAGTGGTCCTGGTTTGGGGATAACTATGCAAGATGCTATAGATGATGCTGTATTCAACAGAAATAAATTACAAACGGTTTTAATAACAGGTTCATTGCCTACACAAATGGAGATAATAAAGTTAGATTCTATCTCTCCACTTTTGGGAGAGGAATTTTTAAGAAATTCGTGGGTTGTTGGTTTATTAGCTTTATTAGGAGTAGTGTTTGTTATTTTTATTAGATATAGAAACTTAAAAATTATAATTCCTATGGTTATTACTATACTTAGTGAAATTTTTATAATACTTGGATTAGCTGCTTTGTTTAAATATAACCTAGATTTGGCAGCTATTGCTGGTTTGATTGCTGCTGTTGGTACAGGGGTTGATGATCAGATTGTTTTGGTTGATCAGGTAAGAAATAAACTTGTTAAAAGGGAAGATAGTGTAAAGAAAGCCTTCTTTATTATTTTTGCAGCATTTGCTGCTACTGTTGCTGCTATGTTACCTTTATTTTGGGCAGGTGCTGGTTTGTTGACTGGTTTTGCTTTAGTAACAATTGCCGGAGTAACAATTGGGGTGTTTATTACAAGACCAGCTTTTGCAGCGATAATTAAGATTTTATTGAAAGACTAGTATTTTTTGTTGTATATAATAAAGAACATATATATTATATAAGAATAAGGAATATAAATCTTCTGTTATAATAAAAAATATGAAGGTTTTAGATAGAAGGGGTTTTATTAATCTTTGTTGGGATGCTGTTTTGGGGTTTAGTTTTTTAAATCTTCTTCATTGTGTTTTTACTAGAGAAGACGAACTATATAAAGAAATAAATTCAGATGGTCAGGCTGTTGATCCAAGATTAATAATTGAGGCAGGAATTAGGGATGAATATGCTAGAACATTTGTTAGAGATAATTTATCTAAGCATTTAAATGGAGATTTTTCTTTGGAAAATATTTTAGTTGCTTTATGTAGATTAAATTCTGAAGGGGTTAGTAAGGTTGTTAGGGGTTATAGATTAAATTATGGAGAATATTTGAAGTTAAATAGGTATGGTTGTTGTGCAGATACGAGTATTGCTGTTGCTACTGCTGCTGAAATCGCTAGAGATAATTCTTTTCCTGGATATGAATTTGAACAGATAAGGAATGTTTTAACTGGTGGGGAAATGGGGGTTTTAGGAATGTTAAAGTGGGATACAATAGAGGATCATGCCCTAAATGTTTATGTTAAATCCAAAAATCTTAAGATTTTAGATATGCAAGAAAATAATCCTTTTGTTTTAGGGAATTTTGAGGATTGTTTAGGGAATCTGTGTCTTAATGGTAAAACAGCCTTTGTTTATTATTCTAGAAATAGAGTTTATAAGTTGTTAGAATCTTTAGAAGGAAGGAGATATCTTCTTAATGCCATGTAATTTCTATTTGATCTGTTCTTTGTGATGGATAGATATCTATATTTTTTGTTTTATATCCCTCTAGGTTATACATTTTTTCTGCTGTTAGAGCAATCATTGCAGCATTATCTGTTAAGTATTGGTTTTCTAATATAAAGAATTTAGCATTTCTTTGTTTACACATTTTTAAACACATCTCTTGTAGTCTTTTGTTACAAGCTACTCCTCCACCTAGTAGTAATTCTTTTTTATTACAATGTGCCATTGCTCTTTCAGTTACTTCAGTAATCATACTAAATACAGTTTCTTGTAATGAATAACATAGATTTTCAATATTCTCTATTTTGATTTTTGAAATAATATTTGTTTGAATTCCAGATAGAGAAAAATCCATACCTTTTATATTGTATGGTAATTCTATATATTTATTTGATTTTTTTGCTAGTTCTTCTATTTTAGGACCACCTGGAAATCCTAGATCTAGTTTTCTTGCAATAGTATCAATAAAGTTTCCTACTCCTAGATCAAGTGTTTCTCCAAAAATCCTATATTTTTTTCCTTCATAAGCAATTATTTGTGTATTAGCCCCAGAAACATAGAGTAAAACAGGATCTTTTGCATTTGTTAGTGATCTTCCAATTTCTAAATGAGCTATACAATGATTTACTCCTATTAGTGGAACATTAAGTTTTTTGGATAATTTTTTTGCAAAATTTAAACCAACCAATAAACAAGGAGCTAGCCCAGGAGCATTAGAAATACCAATAAGCTCAATATCTTTTACCTTTAGTTTAGATCTTTCTAAGGCTTGTTTTAATAGTTTTTCTTTTATTTTTTCATGGTGTTCTGCAACTTTATTAGGAATTAATCCCCCTTTTTTTGTAGTAAATACTTTTTTTAAATTGCATAATATTTTTTTGTTTTTTATTATGGCTATCCCAAAGGTATGTGCTGTTGATTCAATTCCTAGAATTATCATCTGTAATTATTATAGGGAAACTTTTTATAAGTATTTATTATATTTAGTTATATGAACTATAGATTGATTCTTAAGAAAATAAAACCAACCAAATTAGAAGGATTTATTTTAAACTTAAAGGTTAAATCTTTTGTTAATAAATTACAAAAGGGAATTAATGCAGAGGTAGTTTTAGGAGGGAGTGTTGCGAAGGGTACTTGGTTAATGGGTAATTATGATATAGATGTTTTTGTTAGGTTTAAGTTAAAGGGTGATTTAAGTGAAGATCTTTGGAAAATTTTAAAGGAAAGATTTAATAAAATAGAGAGAATTCATGGTAGTAGGGATTATTTTCAGGTTTTTTATAAAGGCTTGAATTTTGAAGTAGTTCCAGTTTTAAAGGTGAAGTGTTCTAAAGAGATAGAGAATATTACTGATATCTCTCCTTTACATGTTATTTGGGTAAAAAATAATATTAATGATTTAGAAGATGAAATAAGATTAGCAAAATCTTTTTGTAAAGCGCAAGAGGTTTATGGTGCTGAGACCTATAAAAAAGGGTTTTCTGGTTATGTAATTGAATTATTGGTTATTAAGTATAATGGTTTTGAGAATTTTTTGAAAAACGCGATTAATTGGAAAGAGGGGGAAATCATTAGTTTCTTTGATAAAAAGGTTGATTCTAAAAATATACCTCTTTTTCTTGCAGATCCAGTTCAGGCTAATAGGAATGCAGCAGCTGCTTTATCTTATGAAAAATTAAATAAATTCAAGAGTGTTGCTAGAGCATTTTTAAATAATAAATCTAAGAGATATTTTTTAAGAAAAAAAATATTATTAAAAGATGTTATTGATAATAATTTAGTCTTAAAAATATGGAATTTAAAGGGAAATATGGATATTGTCGGAACAAAACTTTTAAAATTTTTTGAGAGATTATCTAGTTTGTTAAAAGAAGAGGGGTTTTTTATTATTAATTCAGGTTGGAGTTGGGATGAGAAGAAAGAGGCTTTAATGTGGTTTTCAGTCAAGGTAAATATATTACCAAAATTTAAATTACATAAAGGACCACCTTTAGAGAATAAGTCTGATTGTTTGAAGTTTAGAGAAAAATATAAATTATATGAAATTAAGGAAAAGAATGGAAGATTATATGTGAATTTACCCAGAAAAGTACGATCTTTAAAGGAATTTATTGAACTGTGTCTAAAGAATGATGCTTATTTTTTAGAGAGAGTACAAAGTGTTAAGATTGTTAAAGGTTAATTAAAATTATTCTTTTACAGCTCAAGAAGCCGATGATTTATTTAACACTGCTTCTGTTAATATCTCTTTTAGATCACACGATCCTAAAAAACAGATGATATTAAGAAAAGACAGCTTTTATTAAATATCAGGCAAATTGTTATCATCCGCATCCGACTTAGAATCTAAATTAACCGAAATATTTATAAATCCTTTTAAGATATAAATTTAGAGGTGAATTAAGTTTCTGAGGTTGAAAGTTTATGGAACAATTATTAAAAACAGGTACTACTACTGTGGGTTTAGTATGTAAGGATGGAATTATTTTAGCTGCAGATAGAAAGGTTACTGCAGGTAATTATGTAATGGCTAGAGATTTTGAGAAGGTTATAATTATTAATGAAAATGTAGCTGTTACTACTGCAGGTTTGGTTTCAGATGTTCAATTATTGACCAAAGTTATTCGGGCACAAATTAAATTAGATGAATTAAGAAGGGGTAAATCTATAAAGATAAGTGAAGCTGCAAATTTATTAGCTAATTTAGTTTATACTAACATAAGAAAGATGAGTATGGTACAAGGAATTACTGGTTTTTTAGTTGGTGGAAGAGATAAAACCGGTTTTCATTTGTATTCTTTAGGAGTCGATGGATCTTTAACAAAATATAATAATTATTGTGCAGATGGAAGTGGTATGATGTTTGCTTTGGGTGTATTTGAGAGTGAATATAAGAATGGGATAAGTATAAATGAAGGCGCAGTATTAGTAGAAAAGGCTATAGTTGCTTCTTTACGGAGAGATACAGCTTCTGGAGCAGGTCTTGATGTAGTATCTATAACAAAAGATGGAAGTAAAAAGATAGTGTCAAAAAATTTGAATGAAAGATTGGAATAGGATTTTCTAATGGTAAAAATCTTGGATGAGGTAATAAAGCAATTACCTTCAAATATTAAAATAAGTGAAGCCTGTTTTGAAGGGGCAAATATAGTATTATATACTAAGAGTGAAGATTTTTTTTTAGATAATCAGGGAGTAATCAAAGGGATTGTTGATAATATTAAAAAAAGAGTTGAATTAAGAATAGATCCTAGTATGTGCATGGATCTTGAATTAGCTAAGGGTGTAATTGAAAAACTTGTGTCAAAAGATGCTGGAAATATTAGTATTATATTTGATCCTCAAAGGTCTGTAGTTATGATTGAGGCTGAAAGACCAGGTATGGTTATTGGCAAGAATGGAGAGATTCTAAAAGAGATTAAAAGAAAGACTTTATGGGTTCCAATTGTTAAGCGAATACCCCCAATTAGATCTCCATTATTAGAAAATATTAGACAGGTTTTATATGAAAATAGTGATTATAGGAGAAAATTTTTACATAAGGTTGGTAAAAGGATATATGATGGTTGGATCAGGGGTAAAAAGGATGAATGGGTTAGGATTAGTTTTTTAGGTGCCGCGAGAGAGGTTGGTAGAAGTTGTTATCTATTACAAACCCCTGAATCTAGGGTTTTATTAGATTGCGGGATTAATGTAGCTGCTACAAAAAAAGATGAGATGTTTCCTAAATTAGAGGCACCAGAGTTTGATCTAACACAATTGGATGCTGTTATTGTAAGTCATGCACATTTAGATCATGTTGGTGCTGTACCTTATTTATTTAAATATGGTTATAAGGGACCAGTTTATTTGACTGCTCCAACAAGAGATATTTCTGCTTTGTTATGTTTAGATTATATAGGTATTTCACATAAAGAGGGTAAAGATGGAATTTATAGTGCTTCAGATGTTAAAGAAATGATGAAGCATTGTATTTGGTTAGATTTTGAAGAGGTTACAGACATAACTCCGGATATTAGATTAACTTTTTATAATTCTGGACATAATTTGGGAAGTAGTCTAGTACATTTGCATATTGGAAATGGATTGCATAATTTTTTGTATTCTGGGGATTTTAATTATGAAGTTAGTAATCTATTAAGTTCTGCTTATACTAAATTTCCTAGATTAGAAACTGTTATGATGGAGGCTACTTATGGTACTCAGAGTATAAATGTTCCTTCAAGACGAGAGAGTGAAGAGCAGTTAGTTAGTATAATTAATGAAATAGTTGAACGAAAGGGAAAGATTTTAATGCCTGTTTTGGGGGTAGGTAGAAGTCAAGAGGTAATGTTAATTATAGAGAGAAATATGAGGGAGGGTAAGATTCCTACAATGCCAGTATATATTCAAGGGATGTTATGGGATGTTACTGCTTTACATACAGCTTATCCTGATTTTTTTAATGCGAAGGTAAGAAAGAGTATATTTCAAAGGGATCATAATCCTTTTTTAAGTGAAATCTTTAAGAAGGTTGGTAGCCAGAAGGAGATGAAAGAGGTTATTGAGGGTAAAGGACCTTATATTATTATGGCTACTTCTGGAATGTTGACTGGAGGGGCATCTTTAGAGTATTTTAAGGCATTTGCTGAGAATAAAAATAATGCTGTAGTTTTAACTTCTTACCAGGGTACTGGTTCTTTGGGCAGAAAATTAGAAGAGGGAGAAAAAGAAATAGTTTTTTCTGATGGAAAAAAACAAGAAATAGTTAATGTGTTATTGCGTGTGTATACAATCCAAGGTTTATCCGGGCACTCTAATTATAAGCAGTTAATTTCTTGGGTTTATAGATTAGATCCTAAACCAAAAAGAGTTATAGTTGTTCATGGAGAACAATCTAGATGTTTGGAATTAGCTTCAAGTATTTATCAATTAAATAAAATAGAAACTGTTGCTCCAAGATTGTTGGATTGTTTAAGATTAAAGTAAATTAAAAAATTTTTTTCTTTCTAAGATTTCTCTACCAGTTGTAATTTTTCCATAATTTTTACCAGAAGGTACACAATCTAGTAAAAATTGGTGATCAAGCGGACTAGTAATTCCTGGTTTATCTCTTAATACTCCTTTTCTTTTTGGTTTTGGTATTCTTATTGTAATCCCTTTATATTCCTCTGATTTAGGTTCTTCTATTAAAATTTCTGGTAGATTATATGTTATTCCTTCTTCAATTTTTGGAGTCGATGTTACTTTAGATTCTATGGTCGGTCCTACTATAATTGGTTGATATGTATTTTCTTTTTTATTGTCTCCCAATATTCCAATAGCGCTAAGACCTATTAAACCTGCAGTTACTAATCCTTTAATGTGTCTTAGGTACCATGGCTGAAAATTTTCTATTTCACTAGGTTGACCTATTACATAATCTCTAGCCCTATCATATAAACCTCTTACTTTGTTGCCCAATGTTTCCCTTGTAGGTTCAATAGACTCTAGGCTTTCTTCTAGATTTTTAGGCCTTAAAACAATTGTTTCCTCGTTATCCATAAATTCTATAGGTTCTACTACTATGGTTTCTTTTAAGTAAGGTTTACCTTTTGCGCTTGCAATAGCTTCATTCCATAAATTATCTTCTGCAACTCTTGTAAAATATTGTTCACATGCTTGTTCTCTTGCATTAAGGTTTTCTCTTAAACTTACTGTACGATTAAAATTATAAGGAATATGTGGTTTTCTTATATCTTTTTTTGATTTATTTCCATTATTATTTAAAAGATTATATCTGATAAATTCTCTTGATAATTGATTATATGCTTCTAATTCAGCTTTTTCATGGGTTGTTTCATAGTCGAGTTTAGCTTCATTCAAGCTATCTTTAAATTTATTTAATTCATCTTTAGCATTAAGCTCTGCTTGCCATCTAGCTAAAATTAATTCATTATGATTCAATATTTCATGTTTATTTCTTGGTATATTGGTTTTCATATTTGATTATCCTCTTTGATTATTATTCTTTATAATATATATTATAAGAACTAGTATTTAAATCTTTCGTTTTGTTATTACTATAAAGTAAAAAATTAAGCAAGATATTTGCTTTTAAAATTATTCCATCTGTTTTTTACATATTGACCTAAAACAACGCCTGGAACCCTTTGAGATTGATCTAAGAGACCTACCTCATCATTATAATGTGGTATTGGTCCATTAGGTAATCTTACTTTTCTAAGCTCACTTCCATCTTCTGAAGTTTCTCTTTCTATTCTAACTGGTGATAATTCATTTAATCCAGGTTCATAATCTATTCTTGGTCTACTAAAGAATGGAACTCCACCCACATAACCCTCTTCATCAACATATCCCCTTCTATCAATATCATATGTTTCTATTTCTGCTCCATCAACAGTTTTTCTTTTTTCAAATAATACTTTATATATGTAATTTTGTGGATCTATGTAATATCCTGTTTTTAAGGGTTTTTGTTTATATTCTCTTGGTTTAGCTTCAGGTACTTTTATTATTTTTACTTCTTTTAATTTGTCTTTTTTTTCAACTTCTATATGATCTGATGTATCTGGTAGATCAGGTATACTATCTATCTTTGCTCTATTTTTAACCCAATCAGGATTTTCTACTCTTGTAGTCTTTTTTGTATGAGGTTTATAACCAGTCATATCATTAATACATTTAATAGCCTGTGCATAATCTCTTTTTTCAGTATATAATTCTACTAAATATCCATTAGTACTATTAACAATATCTTGCCTATTTAACCTTGAAGCTTGTCTATTTTCAGCTTTTGTTGATCTAATTAATTGATCTAAATTATTTCTATAACCAACATGCGTTTTTTTCCCAGCTTGATCCATTCTATATTGTAATAAGTCAATTACTACACCACATTCAGTTTGACAATTACCAGAATAACTAGTAATGGGGGTTGGACTAGGACTTGTTTGATCCTCAGATCCAACAGCGTGTATAGGAGCTAATGTTCTTTCAATATTAGCTAATGCTCTTTGTTCTAATTCAGCTACTTTTACAACTATTGCTTTATCAGCCTCTGCATTTTGATTAAGCATAGCTTCTAAATTTTTAATTAATTTAGTTTGTTTATTATCAATTTCATTTTGAGTTTTAGCATATTTAGTTATGTCTGGACTTTGTTTCAATTGATCATAATGATCTAAAAGAGTTGCTTGTGTTTTAATTATATCACTCACTTGATCAGAACTTGTTCCAGTACCAATTTTAGCACCTACATATCCAGCAAAACCTGCTAGAGTTGCAATACTTAATATTTTTGCTACTGTATTTTCTCTTAATTTACCTAAAAAACCAGTTGGTTTTTTTGGCATTAAATCATAATATTCCCTTACTAAACCATCAGCAATAGCTTCTGCATGTTTAGCATCAGGATGAGTATCATATAAATTATTTATTTGTATTTGAGTAGTTGAAGGTAAAGCCTCCCACATATCTTGTTTCCCAGAATCGTTATGAATAAGATCTGAATATAAACCATTTGCCATTTTGTTTTTACCTCGCTTATTATTTTATAATATATTTGTTACTTAACAGTAAACGTAGTATGATACTACTATTTAAGTCTTTCGTGATATATAAGTAAATAATAGTCAAAGATATTATAAACATTTAGAGGCTTAAAATTATATTATGGAAATTATACACGGAATAAATATTGTTGGTTTTGGTCTTTTCATTAGGGAATTTAAATGTTTAGTTTTAGGGGATTTACATCTAGGATTAGAGGCTTCTTTAGGGGAAAGAGGTTATTTATTACCTAAGGCGAATTTTAGTAAATTAAAGAGATCTCTGGAAAATATAAAGGTTAATTATTCTGTTGAAAGGGTTATTTTTAATGGTGATATTAAACATGATTTTGGGACAATTAGCCATGAAGAATGGGATGATTGTCTAGAATTAATTGATTTTTTTAAGGATCAAGAAGTCATTTTAATTAAGGGAAATCATGATAAGATAACACAAATTATAGCAAAAAAACGAAATTTAATGGTAGTTGATTATTATAAATTAGGTAATATTTTAATTTGCCATGGAGATGTTATTATTGATCAAGAGGGGGATATAATAATTATAGGACATGAACATCCTGCAATTTCTTTTGTTGAAGGACCTAAAATTGAGTTATATAAATGTTTTTTAATAGGTAAATTTAGAGGGAAAGATTTGATTGTTATACCTAGTTTTTCTTATCTTAATATTGGAAGTGATGTTTTAAAATATGAAAGATTGAGTCCGTATCTACAAGAAGGTTTAGGAAATTTTGAGACTTTTGTTGTTTCTGATTCTGAAGAGGCGTTTTATTTTGGAAGAATTAAAGATATTTCTTAGGATAGATTATTTTAAAAATTTATATTTTAATTAAAATTAATGGTTGGTATTTTAGGAAGGAGAACAACTTATTTTGTTTCCCCTTGTTATGAATATGTTTATAGAAGCGATAATAGAGAAGTTAGAGAGTTGGCTTCAGTTGATATTCTTAAGCATTTTATTCCAGAATTTGTTCTTATGCCTAGGCGAGATGATAGAGCTGATTGGAGTTGTGTGGTACGTAGAGGTATTTATCAAGATAGTAGATATATACTTTATGAAATAGCTGATTTGGTTGTTTCTTCTGTTGCAATTGATGGATCTCTAGGGAATACTCGAAATAGTAATATTTACCGACGAATCTTTGAAATTACTTGTTCAGATGAACTAATGATTGGTTCTTTTTTAATAAAAAAATTTCGAGATCATGGGTATAAAGAAAGAAAAAATATTAAATTCCCTAAAAGGATTATTTAAATTTTGAATTGTTATATTCAATGAAAAAAATAGTTGTTATTATTCTAACGATAGCTTTTTTGTCTCGCAGCTCTTGCACGAGAATCATTAGGTTTACGTTGTTCTTTTAGACGTATATCTGATACAATAAGCATTCTGTCATAACTTAAAAATATACTTTTTAATTTTTTATTATATTCAATAAATGCTTTAGAGATAGCTACTCTTGAGGCATCAGTTTGGCCTTGAATTCCACCACCTTTAACATTAACAAAAATATCTACTTCTTTTCTAGTGTCACCAGCCAGATGTATTGGTTCCATTAGTCTTTCTTTGGCTAAAATAGGGGTTATGTTTTCAATTAATCTTTTATTAATTAAAATTTTACCTGTTCCTTTTAAGAGAGTAGCACGTGCTAAAGCACATTTTCTTCTTCCAATTGTTTGGATTGTTTTTTTTGTGCTCATATTTGTGATGCAATTTCTCCTATTTTTTGTTGTTTTAATGTTTTCAATCTAGATGCTTCTGCACTCTTAATGGTTTCTAATTTTAAGTTTTTTAGGTTTTCTGGAAGGCCTATGTAACATTTAACTCTCTCAAATGCTTTTCTTCCTCGTTCATCTTTATAGGGTAACATTCCCCTTATAGCTCTTCTTATTATTCTATCTGGTTGTTTAGGATATTTTGGACCATGATGTGGATCTCCTCTTTCACGTCTTTCTTTATAATGTGTAAAGACCATTTTTTTACTGCCTGATATTATCATTTGTTCACAATTTACAATTATTATTTCTTCTCCCATTAAGGCTTTTTTAGCTACTATAGTAGCCATTCTTCCTATGATTAGATTTTTTCCATCAATTATCATTTTATTATTCTTACTTTATTTCCTTTTGGATTCTTTTGTATTAGTTCTTTAATTGTAATTAGGTTTTTTCCTAATTTTTCTTTGGCTTGCATTGAAGCGTTAAATGTAGAGATATTTATTTTTTTTATTAATTTCCCTTCAGATAATACCTTACCAATAACTAGAGCAGTTTCTCCATCTCTAATGTATTTATTAATTTTAAAAATGTTAACTGGTTTTTTTGATCTCGCTGGTTTTTGTAGTTCTTTAGCTACTCTTTTCCATATTTTTACATTTTCTTTTTTAGATAATTTTTCTAGATTAACACACAATTCTTTTAATGTTTCATTAGTTGGTCCTTTCATTTTAATTTACTAAATTTTGTTTCAAGTTCAGTTAATTTTTCAGATAAAATATTAGCTGATTCTTTTAAAATAATTTCTGGAGGAAGTTGTCCCCATGGTTCTATTGTAATTATAAATTCTTTGTCACTTGCTGTTATTTCTATTTCACTATTTGAGGCTTCTGCACAATATTGACATAAAATACATTCTTCTTGATTTTTTACTTTTAATTCTTTATTTTTAACTTCAAATAGTTTTTTTGGACAAGATTTTGCAATTTCTTCAATATTTTTTGGATTTTTAATCTTAATCTTTGGAATACCTTTATAATATATTAAACAGGATGAGTATTTAGAATGTTGTTTGCCTTTTCCTAGGGTAATTATTCCTTCCATCTCTATTTCTTGTTCATCTAGTAATTTTACAATTGGAAGATTTTCATAGACGGGTTTAATTACTGGATCTTCTATTTTCATCTCAGAAGCCATTATTGTTCCTGGACCTATAGCTTTCAAAGTAAATTTAAGTTGACATTTAGCACAACCAGCAGCTTCACATGAACATTTTTCTGGTAGTTCATATGTTTCTAAATCTGTAATTAATGGTATTAAGCCAAGTCTATGAGATAAGATTTCATCAAAAAGGGCTGAACTGTTTTTCTTAATAGTTATATTTTTAACTGCAAGGGTTGGAACTTCAGCGAGGATCGTTCTTCTTAATGTATTAATAAATTCATGATCTATGTTTTTAATAGTAAAGATATGTTGTTCTTTATGTTTTCCTTGTTTTTTAATTTCCATTTATACTCTCCTTCCCCTTTTTCCACCTTTCTTTCTACAACCATCATGTGGGATTGGTGTTACTTCTTCTATAACCCCTATTCTGAATCCTGATCTTGAAAGTGCCCTTACAGCTGCGTTTGCTCCTGGTCCAACACTAGTAGGCCCATTTTGACCACCAGGAGCTCTTATCTTTATATGTAATGCATTAATACCCTTTTCTTTAGCTTGTTCAGCTACTATTTTTGCTGCTGTCATCGCTGCAGTTGGTGAAGACTCTAAACGATGTGCTTTGACAACCATACCCCCAGATGCTTTGGCTAATGTTTCTGTACCTGTTAAATCAGTTATGTGTATTATAGTGTTATTATAAGAGGAATAAATATGTGCAATACCCCATCTTTCTCTAAAAGTTTTTTTTGGGATTATATTTTCACTATTCATCTTTTACCTCTTCTGAACCTTCTTTTATTTCTTCTTTTTTAGATTTTTGAATTAGTTTTTGTATTTCAGGATGATCTTTATCATTATACTGAGAACTAGAGCTAAAACCTATTGTTGACTCTTCTTCTAAAGATATCATATAAGATGGAATTGTAATTTTTTTATTATTAACAATAATATGCCCATGAGAGATAAATTGTCTTGCTTGTTTTATTGTATTGGCTAGTTGTTTTTTGAAAACAAGGGTTTGTAATCTTCTGTTTAAAATATTTGTTATTGTTATTTCTAAAACATTTTCTAATTGACTCTCTGGTGTAATAAACCCATATTTAGTTAACTTATCTAATAGTTGTTTAGTTTCAATTTGGGCTTGTTTTTTTCTTTTATCTCTAATAAGGTTTTTTGCAAGTGACGCAAATTTTCTAGCCTTTGATTCAGATTTATATATTTCTGTTTTATTTTTTAAACCATATTGTTTAACCATTTCTCTTTCTTTATCTATTCTTTCTTTTTTCCATGGATGTAATGGTGTAGAATACTTTTTTTTAGATTTTTTAGGGTCTCCCATCTTTATTTAGTACCTTTTTTACTTTTTGCTACACCTACAGCTTTACCTTTTCTAAAGTGTGCCTTTGTTCTTTGACCCCTTACTGGTTGATTTAAAGAATGTCTTATTCCTTTATAAGATCTAATCCTTCTCATTTTCTTGATATCTGTTTCTTTAGTTAGTTTTAAATCAGCAGATGTAATATGTTTGTCAATACCTTCTTCTACATCTTTTCTTCTATTAAAAAGCCATTTTGGAATAGAATCATAGTTTAATATTAACTTTTCTAATCTTTGTATTTCTTCATCTGATAGTGTTCCTGTTATTTTGGTTGGTGGAATTTTGGTTGCATAACAGATTGCATTTGCAAAATTAAAGCCTACACCATGAATTTTTTGTAATGCCATAAGAATCTGTTTACTTCCTAATAGGTCTGTATTCCTAATTCTGACGAAGTGTTTTATGTTTTCTGCCATTTTATTTTGGCAACCTGTACATGTTAGCAGGTTATGTTATTTTGGACTAAGAAGAATATTTATAAAGGTTTCTGTGAATTTGTGTAAAAAGTAGCTTTTATGTATTAAGCCCAAGTTTTGTGTAAAAAGTGTATATTCTAAGACTAAATAAATTTTTAAGGTATATTTTAGTCATTTTTTGTATGAATAAATCTTATATCATAATTTTATTATTACTTTTTGTATTGGTGATAACTAATTGTGTAACACCAAAAGAATGTAATCAGTATGAAACTGATTTTTTAACTTGTAATACTCAATTAGCTTCAAGTAATTTACTTAATAAAGAATTTCAAGATAATTATAACATTTGCTCAGAAAATCTTGAAACTTGTCAAAAAGGTTTTATAAATTTAGGAAGTAATTATAATTCTTTATCTACTTTATTTAATGGAACAGCCTATGAGTTAATTATTTGTCAGAAAGATCTTACAAGTACAATAAAAGAAAGAGATCAATTAAAAATTAAATTAAACGCCTCCATTTTAGGGGGGATAGCTCTTTTAATTGAAATCATTTTATTAATTTTATCTAACTTTGTTGGTTCAATCTATCAAAAATTAGAAAAAAGATTTAGTCCATCTACACCTATACTTATTTTTTCAGTTATTTTTCTTATAACCATCATTATTGTATTGATTTATATCAATACTTAAGATGATTTCTTGTACGTATAATATAGACAAAGCACATATAAGCGACCTAATAAAATAACCAATAAAACCAATTAAATAATATATTTTTATTGTGATATAAATCCACAATAGCAAATAAACAAATTGAGCCATCTTTAAAATTAATATTCCATTTTTAATTTTTTTAAACATTTTTGCACCACCTATATATTTAAAAATAATTAGATTCTTCTAATTATTAAGAATAAGTTTACATAATTTAGAGGTGCGAAGTCTAAATTAAATTTTGATGATATATTTAGTATATATTCAATTAAATAATTTTTTATTTTTTCTTTAATTCCTTACCAATCAACTCTTCTAAAAACATAGAAACATCCTTTCCAATTTTAATACAATGAATCTTTAACTCTTTCCAAAGCTCAGGATCAATCTTAATACTCGTAGTTTTTCTCATTAATAGTATTAATTTATAGTATTATATAAATATGTATATATCGTAGTATATCAATATTTATAAAGAAGTATAGTATTATATAATACTATGAGGGGAGAATTAATAGAATCAAATTATAAGAATTTAACACGAGAAGAAAGAGGGAAATTAATAGCTCAAAAGTATAAAATAACCCAAAACAAAAATGGTGACTACAAAGTCGAAAATATTACGAAAAAACCAACGGAAGTTATTTAAAATGAAAAAGTTACACAAAAAATGTAAAGGGGAAAAGATGAGTGAACAAAAACTATTATTCGAAAAGAAAGAAAAAGAGTTTGTATCTTGGGACTTTAAAGAGGCAGATGTAAAAGAATTTACTCATTGTATGCACACATATCCTGCTGTGATGATCCCACAAATAGCAAGAAGATTGATTCATTTATACGGAAAAAATGCAAAAAATATTTTAGATCCGTTTATGGGTACTGGGACTTCTTTAGTTGAAGCTTCATTAACTCCCCAAATAGAAGAAGCTTATGGTTTTGATTTAAATCCTTTAGCCTTACTTATCTCAAAAGTAAAAACTACATCTATAAGTATTAATGTTTTAAAAGATAATTTAGATAATATAATTAAATCCAAAGAATATTATAGTTTGCCAAATTTTAAAAATATAGACTTTTGGTTTAAAAAAGAGATTATTGAAAAATTAGCTATAATAAAAACAGCAATTAATAAAATTGAAGATATTAATGTTAAAAACTTTTTTTTAGTTGTATTTTCTGAAACAGTTAGAAATGTTTCTAATACTAGAAGTAGTGAATTTAAGTTATATAGGATGACTAAAGAGAAGATAGATAAACATAATCCAGATGTATTTGAAGAATTTAATAAAATAGCTATAAGAAATATAAACGGAATGAGTGAATATATACCTGTAAAAAATCATACTAAAGTAAATACTTTATTATTGAGTTCCACAGATACATTGCCTATTAAAGAGAATAGCATTAATCTACTTGTTACATCGCCTCCTTATGGAGACAGTAGAACTACTGTAGCCTATGGTCAATTCTCTAGATTAGCTTTACAATGGTTGGGTTATGATAATGCAAATATTATAGATAAATCTCTTTTAGGAGGAATACCTAGTAAGAATATAGGAGTGTACATAAATTCTCAAACACTAGAAGAAGTAATAAGTACTATATCTCAAATAGATCCAAACCGAGCAAAAGAAGTATTGAGCTTCTTTGAAGATTTTGATAAATGTGTTATGCAAATAAATAGAGTTATGGCTAAAGATAGTTATATTTGTTTTGTAGTTGGAAATAGAACCGTAAAAGGAATAAATATACCTACGGATAAAATAATGACTGAAATGTTTATGGATGTAGATAATTATGAGCATATAATAACTTACACTAGAAATATACCTAATAAGAGAATGCCAAAAGTTAATTCACCAAGCAATAAAAAAGGAGAAAATGGAAGTACAATGACTAAAGAATTTATTTTTGTTCTTCATAAGATTTAGTTTCATCAAAAATAACTTCTTTGCTTGAATATAATTTATCTAAATGTAATCTACTTACTCTAAATCCTGGACCATGATCTCTGACAGTTCCGTTTTCTTTTATATGCATTCTAAATTCCCAAACAATTAATCCTTCTTTAAATAATCTTTCAAATGATGTTTCATTAAGTTTTTTTAATAAAATAGCTTTATTATATTTAAAATATTCTAAATTTCCTTCTTTTTTATTCTCTGCTAAAACTAAAAGTAAATTTTCATATAATTTTGTTCTTAATTTATCCATAAGTTCATTTATATTAAAATAAGAAACTATCCCAAAATCTTTATGGATTATGTTTAATCTTTCTTTCTTTTTATCAACTTCTAGTTTAAAGTTTTGAGTATTAAATTTATCAGCAACAAGTGTTATTTTTAATGCTTGTCGTCCTTCTTTGTCTTTATAACCAAATTTTTCTATTATTTCTTTAGGACTTAGTGGTTCCCAATATGGTGTTTTAGTCATTAAAGTCACTCTAGAACTAGCATTATCTCTTTGTGCTTTTAATTCTACAGGTAATCCTTGATATAAAAAATCAGGTTCGCCTTCATTATTCTCCTTTATTTTTAATAATGTTTCAAAAGTATAACCTATACCTGTATCATCAATTCTTAAAGATTTTATAAAACCCTTCTTAAATAATTCCTTTAACTCTTTTACAATATCTATTTCTTGTAATTCAGGCATATATCTTTATGAATTTTTATTAATATATAAGCATAACGCCTAAAACTTACAATGGATACACAGCCGAAAGACATTTTTGTATAAGAAACCATGATTCTATGTAAGAAGTGCTTAAAAGTTATTAGTTTTTACACAAAGCTTGTGAATTTTACCACATTAGTTTATCAGTTTTTTTATCTTTTAATAGTTGTTTGTATAATTCTTTTCCTGTTTTTTTAATTATTTTTTTATTATTCAACAATTCAGAGATTGCTATACCGGCTATTAGTTCTGGAAGTGCTACAAAATCTGCACTATTTTGATATAAAATTACAGCTTCTTCAGCATTTTGAGCAGTTACAAATACAATTGCCTTTTTATTTTTTTTCCTAGTAATTTCTAATAATAATAAATTATCCGATGTTTTCGGTATTGTTGAGATTATTAGTTTTGCTTTTTCTATCCCAATTTGTTCTAATAGATCTACATTCGCTATATCTCCATAAATACAATTTATTTTGTCAGAGATTAACTTTTTAATAACTTCCGGATTATAATCAATAACAATAAATTTCTTCTTAACAGCAATTAATTTTAAAATTATTTTAGAGCCCATTCTATGTGCACCAAATAAAATTATATGATGATTCAGTCCTTTTGGTATATTCTCTAGATTTTTTTTACTAGTAAATTTTTCTAAAGGAATTAAATATTTAGAGAATAAAGAATAAATTTTTTCATCATAGTTAATTATATAAGATGTTAAGGTTATTGTGAATAGGCTTATAATTATAACTATATTAAATATTTCTTGATTTAAATGATTTAATGTTAGGCCTATTGCTGCTAAAATTAATGAGAATTCACTTATTTGAGCGAGTGAGATAGATGTAATAAAAGAGGTTCTATTTCCTTGTTTGAAAAATTTTAAGGTTGTAAAGATTATTAATGGTTTTATTAATAATACAATTAAAGTAAATATTATTATTGGAATTATTTGATCTGAAATGTTTATTAGAGTAACTTGAGTCCCAAGAATTACAAAAAAAATTATAACAAAAAAATCCTTTAGTGATTTTACTCTCCCTTCTATTTCTAAATTATAAGGAAATGTTGCTAGAGATATTCCTGCTAAGAATGCACCAATTGCAATTGAAAAGTCTAAAATATAGGCAATTCCAGAAAATAAAAAACATATAGCAATGGCAGTTATAAATAATAATTCATGGGATTTAGCAGTAATTTTTACTAGATGTTTAAATACAAATCTATTTGCGCTAAACGCTAGTAAAAATAAAAATGATATTTTTGTTATAGTGATCAATATTGGAATATAGTTTATATTATCTAATGTTGTTATTAAAGGCAGAGCAATCATTGCTACTATATCTTGAACTAACAAAATTCCCAAGATTATTCTTCCATGCAAGGTATCTAATTGGTTGTCGTCAGATAATAATTTGATTACTATCATTGTTGATGATAGGGAAATTATCAAACCTATATATGCAGATTGGATAAAAGAAAACCAATAGAGTGCAATTACAGTACTTAATAGAAATGTTAAAATTATTTGCGTAAATCCTGTAATTATTATTAATTTACCCATTTTTTTTATTTTAGAGAAATCTAATTCCATGCCTACAAAAAAGAGTAAAAATGCTATACCTAATTCAGATAAACTTTTTATGAATTCTGTATTTTTTATTATACCTAGCAGAGAGGGACCCAAAAGGACACCAGCGATTACATAACCTAAAATTAATGGTTGTTTAAATAATCTAGCGAGATTTGCTAGGAGAGCTGCGAATATTATTACTAAACCAATTTCGATTATTAATGAAAATTGCATTGATAGAAGTAAGGATTATTATTTTATAAAAGTTATCTTACTTTTTTATAAAAAAATTGATTACACGCGAGAGTATAAAAGAAAAAAGAATTAAAATTATTAAATATATTATAAAATACTTTGTTAAACAGAATGCTTCAAAACAATAATTTTTTGCTAGATAATATGCACTTATAATTGAAATAATTATTAATATAATGAATAAAATATTTTTATTTGCTTTATTTTTAAAAATGGTTTCTTTCATAGCTATTTGAATAATTAAGCATTTTCGCTTAATCCTTTTCTTTTTCTAATTTGTTGAATAATTTTATTTTGTAAATCAGGAGGTACTCTTTCGAATAATTGATCTACTACGGAAAAATTACCACGACCCTCTGTTGCACTTCTTAGCTCTGAGGTTAAACCAAACATTTCAGCTACTGGAACCTTAGCTTTGATTATCATTTGACTCCCTTCTTGATTTGTTTCTAATAATTGCCCACGTTTATTTGCAACAAGTTTTGATATGCTGCCCATGAAATCTAATGGAACATCTATTTGTAATACTTGAAGTGGTTCAAACAATGCGGGATTAGCTGCATTCATTGCTTCTCTAATAGCTTCTCTGATAGCAGGATAAACTTGTGCTGGACCCCTATGAATTGCATCTTCGTGGAGTTTACAATCGTGTAATTTAATTAACATTTTAATACAATTTTCTTTTGCTAATGGTCCTGCTTTTACAACCTGTTCAAAACCATCTAATACTAATTCTATAACTTCATTAATTTGAACAATACCTCTTGTGTTGTCTAAAAACATACAATTGTTGATAATAGCTTTAACTTTTTTTGCTTCTTTTGTTTCGAATCCCATTTCAACAAGTTTTGGAACTAGGGTTTCTTCATCTTTCTTTCTTAATCTTCCTATAGGTAATTCTCCTTTTTTTATAGCTTGATAAATATTATCTGGTAGTGGTTCTACAGTCATATAGAATTTGTTGTGTTTATTTGGTGATTTACCTTCCATTTCTGGAGAAGGTTTCATTACTGTCTCTCTGTAAGTTACAATTGGTGCTGATGTCTTGACTTGTAAACCCTTTTCTGAGACGATTCTATTTTCTATAATTTCTAAATGTAATTCTCCCATTCCAGAGATTAAATTTTCACCTGTTTCCTCATTGATTTCTATTTTAATACTTGGATCTTCTTTACCTACTTTTCTCAGAATTTCAATTAATTTCGGTAGATCAGCTGTTTTTGTAGCTTCTATTGATTTTGTAACTACTGGTTCAAAAATATGCTTTAATTCTTCAAATGGTATTTCTGGCTCTGATGTTACAGTTTCTCCAGCTTCTCCTGAGATTCCGGTAATAGCTAATACATTTCCTGCAGTAATTGAATGTATTTGCTCTGGTTTAATTCCATTATATATCAAAACTTGTTGAATTCTTTGTCTTTTTTTAGCTAGATTAAGATATACTTCCATGCCTTCTTCTAGTTTTCCAGAGAATAACCTTCCTGCGCACATTTCTTTTCCATATCTTGGGTCTATCATTACTCTCGTGATAACGAAACCTGTTTTTCCATTGGGATTACACTCTATTAGATTTTTACCAAATTCTGAATCTAGTTCTCCCTTCCAAATCTTTGGAATTCTATATTTTTGAGCTTCAATAGGGTTAGGTAAATGTTTAACTACCATATCTAAAATAACCTCAAATAATGGGGCATTTTGCCAACACCATTCCTTCTTTTTGTCTTCATCCATATCATACATTGCGATTATATCTTTGAAATTCACTCCTTTTTTTTTCATATAATGGAGAGATAATGCCCAATTTTCTCTAGCACTACCAAATGCTACACTACCATCAAGAATATCTACTTTCCATTTTTCTGCGTACCCTGGTTCTGCTAATTTTTCAATTAATTGATTAAAATCTTTAAAAATATTCATGAAACGTTCTTGCATTTTTTCAGGAGTTAATTTTACTTCTTTGATTAATCTATCAACTTTATTTATAAATAAAACTGGCTTTACTCTTTCTCTTAATGCTTGTCTTAATACAGTTTCAGTTTGTGGCATTATACCCTCAACAGCACATACAAGGACTATTGTTCCATCTATTGCTCTCATAGCTCTTGTAACATTTCCTGAGAAATCTATATGTCCAGGAGTGTCAATTAAGTTTATTAAAAATTCATTTCCTTGGAAATCATGTACCATACTAACATTAGCTGCATCAACAGTCATTAGTCTTTCTTGTTCATCTGAATGTTGCCATGTAGCCATGCCTTGGTTTAGATCTCCTGCATATTTTGCAGCCATTTTTCCTGATGCTGCTAAAAGATTATCTGTGAATGCGGTTTTTCCGTGATGAATATGTGCAGAAGTACAGATATTTCTTATATTTTCAGGATTTTTAATTATATTTTGAACTTTTTCAATCATACTTTCTGTCATTGTAATAATACCTTTATTAAATTGCAAAAATGTAAGATATTTAAATGTTGTTATTTAAATTTTTAAACTAATCACTTTAGAAATACCATCTTGCATTGAGACTCCATAAATTTGATCTGCTTCATTAATTATTGTATCGTTGTGGGAGATTACTATATATTGAGCTTTATCAGCATATTTTTTAATTAATTTAGATAATAACTCTGAATTTTTTTTATCTAATGCTGCATCTACTTCATCTAATAAGTAGAAAGGGGATGGCTCAAACTCTTGTAGGGAAAAGATAAATGCTAGGGCACACATTGTTTTTTCTCCACCAGATAATGCTTTTACATCTAAAAATTTGTTACCTGTGATTTTTACTTTAAAATCAATACCTCCTTCAAAAATCTTTTCTGGATTTTCTAGTTCCATATGTGCTTCACCTTTAGTAGTTAATGACTGAAATATATTTTTGAATGTTTTTTCTATTTTATTATATGTTTTTAAAAAAACATCTTGTTTTTTATTTTCAACCTCAGTGATCATACCTAAAACATCTTCTTTTTCTGTTCTTAATTTACTTACTTTTTCTTCTAATTTTTCTAATTCTTTCTCTATTTCTTCATATACTTCTAATGCTCTTAAATTTACATTACCAATTTTATTTATTTCTTTTTCTGTTTCTCTAATCAAAGAGAATAATTCTTCATAAACTATTCCTCTTTTGATTTTGGCTTCATGTAGTGGTTCAAATTCTTTTTGTAAACCTTCTATTTCAGCAACCATTTTTGCTTTATCTATGATAACATTATTTAATTTTTGTTGAACACTCTTTATTTTCTCTTCTTCTCTGATTATATTTGTTTCTTTAATTTGTATTTTTTCTTCTAATTTATTTCTTTTTGCTACTAATTCTTTAAACTGTCCATAATATTTTTTTTCTAGATTTTCTTTTTCTCTTAATTCTTTTTGTCTTTCTTTTAAAATTTGGTTTAATAATTCTATTTCTTTTTTAAATTCTTCAAATTCTTTATCATGCTGCTTTAAAATATTTATTGATTTAATAATTTCTGGTTGTAGTACTGAATTAATTTGTAACTCTAGATTTCTGATTTGTGCTTCAAATTCAATACCATCGCTTTTTACTTCTAATTTATGAGATTCTAATTCTTCTAGATTTTTTCTTAACTCTGAATTAGATAATTTTTCTCTTGTTTTATGTTTATTTTCTTTAAGATTGTTTAATTCTTTATTAGAATTTATTATTTTAGTTTCCATTTCTTTTTGTTGATTATTTAAATCTTTAATTTGCTCTTCAAGTTTTGTTTTTTCTTGAGTTAGAACCTCTAAATTTGTTGAATTTAAACCCATTGATTTCTCTAATTGTATTATTTCAGTTTCTAATATTGCTTTTTCTTCTCTCAATTTAAATAAATTATTTTCATTTTCTAATCTTTTTGATTCGATAATGTTTAATTTTTCTTGATATTTTTCTATTTCTTTTTCTAATTTAGGTATTTCAGAATCTACTTCTTCTTCTTTAAATCCTAGGCCTCTACTTTTTTGGCGGTAACCACCAATCATAGCACCACTAGTTTCTAATAGATCTCCTTCTATAGTAACCATTCTAGCCCTACCCACTCCTATTTTTCTTCCAATGTTAATATCTTTAATAATTACAGTTGAACCTAAAACAAAGGAAAATACATTTTTATATCTCGGATCAAATTTAATTAAATCTATTGCTAAACCTTCAGTTTGTGAGAGAATTTGTTTTGTTTCTAATGACATCTCTCTTGCTTTTATTTTATTTAATGGTATGAATGTAGCTGTGCCTAATCTATTTTCTTTTAAAAATTCTATACATTTTTGGGCTGTTACATCATTGTCTACAACTATACTTTGGATTCTTTGACCAGCAGCAATTTCTAATGCAACTGAATATTTAGTTGGTACCTGTCCAAGTTCTGAAACTACTCCAAAAATACCTTTTATTTTATTTCTTTGTTCTATTATCTTTCGTGTAGCTATATCTCCTGCAATTCTTTCTCTAATTGAGGCTTGTTTTGTCATTAATTTAGCTAATTCTTCATTAGTGTAAAGTAAATTTTGTCTTAGAGATTGAAGTTGAACTGCCAATAAGCTGTCTTCACTTAATGATTTGGTTAGTTTTATTGTTGTATCTTTAAATTTTTGTTTAAATTCTTTTAATTTTGTAAAATTTTCAGTTTTACTAGTTCCTTTAATGTTTCTTAATTTCTCATCTATATCTTTAAGTTGAAATTCAATTTGATCTTTTGATCTAAGAATAGCTTGTTTTTCTTCTTGAAATCTTGTAATATCTTTTAATGTAGTTTCTATCGTGTTTTCTATACTTTCTAAAAAATTATTTATATCTTTAAAGTTATTAATATTATTTTTTTTCTTGAACTCTTGAATATCTTTTTCTGTATCATTTTCTTCTTGTTTTAAAAGATTTAATTTTTTATTTAAATTTAATTTTTTTTCTTCTAATTCTTTTATTTTAATTCCTAACTCTTTTTGATTTTTACCTAGTTGTTCTTTTCTTGATTTTATTTTTTCTATTTCGTTTGAACAAACATCTAGTCTACTAGTACTTTTAATAATTGTTGTTTTCAATTCTTCTATTTGCTTTCTAAGAATTAGTTGCTCTTTTTCTCCTTTTTCTTCTATTTCGTTATTTATCTCTTTGGTTGTATTCTTGTGTTCTTCTATTTTTGTTTTTAATTCTGAGATTTGTGTATTACATTCATTTGTTTTCGATTCAAATTCTTTTAGATTTTTTTCTATTTCTGCTAATTTTTCGTTTCGTAATTTAAGTTGATTGTTTATATGTGTTGCTTTATAATCCTTTAAATTTTCTTGAAGTTGTTTAAATTTAATTGCTTGATCTCTTTCTTTTTTTAACTCTCTTAGATTAGCTTCTCTCTCTATAAGTATTATTTCAGCTTCATTAAGTTTTGAATCAACTTTTTGTAGTTCTTGTAAACATTTTTCTTTTTTTTCTTCAAATACTGAAATTCCTGAGATTTGATCTATAATTAATCTTCTTTCTAATGGTTTCATTTCCATAAAATTTATCACGTCACCCTGTAATAGGATATTATGACTATCAGGATCTACTTTTGCAGATTTTAATAGGTCTACTACTTGTTGTCTTGTAGAGGTTTTATCATTTATTTTATAGATACTTGTACCATTATTTCTTAAAACTCTTGTAATCTTTATATTTTCTTCTTTAGAAGCAAATTTTTTAGCTTTATTACAAAATACTATGCTTGCCTCTGCTTCTTTTGCTGCTTTGCCTTTTTTTCCACCATTAAAGATTAAATTAGCTGATTTTTCAGCTCTTAATGATTTTGCAGAGCTTTTTCCTAAAACAAAACATATTAAATCTACAATATTGCTTTTGCCAGCACCATTTGGTCCAAGCACACAATTGAACTGATTTCCAAAAATAAGTTCTGTTTTATTAGCAAAGGATTTGAAACCTTTAGCAGTTATTTTTGTGATGGTTGTCATTTGTTTATTAATTTAGATTAGTAATTTATAAATCTTTTCTATTATCGGCTCAATCCTAAATAGTTCTAAATCTACCCAATAAGTTATTGGTAAGGATTCTCCCATAAATCTCTGATTTGATTATGCAAAAAGAGGATTAAAACAAATCAAAAATTTAGATAAAATATTTTTTATTTTTTAATCAACTTTATTAATTGCTAAAGTTTAATTAATTTATGAATAAGAAAGGTAGTTTTGGAATATTTATTACTATTACTACAGTTGTTTGTTTCTTTATTGGTTATGTTATATGGCCTATTAATACTTTTAGACTGATAAATCCAATAGAGACTTATGATGATATGAGTGAGAA
>DATDVT010000042.1:0-3603 GCA_035289905.1 Candidatus Nanoarchaeia archaeon
ATGGAATACTGCAATAAAGGGTCTTAAAGACGCTTTAGACATGATTAAAAAAGAATATAAAATCAATGAAGGAGAGGGTGCATTTTATGGACCAAAAATAGACATACATGTAAAAGATGCACTCGGAAGAAATTGGCAATGTGGAACAATACAGTTAGATATGAATCTTCCAGAAAGATTTGATTTATATTATGAAGGTCCAGATGGAAAAAAACATAGACCTGTAATGATTCATAGGGTTATTTATGGAGCTATTGAAAGATTTATGGGAATAATAATAGAACACTATGCGGGTAAGCTTCCTGTATGGTTATCACCAACACAGGTTGTTATTTTAACAGTTTCAGATAAACATAAAGAATATGCTAATCAACTAAAAAAAGAACTAGAAAGGCGTAATATAAGAACAGAATTAGATGACAGGGTAGAATCTATACCTAAAAAAGTAAGAGACAATCAGCAACAATACATTCCTTTTATAATCATTGTTGGAGACAAAGAAATAGAAACAAACAAACTAGCAATAAGAACTAGAGATAATAATATACAAGAATACACAAAAGAAGAATTTATTAAAGAGATTTTAGATATAATTAACAAAAAAACATGCTAAACATTCTTTTATTCTTTCCAAAGCATTGGTTAACAGAATTTCATAAACCAACGCAAGCTCCATTTGGTTTAATGATGATTTCTCACTTATTAAGAGAAAATGGTTATAAGATAAAAATATTTGATGAAAGATTAGAACAAAATACTGAAGAATTATTAAAAAAAGAATTAAAAAATACTGACATCTTAGGCATTAGTGCACAATCTGGCCCACAGATAAATAATGGTTTAAAAGCAGCAAAATTGGCTAAGGAAATTAATCCAAACATAAAAATAATATGGGGCGGTGTACATACTACATTATTACCAGAACAAACTTTAAAAAATAAATATGTAGATATAATTGTTTATGGTGAAGGAGAAGAAACATTCTTAGAATTAATTCAAACTATAGATAAAAACTTACCATTAAAAAATATCAAAGGAATTGGATTTAAAGAAAACAATAAAATAGTTATTAATGAAAGAAGATCTCTAATCGAAAATTTAGATAAGATAATCCTTAGATGGGATTTAATCAATCCAAGAGATTATATTCACGATTTTGAAAAAAAACAAGCAATCTCAACAATTACCTCTCGTGGATGTTACTTTAGATGTTCATTTTGTTATAACCAATCATTTTTTGGAGCAAGGTATTTTAGAGGGTTTTCACCAAAAAAAGTTTTAGAAGAAATAAAATTTCTACTATCTCAAAAAGTACAAACAATAAAATTTGAAGATGATAATTTTTTAGTAGACAAAAATAGAACAAAAAAAATATGTGATTTAATCAAACAAGAAAAATTAGATTTTACGTGGTCAGCGCCAATAAGAGCCCATTATCTTACTGAAGATTTTACAAAGGAAATAACAAATGTTGGTTATAAATATTGTAATATTGGAGCAGAATCTGGCTCAGAAAGAATTTTAAAACTAATGAAAAAAGATACAATATCTCAACATTATATAGATGCAGCTAGAATAGCAAAAAAATATGATCTATCTACCTCTTACCATTGGATGTTAGGTTATCCTACAGAAACGCAGGAAGATATTAATGAAACTATTTCAACAATAAACAAAGTAGAAGAAATTTATCCAAATTCATATCATATTTTAAACATATTTACACCATACCCTGGAACAGAAGCCTATGATTTAGCTATTCAACATGGATTTAAACCACCTCAAGATCTAGAAAACTGGACAAAAAATTTTAGAGAAGAATGTTCTAACTTATCTTATATTCAAAACAAAGAATTATTAGAGAACATTCGCTTAACTGCAATCTTAAAAACCTTAGGAAAAAGACCTGATTGGTATAGACCATTATTTAGACCTGGAATAAAAATATTTAGTTCTATAGCAAAAAAACGTTGGGAGAAACAAAACTTTAATTACCCTTATGATTTAAAACTAGTAAAAGTAATAAAAGATAAATATATGGAATAACTCATCAAATACTAATTCTTATTTTTTAATTTTTCTCAAAGTTAAATAGAAAAATATTGAACTAGTTATAGGTAATAATATTGATAATATAATTATATGTGCTACAGAAAGGTTCGTGTATAAAATTTGCTTTATTATAAAAAATAGTATAATAGTAATAATTAATTTAATTAAGAAAGTTATTAAAATTACTTCCGTTATTCCAAATTTAAGAGAAATGGGTCCATATGGAATAAGTAGTACTATCTTAAAACATTGGATGAAAAATTTATTACCTCCAAAAATTATAGGGGGATATGAAACATTTTTTTATGAAACAACCTCTAACCAATTAGATCGTTTGTGTAGCTTCGACCAAATCAACAATGAATTAGATCAAGAAGATTTAGTATGGATTGAAGAAACATCAGGTTATCCTCTTGAAATCTTTGAAATATTATGGTCTCCTGAATGTGAATAAAAATAATTATCTAGAAAATATTTCTATCAATTTATTCTGAATCTCTTTAATTTTTTCCTCTTTTAGTTTTCCAATTTTATATTCAATTCTAGAAATATCTGCTGTAAAAATAAGTGAAACCATAATGAAACTATCAAAATCTAAAAAACCAGAAACAAAATCCTTATTCATTAAACTAATTAAATCTTCATCATCTCTTTGATTTGTTGTAATTTGTGCTAAAATAACATTATTTCCCTTAAGTGTAGCAATCACAACAGCGGGTCTTTTTTTATACTTGAAAAATCAGTATAAGGAAAAGGTAAAACGACAACATCTCCTTTTACAAATCTTTCCATGCTTCTTCATCCGCTTTGGATAACCAATTCTTAGCTAAAGCCTCTTCACTAGCTAACATACACATGAAAGCTTCACTCATTATCTCTTTTTTTTAAAGGTCTTAATTCAACTCTATCTTCATAAACAATAATACTAATTTTAGATCCATCTTTAAATCCAATAAGACTCCTAGCACTATTTGGAATACAAATTTGACCTTTTTGTCTCAAAGTTACTGTTTTTATATCTTTTATTTCTTCTTTCATCTTACATATAAGAAAAGTAAGAACTATTTAAATCCTTCGTTTTGAAAATTAGTTAAAATTATAAAAGAACAAATTTTCAAAAGTATAATGATAGAAATAAAAGAAGCCTATCAAAAATTAAAAGAATCTGAAGAATTTAAAAAAGAAAAAGGATTCTTATACTTAGCATTCTCCTTACTAGATCCATTAGAATTAGAAAACAATTTCTGGCAATTAGATTTTTATAATAAAAAAAGAGTTAATTCTTATAATATCTCTGAAAAAGAAATAAAATTAGTAAAAGAAAATGAAAAAATTGAATGTAAAAATAAAATAGAAGAATTTAATTTAGATAGATTTAATTTAGATTATAAAGAATTATTAAGTTTAATGAAAGAAAAATTAGAATTCTATAAGTTTAGACCACAAAAATATATCCTAATCTTACAAGATAATTACTGGAATGCTTCAATTATTTCTACTGATTTTTTTATCTTAAAACTAAAAGTAAATGCAGAAAATAAAAAAATAGAA
>DATDVT010000043.1:0-6910 GCA_035289905.1 Candidatus Nanoarchaeia archaeon
GAATTTTTCTTCCTTAAATGGATTATCACTTAAACCATATACACCATACGTTTTTAATCCAAAAATATCTCCAAAAGTAACTAAAAGGTAATTATACTCCTTACCATTTAAACAAGAAGAAACTAGGTTATTACTTGATAAAGTCTTAGAATTAAAATAAACAAGTCTCCCTTCCGAAAAAACAGAAAAAGGTATTATTAAACTCATTTTTTCTTTATCTATTAGAAGAACAATATTGTAAGCAATTTCCCCTGTATTTTTTCCTTTTTCATCATACAAATATCTTAAAACTCCGTTTCCATTTAAGGCAAACCTGTTTAAGATTTGATCTTGATTAATACCAATTTCTAAATTTTTATCTAAACCATCTTTCAAATTTTCTAATAATCTCGAATAAATCTGCGCAATTATTGTCAAGTCAAAGGGATAAAACTTTTCACCAAAATTAGCCTCAACAATATCAAATTCTTGATTAAACATAATTTTAACAGGAATTGAATTTATTCTATCTTCTTCTACAGTAGGAAGTTTAAAACCCCTACCAAGTATACCCTCCTGAGAAACCATCCCCCCTTGAGCGAGAAAAACACCACCTAAACCAAAAGGACAATTAATATAATTAGGAAATTTTGAAATAAATCTTCCTCTAGGTGTTAATACTTCTGCTTCAATATTTTTAACAAGTTCACAAGAAGAAATTATATTTTTATCAAAAGAAACACATTTTGGATTTAAACAATCAGTTTCAGAACTGTCAAGCCTTAATTGTCCTGTAGACTTTAGATTACCACACTCACAAACACAACTCTTATCTTTACACATATCTAATTCAGGTTTAAAAATTAAAGTATTAGGTGGTAATGGTAGTTCCGAGGGATAAAACTTAAAGGCATATTTATCATCCTTTCCAAATACTGCAGTTGGCTTCTCAAACCCGCATTCAAACTCAACAGTTTCACCAGGGTTATCTATTGCACCTTTAACTCCTTTCTGTAGTAAAGAAAAACAATCAGGCTCTATCCAAAATAAACTAAGAAAATAGACAGCAACAGTAACAAAAATAATAGTCAAAAAAAGCCCTACTAAAAAACTTAAACTTTCAGTCTGTCCTTTTTTCAAAAAAATTACCATAATATTAAAATTTTAGCCTCATTTAGAGGTCTTCCAAATCCCCAGTATATCTTTAAAAAATTGGTTAATCGCCTCACCAAACTTCCCGCTAAAGCCATAGATTGCTATCAAAACAATAACTAAAACAACTAAAGCAATAGCCCCAACAACAATCCAGTTTATCTCCAGTTCCCCTTTTTTAAACATAGATAAAATACTAAAGAACAAGCTATATAAATATTTTTATTAGGGGAAGTATTTTTTTGTGGCTTGAGAAAGGAGGCTAAGTGGCATGAATTTTTCTAATTCTGTCCCACAGTCTTAAAAACTACCATCTTTTAAAGATAATATTAAGGATTATCCCTATAAATAAAAATACCAGATAAGTCCCTATAAAAACATAATTAAAATTATAGTTCAATACAATATCCCTTTTATAATAGATTAATATAAAATTTGCAATAACAAATACTATGAAAATTATTGCACCGACCAAACTTTTAATAATAAACTTTTGTTCTTTATTCATTGGGGATTAACCCCCCAATAATAAAACCAATTATTGCTCCAAAAACTATACCTATTATCCCATATATAATTCCACCGATTAATCCTCCTAAGATTAATAATACTCCTTGATTAAGGGTTATGGATACCATTAGTTGTTCCCCTCCCACCTATGAATCCTAATATAACCCCAAAAATTGTTGATATTAAGTAGAATATTTGTGTATCTGTAAGTCTGTTTTTTACAATTAAATAAACTAAAATAATCATAGAAAATAAAGTTAGTATTACTAATAACAAATGCTGAAAAAACCTTCTGTCTTTTAATAATTCCATTAAAACCATAATTTACCTCTTTTTCTTTATTTCCATTAGATTCTTCATTATTTAAAGATTGTTGCATAATGTTTTATCACCTTAGTCCATTACTAATCAGATAAATCAATAAAACGGCTATTAGAGTATAAACCAAAAAAAAGAAAATTTAATGAAAAGCCACTAATTCCTAACGCACCTTTTATTGCGCACAGCTTATCTTATTGCACTCAACACCCAATTTAACAATGTTTGCACTTGCAGCCCTAAGATCATTGCTGTTTGTTATTAAGTCTTTTACATTAGCATTTTCATCACAAACATAAAATAAATCTTCAGCATCCTGCTTTCCATTCTTATTTTTGTCTAATGACTTAAAAGTGTTGCAAAATCCAGACTTGCTTCCCTGATTACAATATAGCTCACACTCATTTCTCCATAAATTAAGTTGTTGTTGATTTATTTGAACAGTCTCAGGAACTCCTCTCAATAGCCTTTCAGCCCCTCCTGTGAAGAACACTAAAGCTATAACCAAAACAACCAAGCCTATAGCTGCAATTATTATAAAATTCAGAGATAATTCAGCCCCTTTTTTACTGATTTCCATAAATCTTGTATCACAGTTACATATTTAAATATTTCTAATCTATAATCATCCAATGAAAAAGATAAATCTTGGTATACCTGATATTGAAGATCTAACAAAAAAAGGATTTAAATGCCTTGACCTGCATATGCATTCCACATTCTCAGACGGCACAAATACCCCTGAAGAAATTGTTGCTATAGCTAAAAAAAAGAATTTAATAATCTCAATAACAGACCATAATGAAATAAAAGGCGTTAAAAAAGCAATAGAGTTAGACAATAAAAGAGTAATTCCAGGTATTGAATTAACATCAAGAAATGCAAAAGATATTTTAGTTTATTTCTACAATTTAAAGGATTTAGAAGATTTCTATGAAAAATATATTAAGCATAAAAAAATACACCCAAGAAGAGGTTTTGACTTAAAATGCCTTAAGTTATCAATGAAGGATATTTTAAACGCATTAAAAAAATACAAATGCCTAAAAGTAATCCCTCACCCATTTGCATTGAAGCCAAAAACAAATTATAGATATTTTAAAAAAAGACAAAAGATTTTAGAGCAAATGGATGCCATAGAAGTCTTACAGTCTATGCAAACAAGAAAAAAAACATTGAAATCAATAGGCTGGGCAGAAGTATCCCATAAGCCAATGTTTGGAGGCTCAGATGCCCATACTTCAGATATAATTGGTTCTGTAATAACTGCAGTAAAATCAAAATCCTTAAACGAAATATTAAGTCAAATAAAAAAAAATAAAACATTTATCTTTGGTTCAGAGCTCACAATCTACAATAAATTAAAGATATATTTAAAAATAATATTAAGTAATATAAGCTTAAAATGATCGATTTAATAATCAAAGCCTTGTATTTTTTCCTTCCAGCTTATTTTGCTAATATGTCACCACCAATAATAACAAATATCAAGTTTATTAAAAAAATAAACAAGCCAATTGATTTCAAAAGAACAATTAATAATAAAAGAATATTTGGCGATAATAAAACAATCATAGGCTTCCTCTCAGGCATTATATTTGCATTAATAATATTTTCAATACAGCAATATTTATTTAATTTTGATTTTTTTCATAGAATATCAATTATAGATTACAATAAGTTTAACCCATTATTTCCTTTATTATTAGGTTTTGGCGCAATGTTTGGAGACTTAATAAAAAGCTTCGTAAAAAGAAGATTAAATATATCTTCAGGCTCTTCGTTCCCAATAGCAGACCAGTTGGATTTTGTTGTATTTGCGTTAATATTTTCTTCTTTTATTTATCTGCCTGATTTTAAGATTATATTAATCCTATTAATCTTAACTCCATTTCTTTGTATCTTGATAAATCTTATAGCCTTTAAGTTAAAATTAAAAAAAGTTTGGTATTAGTTTCCACTACGCAAATAACCCAGAGTTTCTTCATCAAGAACCCACCCAAGTCGCCTTACTTCCACACCCTTTTGATCCTTTATAGAAGTATACCATAAAACAGGTAGCGATGAAACTATAAACCCTTTTATATTCGCATCAAAATTTTGAAGCTCTAACTGCAAGCCACTATCAATCTCACGATAGCCAATACCCACTCTTGAAGATTGAAATCTTAAGCGATTTTTATTATAATGATAGTCTACTGGATGAAGAACCTTATCAACAGTGTAATAATAGCCCATCTCAAGGTTTAAAGTATTATCAAAAATTTCATTCCTAATTAATTTTGAGTTAGCTTTATCATAAAGATTCAGCATTATTTTGTCTCCATTAACCCCTAAATAAATAGCATAATCCTTACCTAATTTTGCAGTGTTTCCTAATTTAACAGTTCCTTGAACATTAATTGTTTTCACTGCTTTAACTATTCCATCAAAAGCCTCTTCTGCATTTGTTTTAGGATCTTTGCTTCCCTTTGCACTTAAATCTCTTTTAATAGGATCAACTATTTGGTCTATAACACTCTTTCCTTCACTTTTTATTTCCTTTAGAGGTTCACTTGAAAAGAAACCATAATGAATTCCTGCAACCACAAGAACAATCGCAAGCATTATTGCACCAGGTATAACAAGCTCATTGAATTCAACATTCCCTCTTTTTGATTTTATCATTTTATCCAAAAAAACTCCCTTTAAAGATATTCGATATATATTCTAAAATAACATCTTTTATATTTGTTGTAAATATTAAATACAATACTAATAATAACAAAGCAATTAGAATAACCCCAATATGATCCCATGCAATTGCCCCTTTTTTACGCATTCTTTATCCCCCCTATAAACAGTTCAGCTGGTGTAAGATACTTTTCTTCACCAATATACCATGCATTATCAGAGATTATTAATCTATCTGGATCTTGTCTATTGTGTCCATCATAAAATTTAATGTAGTAAGTGCAGCTTTTCTTCTCACATTCTTTGCTTTCATAATCATATATACTTCCTTCATTTACAAAATTTCTATCTACTCTTACCTTGCCACCATATAAACCAGTATTTTCAGTATATTGAACAAAATTTACTTCAGGGAATTCAGAATTATCCAAAACAACATTTAAAGGCGTATTCAAAGCTTTCAATAATTGATTCATATCAATCCTATCACTTCTATCAAGATTAATCTTAAAATTAAAACAAGTATCATAGGAATTTATAGCAAAAAACCATCTCTTTTTCAAAACATTTGCCTTTATTGTTCCATAAGTTTCCCAGCATTCTCCTGCTAATTTAACAATCTTCCTAATTACAGTATCAGGATTTCCCTCAATCATAAAACTTTGTGGAGCACATGCTGTTGGAGGCGTTGCAGGTAAAAGAGACTTCTCACCTAAGATTGTAGTTTTAAAATAATAAATTAAATTTGCATTTAATCTTAAGCTTGTAGCACACACCCAGCTTTTCCCATGTAAGTCAAAGTAATTATTCTTAATAGAAATTAACATTGAACCTGCAAATAATAAAAAAGCTAATACCATTATGATATACACTAATACCTTAGCATCGCCTTTATGTAACATAACTCATAAACCCCCTTATTACTAAAAACAATATTATCCCCAATAACAAACTTAAAATCAAAATAACAATAAATCCCATGTCTTCCATTTAGCCCACCACATTGCTTCCTGCTATTGCACTAGCCAATAAATTAAATATTAATGTTACAACACCCGCAATTATAAAGTAGGTTAAAACTGCTCTATATAAATTTTTTCCAACTACAAACAACCGGCTTATCTTGTCCATTCCGTTTTCAATTCCATTACTCAGAATACTTAAAATAATAGTTACTTCCACAACATAAACCCCAACGATTAATTGAAAATAAAAAGATGGTATTATTTTTTCTATTGGAAATAATCCTAATAAAACATTGGGACTCAAAAAACTCCCGCTTGCTTCTTGTCCGATTATATTAGAAAATTGTTTTCCAAGTAACCCAATAATAGTTGTAATCATTGTTCCTATTCCAACCACTACACCTCCAATAATAGGTGTCAAAAAACTAATCTGTCCCTTCATGCTACTGATTACATCTGCTAATAAATCCTTTAATCTTTCAACTACCAAATGAACCTGTCTGAAATAATTAGAAATACTAATCAAACTTTGTGCAACTATATTTCCACCCTTTCTTCCAGCCTCCAGCATTACCTTCATACTAGTTTCTATTAAAGGCGAATTAAAATACCTTATAGCCCCATTTTCACCATCAAAAATTGCATTTTGTAAACTCATCCCCATTCTTTCCAAGTTATTGCTTACTAAACTAAAAAAACTCCCGCTTGAAGTTCCCTTAAGCATTTCAGATACCTTCCTAAAAGCAGCCTCAATAGGCAATCCATCCCCTACCCTATTTCCTAATTGAAATAAACTCCCTGCAAACTCAACCTCTAATCTTTTAATGGATTCAAAGTTCTCAACCAAAGATGCACTTCTCCTTTTACAATAAGCCCCATAACCAAAAGCAAGACCTAAAGGAATAAACAAGCTTAACAATACAGCTCCAACCCCAAAAGGGCCGAATTTCCCAGCTTCACCAATTCTATAATCCAAAAAACTTCCAATCTGATTATTTCCCAAGCTAAGAGGTATATCAAAATCAGGCATAATAAGATTAATAATTAAAGGTGAAAATCCAATAATTAATAACAGAATCCCTAAAGTTAATCCGAAAATTTTTGCACTTGAAATATTCTTTTCATCTTCCACGTATTTTACTTTCCCACCAAAACCACTTGGTCGATTATTTAATAAATTAATTCCATAAACATAAACAAAGATAGGCAAAATAATATTATATACAAAACCTAGAACATACCATTTAACACCTATAAAAGATCCAATTAATGGCAGTATAATCAACCCCAATATTGGTAAAACAACACCCAAC
>DATDVT010000044.1:0-6836 GCA_035289905.1 Candidatus Nanoarchaeia archaeon
AAAATTAGATTTATTCTCACAACTATAAAGAGCAGTAAGTAATGCTCCAGTTGCTAATAAATATCTTCCAGTTTGTTTTATTGAATTATATATTGTCATTACTAACCAGTAAGATATTTAGTATTTAAGAGTTTTGGTATGTATTTTATGCTACTAAAAGTGCACAACTCTTCCGAGGTTATTTACATTAAAAAAGAGTATTTAATATAAGAACTATCTTATTAAAAAGAAATGGTAGTTTTAATATCCTCTCTTCTCTTCTCAAAAGCATCTCTAAAATTATCAACATGAAGCCTTTTAGTAATAATTCTTTCTAAAACACTAGGCCATCTCTTCTTAATTTCAGCAAATCTTTTAACACCCCTTTTATAATCTCTAATATTAGCATTTACAGCACCAAATACAACTTTATTTCCTAAAACAGTTTGTAAATTAATTAAATCCATTGGAAAAATAACATTATTTTTTTCAGGCGTAATACTCGATAAACATAAAACACCATTATTTGCTAAATTTTTCCATATAAGGGGAATAACCTTAGCATTTCCACTTGCTTCAAAAATATAATCAAAATTATATTCTCCAGCTAAAAAATCCCTAATATGCGTTTTTTCTGTTGAAATATAATGTGCACCAATAGCTTCTACAATTCTAGATTTTTCATTTCCTTTTAGACTCTTAGCAACAACAAAAGTATCTATTTCCTTTAATCTTAATAACATTGATTCTAATAGACCGATTGGTCCAGCACCAATAACTAAAGCTTTTTTAGGATTCCATATTAATCTTTCTTGTATTTTAAAGGCTTGATAAAGTGATTTTTCACACACACTTAATGGTTCTAACAAAACACCAACATCAATCTGTTCTTCAGGTATTAAAATTAAGTTCTCTTCTTTATCAGAATAATACTCAGCCATAACGCCTTGTACACCCTTAATTCCTGCTTCTGTATAATTCCCAGTTGAACACATATCAACATAACCTGAACTACAATTAACACATTTAGAACAACTTCTTCTAACCATTCTAACCACATAATCATCTTTTCTAAAATCCCCATTTGTTTCAACTATTTTTCCTAAAGATTCATGTCCTAAAATTAAATATTCATATCCTTCTGGAGCTTCACCATACAATCCATCAATTATCTCTAAATCTGTTCTACAAACCCCAGTTTCAACAACCTTAACTAAAACCTGATCTCTATCAAGATTAGAATCTATTAATCTTAAGGAATTCCTTTGTAAAGGAGTAACTGCTATTGCTTTCATTGAATTTCTTGAAAAGCTTTAATATTTAAGAATTATTATTCTTTTTTTCTACTAAAATTTTAATACCACAAGGTAATTTTGGAGAAACTGAGGATAAAACCTTTTTAGCTATTTCAACATGTGAATCACCAACATAAGCAGTGAATAAAGGTTCATTCTTTTTTACTCTTATAGCCATAGTTGTAATCTTTCCATATGAATGAGACATACCTGATTGCACTCTATCTGCCTTATTACCACCAGCTGCACCCTTATTTTCCCTTATAGCATGATGAGGATATTTATTAATTTTTAATTTATAACCTGTTTTACCTATCTTCTCTTGCATTTCTCTATTAATCATTGTTCTTGCTGCTTCAATCGCATTATGTCTTATATTTAAATCTCTTATTGAAACTAATTTAACAGCATTAGAATAATTTTCTGTTTTATCACCCATATCAAATCTTACAATTTTGTGATTTGGTATCCCACGTAAAAAATTATGTTTTTTAAACTTAGATTTTCTAGTATATGGCCTCTTTAATCTTCTATATGCCCTAAAAACCCTTAATCCTGCCATTATCCTACCTTTACTTTATTAAAAACAGCTTGTCCTGGCATACCCTTTTCAAATCTTGCCCTTACACAGCCCTTATTACCATGTGCAGAAATAATCTCTCCTGTTATCTCTTTTCCAGCAGGGGATTTCCAAACTACTTTTTTTCCTACTAATCTGCTAGCTTCCAATCTTTTGTCTATATCTAATAATTTAATTATCATCTGATTACCTTTAATTACTCTCTTACTCCTTCTAAAACTAGTAATTTGTGCTTCCATATATTAATGAGAAAATTATATACTTATAATGGTTTCGGTTAAAAAATTTATGTGTAGAGTTCTAAATTATGCTAAAATAAAACTTTTTTATAAAAATATTAGATTAAATCTTTGAAATTAAATAAAAAAATATTTTAATAACTTCTAGCAATATAAACAATATGATTAGCTTTGTTTCCACAAATTACACATTTATCTGATTTTTTAGATAATATTTCCTTTTCTAATTTCTTACCTCTTACAGTAGCTAAAATCTCTTTTTCTACTTTTTTTGCACAATTAGCTCCATCCATTTCTACAGAACAAAAACCACATCTAGCTATCTTCCCAGAATTTATAACCTTTTTAAGCTCATTTTGATTTTTAGCATCCATGATACTATCATCAAACAAATGATCTGCTTGTTTTCTTAAATTTCTATCAATATCATCAGCTATCTTTCCTATATATTTTAAAAGATCTTTTTTTTCAATTATTTCTTTTTTATTAATATCTCTTCTAAAAATTGTTAATTTTTTGTCTTTAAATTCTTTTAAACCTAATTCTATTCTTAATGGTACACCCTTCATTTCCCAAAAATAAAATTTTTCTCCTGGTCTTTTTTCACTATTATCAATTTCAACAGAAATATCTTTATTTTCTAATTCTTCTTTTATTTTTTTTGCTTCTTTCAATACAATATTATCCTGACTTATAAGAGTAATTATAACTTGTAGTGGTGCAATTTTCCAAGGAAAACGTAAGCCTTTATCATCACCATGAACTGAAATTACACTAGCAAAAATTCTAGAAACTGCAGGTCCATAACAAGTAAGCCATACAAACTTATCTTTTCCATCTTTATCTTTAAATTGAACATTAAATGCCTTTGAAAAATCTTGATTCAATAAATGTGTTGAAGGTTGTTGAACTACCCTTCCATCAGGATTTAAAACATCTGCAGCAAACGTTCTTTTTGCACCAGCAAATTTATCCCATGCTGGTCTTTCGAAAAATATAAGGGGTAAACAATAAATATCATGTAAAACTTTCTTTGTTGTTTCCATATCTTCATATACTTGTATCATGGCTTTTTCTTCAGATTCATGAGCACAATGGGCCTCAATCCAGTGAAATTCTCTTGATCTTAAAAAAGGTCTTGTAGCCTTAGATTCATATCTAAAAACATTAGCTCTCTGATAAACCTTAAATGGTAAATCTTTGTAACTTCGTATCCATAAAG
This sequence comes from Candidatus Nanoarchaeia archaeon, assembly GCA_035289905.1. Lineage (GTDB taxonomy): Archaea > Nanobdellota > Nanobdellia > SCGC-AAA011-G17 > GW2011-AR18 > DATDVT01. The sequence continues at coordinate 3,316 of DATDVT010000044.1, forward strand.
AAAACATCTGATAAATTGCAGTTTCAGATGTAGGCCTTAAGGCTAATTTTTCCTCTATAGGTTCATCTGCTCCATGCGAAGTTACCCAAAATACTTCAGGAGTAAATCCTTTAATATGAGAAGATTCTAATTTTAAATTTTTTTCAGGTATTAAAGTGGGAAAAAAATATGGTTTATGCCCTTTTTTTTGTAAAACCTTTTCTAAATACATATACATTTTTTCCATAGAAAGTACACTCCATGGTTGAAAGACTATAAAACCCTTTACATTGTATCTTAAATCACCTAATTCAGCCTTTTGAACTATATCAGAATACCATTCAGAAAAATTATTCTTTTTAGACATTACTTTATTTTTATCTATTTGCTTCTTCACATATTCTTCTGATTTTAACTTATTTATAATATTTGTTGTTGAAAACCTTTTTATAAACTATTTATTTAGATTAATCTATGTTTAAGAAGGGTTATTTAAAAATACTAGAAGCAATTATATCTTTAGTATTAATCTTTTCTTTTGTAGTAGTAATGATTCCAAAATCTAAAGGTCCAGTGGATACTTCAGAAATTCCACAAGAACTAGATTCAGCAGCTGATGTTATAATAAAACAATTACAATCAGATAATGATAAAAGGATTGTAATAGTAACTGAAACGGATGCTTTAATTAAAGAAACAATTATTTCAACAATTAAAGAAACTTTACCTGTATTTACTCCATGGACATTTAACTTTAAAGTTGAATGTTATAATTCAGATGATAGTGAATATTGTGTTGATAGTGGGGGAGTTATTCCTTCAATAAGATCAGATGCAAATAAAGAGCCAGTTGAAGAATATGATCTTACACCTTTAGGGAAAAATGTTTATCCAAAAATTCTATTTATTACAGTAGAAGATGTTACTGAAAATCCTCCAGATAACGCAAATGAAATAACAGGAGAGCAATATAAAAAATTAACAATATATTTTTTTGAAACAACTTAGATAAAGATTATTTGATTGAATTAAAATATTTTTTAAAAAATGCGTTAACTGAAAAATTTTTTTTAAAAACTTGTTTACACTCAGTTTTACTAATTTTTTCTACTATTTTCAAATTTTTAATTAGTTTCTCAGAACCATGTTCAAAAAATGGTATTCCCTTAAACTTTTCTAAGATTTCAGGAACCCCCCCATAATTACTTCCAAAAACAGGAACCCCACAACTTAAAGCCTCTAAAGCTACTAAAGGCATATTTTCAGGCCACTTAGATGGTAAAATTAACACCATAGCATTACTAATTATAGAATACTTCCTCTCGCCATCTATCCAACCAATATAATGAATATTTTTTTCTTTTAAATTGGTTATATACTTTGTTAAAGAACCACCCCCAGCAATAACTAGATTTCCATTAAAAGATTTAAATAATTCAACTAATTCTTTAACACCTTTATATCTTTCCAATGCTCCAACAAATAAATAATAATTCCTAAACTCGTTTTTTTCAACCTTCATTGGGGTTGGAACAAAGTTATACAGAATTGCAACATTGAAATTATCATTTAATTTATCTGACATAAACTTAGAAGGAGCAATGATTAAATCAATATCCTTTAAAACCTCATTAAATTTTTTTGTCAATCTAAAAAATTGATAGGGTTTAAAATGTTTTGAACAACATATAAAACAATTTAAAAAATTTTTATTTTTTTTACACTCCTTCCATTTTCTTAATAGATCATATTTTGAACAAATTAGCCAATAATCGTGAGCAGTATATATATTCTTATAATTTCCTATTTTTTTTAAAATATTCCATCCTAATAGAGAAATATTATGATGATGTACAACATCTGGTTTAATTTCATTAATTAATCTTTTAAATTCTTCCATGACTAATTCAGAACTACTAAATGTATAATTGCTAAAACAATGCCAATTATAATACTTAGTTTTTATTCTAAAAACTTTGACATTCCCATCTTCAACTATTTTCTTATTAAAATCATCTCTTTTAAATCTATATGCATCTAAAGAAGTTAACACATAAACTTGATGTCCTTTTTTAACTAAAGCTTCGGCTAAATATTTTACATGAACACCATCGCCACCTAAAGAATAAGGAGGATAAAAACTACAAGTAAACAAAAATTTCATGACTCTTTAGTTACAATAAATTATTTAAATACATAGAGTATAATCTAAAATATATTTTAAGAAAGACAAAATATATTATTTAATAGGCAACATAACTTATAAAAGAACAAATAATTAAAATAATAATAAATATTAATGGTATGCTAAGAACAACAATCTATAATTTGTTCCTTTAATTATATTATATTCTTTTGTCCATTCTTTTGGCAAAGAAATTACTTGTGTTGTTTCTGCGATTTGGATTGTCTTTCTAATCATAAAACTTATAGTTTTTAATAATTTATAAAGTTATTTAAAATTTATAAACCTTAAGGTTAATATAAGTATCTATCACAAGACTTATAAATAGATTTATTAGCCACTTATTAGTGGTTAAAATGTTCGAACAGGAAAATAGTGTGATAAATATAGAGGATGATAATGGAAATGATTATCAGCTGCGTAGATTATTATTTCCATTAATTGATATAGGTCTAATTACTGGGTATAATATTCGTAGAATACAGTTGCAAAGAAAACCTTATTGCTATCTGTATTTGCATAGTTATTATCCTAAAGAAATAGAAGCTTGGAAGGAAGTTAGGAGAAATTTAAATTTTAATAGAAGAGTAATTATTGATAGAAATACTTCTTACAGATTAGCAGAATCTAGATGGGCTTCATATACTGATCACTTATTTGATGGTGATGGAAATAGATTGATATTTTTAAGTGAACTACAAAAAGAAGTAAAACAAAAAGAATACTTCAAGGAGAGACTATAATTGGTAGAGATATACAATCAGAAGCAAGAATTTATTTAGATTATTTACCCAAAAAATTAGAACTATTTTATCTCTTAAATAATAAATATATAGTTGATCAAAATGGTTCAATAGTTCTAGATGAATTAGAAGCTTGTAAAGAATTAGAAAGATATAGAAGAGAATTTAAATTTGGAGGTTTAGAAGCAAGATTAGAATTAGAACTTAATGAAGATATTAAAAAATTAAAAGGCTATAAAAGTGATTATTCAATGCAAGATGCATGGGAAGTTCCCTTTCAATTATTAACTTATAGAGTTAAACCAAAACTAAGATTTTTTTCATCTGTTGTTGAATTTCTTATTTTTGGTTATAATAAATATAGGTTTAATAGGCCAATTAGTGCTCTAACATCTGAAACTACTGGATTATTTAAGAAATGTTTGGATATTTATAATTTTAATTATAGAAAAAATTCAAAAGTTTTAGCTGGGCAAAGCTCTAAAGATTATATTGATAATGTTGCTAAAGAAGATTATTATGAAGAAATGGTTATAGAAATTAACAAAGCAGAAAATAGAGATGGTTTAATAAAAGCTATTGAATATATTCGACAAAAAAGAAAGGAGATGCTT
>DATDVT010000045.1:0-65146 GCA_035289905.1 Candidatus Nanoarchaeia archaeon
ATTTGGATTCCATATGTATGCTATTTTATCTTCTCGATCAAATGCAATTTTATTTATCGTTTGAAGATAATCTAAAACAACTAAAAAGGTCTGCCACATTACTTTTTTTGGTAAATTGTTCCATAATTCAGTACGATTATATTCACCGCTATGTTCCTCTATAGTCCTTTCTATCATTAATACTGTACTTAATGTAGGAGATCTCGCTAAAGAGTTAATTTGTTTTTGCATAACATTTAATATATCAATTGATATATAAATCTTTTTATTACAAAAAATACTCTCAATAGATTTAAATACAAAAATTCAACAAAGAATTATAGATATAGAAACAAAATCAAGAAATGAGAAAACTGAAGAAAATCTAAATATTTATCTAAAACTAAGAAATAACAATATCACTCTTTATCATAATGTATTAAACTATGTATATCATAACCCTTAAATTTTTCTCTAGGATTCAAAAAATCTAATTCTATTAAAAAACACATCCCTTCAATCTTTCCACCTAAAGATTCGATCATTTTAATCATAGCTTCAACAGTTCCACCAGTTGCAATTAAATCATCTACTATCAAAACATTATCTCCCTTTGAAATAGCATCCTTATGCATCTCAATATAATCTAAACCATATTCTTTTTCATAAGAACCTGAAATAACTTCATAAGGTAACTTACCTTTTTTACGAACAGGGACAAAACCAACACCTAATTCATAAGCAACTAAGGCTCCAAAAATAAAACCTCTTGATTCAGCGCCAACTACCTTATCAATTCTTCTATTTCTAAACTTATCAGTCATTTCACGAACGGCCTTACGTAATAGATAACCATCTAAAATTAAAGGAGTTATATCTTTAAACATAATTCCTGGTTTAGGATAATTTGAAATTGTTCTTATTTTTTCTTCATATCTCATTTTGTTCACATTATCGAATTCTTAATAGCTGTTCTACATTCACATTCTAGATAATCAATTCTTGAAATAACATCTAAAATCAATTTGTTAACATTAGAAGCATTTTTTTTCATAGTAAAAAATATTTCTTCAACATTAACAATATTATCTTTCCAGCAATCATAATCAGTAATCATACACGCTGATACATAACATAACCCTAATTCTCTAGCTAAAACACATTCTGGAACTAAAGTCATTCCAATAACATCACAACCCCATGAACGAAACAAATTACTTTCAGCTTTAGTAGAAAATCTTGGACCTTCAATAACTACAATAGTTCCTTTTCCATGAAATCTCAATCCCAAAGAAGAAGCTGATGCTTTCAATATCATTCTTAGTTTAGAACAAAAAGGTTCAGCCATAGATATATGACAAACCTCTCTACCATAATAGAAACTTTGTTCTCTTTTGGTAGTTCTATCAATAAACTGATCAACAAAAACAAAATCTCCTGGCCTCATATCATCTCTTAAAGAACCAACAGCAGATGCAGCAATAACATGTGTAACACCTAATTCCTTTAAAGCCCACAAATTTGCCCTATAATTTACATTAGATGGATTGTAACTATGTTTATCACCATGTCGAGAAATAGTAACAATATCTCTTTCATTAATTTTTCCAATATTTAAAAAACCAGAAGTCATCCCATAAGGCGTATGCATTTTTATAGTTTCAAGAGAATCAAATATTTTGGGATCATCAACACCAGATCCGCCTATCACACCAATTTTCATAAGCAAAATATTTCCTTTCTAATTTTAATAATTATTAAAAAAGAACCTATACATTGAATTATAACCTTTCACATAGAAATAACCAGCCGAATGGTTTTCCAATACCATTCTGTTTTTCAAGTTTATATGCCACTCTCATTGCTCTTGTTTCAGGAAGCAACTTAAAAAAATATTTAAAAGAATTATACTTAATATAACTTTGAATTTTTAAAATATTAAAACCATTTCTATTAATTTCATTCTCAATTATATCTTTAATCTCTTTATCTAAAATATCAAAAACAAATAATCCGTTTTTCTTTAAAACTTTAAAAATTTGTTTATAAATTAAAAACCTATCAGAAATATCAAATCTATCTATAAAATCAAAAGAATAAGCTAAATCAAAAAATTCCTCTTGAAAGTTTAAATTAAAAACATCTCCTTCAACAACAATCCATTTCTTACCAAGCAACTGTCTTGCTACACTTAACATCTCTTGACTAGAATCTAAAGCAACCCCCTGCCTAAAACCAAACAAATCTTGCTCAACTCTCCCTAAACCACAAGCTAAATCCAAAACCAAATCAGAGTTTCTTTTTAAGATTAAATTATTTAAAAATTCTGCTTGTAATCTTAAAACTAAATTCTCAAAATATTCTTCAGATTTATAGTACTTAACAACTCTCTCATCCTGATAATATCTCTTAAATTCCGATCTATCCATAATCCTTCCGAAAGGGTAGACTATTTAAGATTTACCAAAGGATTTCTCTGGTGCATTAACGGGTGCTGAAAGCACCAAAAAAATTTAATTTTTCTTTTTAATTATTAATTTCCCGTCTTTTACTTCTCCATCTAATTCTTGTCCTGATTTCCATTTAAGCAATTCAAGAATTTTATTAGGAATAACTACCCAAGATTTAATATATTCCGTATCTCCTACTTTTCTGCTCACCTGACTTTGAAGTTTCATAGAGTTATTAGATACCTATTACTTATAAATCTTTCGGTTCCTAATTTTATTACTATATAGATATATTTTAGATACCGAAAAGTATATAAAGGTTAGATACCTAAATATATTATGAAAAACAAAGAAATAATCTGTCCGAAGTGCAAGAGTAAGGAAATTAAGAAAGACGGCAAACGAAAGACAAATAATAGGGGAAAAGTCCAACGATATAAATGTAAATGTTGCTCAAATAGATTTATCACAGACCCCTTCGCAAGAATGAGAAACACCCCACAGAAAATAACCTGTGCTTTAGATTTGTTCTTTAGGGGTTTATCTACTCGTGGAGTTCAAGAACATTTTAAGGCGTTCTTCCCACATAATTCTAACCATAGCACAATTTTAAGGTGGATTAGAAAATACTCTCTTAAAATTTCTGATTATACAGATAAACTTCAAGTTCAATCTGGCTCTTACATAGAAGTTGATGAGATGGAATTTCATAGAAGAAAAAGCCATAAAGCAAAATTAGGAATAGATAAAAACTGGTTAATAAATGGAATTGATGTTAAAACAAGATTTCTTATTAATTCCACTTATGCAAAGAATAGAAATAAAAAAGAATTAAAATCTGTTCTAAATAAAGTAAAAGATAAAACTCAAGATAGAGTAAAAATTGTTACAACAGATGGATTAACAACTTACACTAATTTAGTTAAGAAAACTTGGGGTTATGATAACAGATTAGGAAAACACAAAATAATTCATAAAGTTGTAACAGCAAGTAAAGGTGAAGGTTTTAATATTTGGGTTGAGAGAGTTCATAATTCAATAAGACAAAGAACGCATAGTTTTAGAGGATTACACGGCTCAATTAATTCTGCTTATAGTTTAATGAAAGGAATTGAGATATATTACAACTTTATAAAAAAGCACGAGGCATTAAACTACAAAACTCCGTCTGAGTTGGCTATTCCTGAATTAAAATTTGAAACTCCTAATAGGTGGATGGAGTTGATTGAAAAATCCAAAACCCTATAAGTTAATTATCTTGGAACACAAAAATGCAAATATTTTTTATTAGAAAGAATTATAAATCAATCTTCAATAATTTTATTATGATAAAAGCAATAATCTTTGATTTGGGAGGAGTATGTTTTGAAATTGATTGGTTGAAAATTAATGATGAGATGGTTAAAAAGTTTAATATAACTACCCTTGTTAAATCAGCAGGCAATGAGAAAGCCATAACCTATTACAAGGAGGCTCTTGAAGGAAAGAGGCATCCTATTGATATGTTTAGGGAATTAAATAATAGAGATAACGACTTAAATGATATTATCAAATTTTACAAAGAGATGTATAAAAAATATAAGACTCACAATAAGCAGATATATGAATTAATTAAGAATTTAAAAAATAAATTTACCATTGTATGTCTCTCGGATACAAATGTTGTTCATTATCAAGCTCACGAAGAGCAAGGAACAATAAAGGACTTTCATCACGTATTTACTTCATTTAAAATTGGCAGTATAAAAAGAGACAAAAATACTTTTAAGAAAGTTTTAAATGAATTGTCAATAAAACCAGAAGAGACTGTTTTTATAGATGATAACGATAAGAATGTGGAAATAGCAAAGTCTTTAGGCATTAATGGAATAAAATATACTAACTATGAAGATTTGATAAAGGAATTAGAAAATCTTAAGGTTTTGTAGTGTAACTATAAAATGGTATCAAAAGAAAGATTTATATAGTTTTTATCTTATATGTTACAATATGGAATTTATGCTTGATTCAGCAAATTTAGAAGAGATAAAAAAAGTAAAAGATCTTGGTCTATTGGGCGGTCTAACCACAAATCCCATAATAATTCAAAAAGGGTTAACAGAATTAGCTTACAAAGGAAACTTTTTTGATTATGCTAAAAGAATACTAGAGTTGACAGAAGATAAACCATGCTTTTTTCAAGTTGCGACACAATTCAAAGAGCAAATAATAAATCAAGCAAGATCATTATATGAAAGTTTAAAATCTTTTGGAAACGTGCATATAAAAGTTCCCATAAATACTTCATTAGCAGAAGGAGATAGTGTTTATGAGGGATTTTCTGCAATCAGAGAATTAAACTCGAAGAATGTTCCAATATTAGCCACTGCTATAGTTACTCCGGTTCAAGCTTATCTTGCTTCTGTAGCTGGAGCAAAATATGCAGTTTTAATGTTAAGGCCATATGATAATATAATTGCTGAAAATTTGGAAATAGGAGATTTAGGAGAGAGCGGATATCTTACCAATAAAAGAGTTCTAGATGAAATGACTAAAAGAAATAAGAGTTTGGATAATTACTTGTCTGGAGAAGAGACCTTAAGGAGAGCAGGTAAAATATTCAAAGATAGGAATTTAGCAACCAAACTTTTAATCGCAGGAATTAGAAATCCCGTTCAAGCGTCTTGGGTAATGGAAACAGGGGGAGTTTCTGCAATAACTATGCCTTATAAAGTATTCAGGAGTTTGTTCAGCCATGAAGGCACTAAAAGGTTTGTCATCTTTTCTGCTGTTCAAAATCTGCCCAAATTTGAGATTGAGATATCCAAACGGACATTTTTGGAATGCAGGATATTTCTGCTGTTCTGTCGGAGCGGAGTTTGAACAAGTTTTTTCATACATAGAAAATCAACAGATGCATCATGCGTAAAACTAAAGGACGCCTCGCCCTTTAGGGCGAGGAGGATGTCACAAGAACACCCGTTAATGCACCAGAGAACCAAAGGATAAGTCTATTGTTCTCAAAAAGTAATAGAAATAAACCAACAGAAAAAAATTATAAGAAAAAATTTAACAAAAGAATATAAATTACTTATTTATCTATTTTTTATGAAAATTGGCTTTTTAATCTCTTACTTTTATCCATTTGAGGGTGGAGCAGAAAACAACTGTTTTTATCTGGCAAAAGAATTAGCTAAAAATAATGAGGTTCATATATTTACTTCAGACAGAAGAGAAAATACTATTCTAAAAAAAGAAGAAATAATCGATAATATTCATATACATAGAAGCAAAACGCTCTATAGATATAAATATTATTTAACATTCAATCCCTCTTTATTAACAAAAATATTGAAAACTAATTTAGATATATTACATGTTCACAGCTTTGGTTTTATTTGGCATGATTTAGTTGTTTTAATAAAAAAATTAACCTCAAAAACTATTATTTTTAATACTCCACATGGACCATTTATGGCTTTAAGTTCATACACAAAAAAAGAATTAATTTTCAAAACAATTCTAGAAAACATAGAAAAAATAACAAATAAGTCATATAATAAAATAATTCAAGTAAATCCTTATCAATACAAATGGCTAACAAAAAAAGGAATAAAAAAAAGTAATATTTTATATTTACCAAATGGAATTCCAAAAGAAACAATAATTCAAGCAAATAAGAAAGAATTTATAAAAAAATATAATTTAAAAGAAAGATTTATAATTTCTTATCTTGGAAGAATACAAAAATATAAGGGAATTGACCAGGTCTTAGGGGTTCTACCAAATATAATAAAAATTCAACCAAATATCTTATTTTTAATTATGGGCAAAGATGCTGGTGATTTAAAACGAATAAAAGATATAATAAAAAATAATAACTTAAAAGATTATACTATGATTATAGAAAATATAAATGAAAAAGAAAAACTAGAAGGGTTGAATGCTTCAGAAATATTTATTTTTCCCTCAGAATGGGAAGCATTTGGAATAGTAACTTTAGAAGCAATGGCACAAGGCAATGCAATAATAGCAACAAAAACAGAAGGTTCATTATTTCTAGTAGAAAAAAACAATGGCTTACTTTATGATTATAAAAACATAAAACAACTAGAATCTAAAATAAAAGAATTATTAAATAATAGAGAAAAACTAAAAATATTACAAAAAAATAATATTAAAAAAGCAAAAAACTTTACTTGGGATAAAATAGCTAAAAAATTAGAAAATTATTATAAAAAATGAAAATACTTTTAATATATCCAAATATTATAGAATCGCCTAAAGATATATCACATGGTCTTGCTCAATTATCAAGTATTTTAAAAAAAGAAGATCATGAAGTACAATTAATAGATTATACATTTAAACCCACAAAAAAAGAAATTATAAACAAAGTAAAAAACTTTAACCCTGATATAATTGGGGTTACAATAGCAACAAATGATAAAGAAAATGCATTAAATATCTTAAGGTTGATTAAACCGTATACGAATGCAAAAATAATGGGTGGTGGTTTTCATGCAACTATAGCTCCAGAAGATCTAATTAAAGAAGAAATAATAAATGGAGTATGTCTTGGGGAAGGAGAACAAGCTTTTTTAGAATTTGTAAATAATTTACAACATAAAAAAAAGATATCAAACATAAAAAATCTTTGGTATAAAACCCCACAAGGATTAGTAAAAAATGAAATAAGAAAATTGATTCAAGATCTTGATTTATTACCATTTCCAGATAAATCATTATTTTACTATCAAAAATATATAGATCATAATAGGGGTTTAGCAACATTTATAACTAGCAGGGGATGTCCATATCAATGCTCTTATTGTATAAATAAAACATTACAAAATATCTATAAAGGAGAAAAATATACAAGATTTCATTCAATAGATTACCTAATTAAAGAAATAAAAGAAGTGATTACAAAATATAAAGTAAAAGAAATAGAATTTTATGATGATACTTTTACACTAGATAAAGAAAGAATAAAAGAATTTGTTGATGTATACCCAAAAGAAATTGGTTTGCCTTTCTATATTAATGCAAGAGTAAATGCAGTAACTAAAGAAGATTTTTTATTATTAAAAAAAGCTGGTTGTGTAAGAGTTTCTATAGGGATAGAATCAGGAGATGAAAAGATTAGAAATGAAGTTTTAAATAGAAATATGTCTAATGAACAAATTATAGAGACATTTAGATGGGCTAAAGAAGCAAAATTAAAAACATATTCATTTAATATGATAGGAATGCCCTTTGAAACAATAAACTCAATTAAAAAAACAATAAAAATAAACCAAATAATCCAACCAGATTTTATAGGTGTATCTTTATTTAATGCATTTAAAGGTACAGAAATATATAACTTATGTGAAAAAAATAATCTGATAAAAAATAAAACAGCAAAGTCATATTTTAGAGAATCCAATGTAAAATCTATTTCAGAGAAAAAATTACAAAAAATTAGAGAATCGTTTGGTTTTCATGTTTACAAGTATAAACGACCATTTAGAGCGACAATAGATTTAATAGATAAAAAATTCTCAAAATATCCAGAAATACAAAAAATAAAAGAGTCTTTATTAAAATATGGCATAAGAAAATTCATTTAAGAATATAATCTATTATTTTTGGTAAAATATCTTCTTTATCTTGATATAATTGCTTTACCCTTTCTTTAGAATCTTTGTTATTAATTAGCTCTTTAACCTTTTCGAAGGCCTCATTTTGATTTCTATAAGAATAGACTAATCCATATTTTTCTTGCAATTCTCTAAAAACACCTGATCCATGCTTAGTTTCAACTAGACTATTACATCTTATAGCATAAGTCCCTAACAAACCGGATTCAATAGCCATTGTTTGACTATCTCCAACAAATAAATCAGAATAATATAATAAATGATGAACTTTATTTAAATTAATCTTTAATCTATACTGCTCTAATTCTTTAGGTAATTCATCCTCAGCACTAATAAAAACTTTTCCATGTTCTTTCAAAAAATTAACAATCTTAATTAAACCTTTTCTATCAAAACCAGTACTTTGGTTTAAATCGTGAAGTGCATTCCAAGCAACAGATCTTATTACAAAAAATCTTTCTTTTTCTTTTAGATTCAATTCATCTAAAACTCTTCGATCTGGAGCAAAATAATTGGGATGTAAATAAGCCATCTCAAAAAAACCGTTAACTTTTAAATGTTTCTTACCAAAATTATTCTCTAAAAAATCAGGCGTACAAATATGATTAGATAGATTATAAGCAACAAAACCATTCAAACTAACTGATTCACAATTTGTAAAAGAAAAACTTTTTTTTCCTAACAATTTAGACACAATAGAAGTAGTCTCGCCCGGAAAACCTAATAATACATCAATATCCCTGTCTTTAACTAAATGATAGACTAATCTAGTTCTAATCTGCCATTCATTAAATAAACCAAAAAAACCTTTTCCAAATTCACCTGTTCTTACAAAAGTAAAACCCTCCTCTTCCAAAAGTTTAATTGCCTCAACTCTATTTCTACTAACAATAATACAATTATGACTTTTATCTTCTAACTTCTTAATAATATTTTTAAAAAAATGAACATTTCCTGGATGAGTTATATCTATCAAAAAATTCATAAAAAATTAAAATTAAACCTTCTTATAAAACTTCCTTTATACTTTTAACAACTAAATCCTGTTCTTTATCTGTCAAACCAACATACAAAGGAATTATTAAAGTATTCCTAACCGCATCCTCAGTAACTGGCAAATTATAAGTATATATCTTCTTATAAATCTCACTATCATGTATTGCCATAATCCCTCTTCTAGTAGCAACTCCTTTCTTAAGCAACTCTTCCATAATCTCTACTTGAGATTTTTTAGACCTAACTCGAATAATGTAAGATTGATAAGAATGTTTAGCATAACTAGGCACAAAAGGAACATCAATATTCTCACATGAAGAAAAAAGATCATTATATCTCAAAGCTACTTCTCTTCGTTTATTTAAAATAAAATCTGCCTTTTTCAACTGTTCTATTCCCAGAGCAGCCTGAATATCTGTCATCTTGTAATTATAACCTATTACTGGAAAATCTTCAATTACAACAGTACTAGCTGAATGTCGTTTATCACTAGAAACTGAAGCACCATGAAATCTAAATTGTCTAGCTAAATTTGCTATTGATTCCTCATTTGTTGTCAACATACCCCCTTCACCTGTAGTTATAGACTTTCTAGGATGAAAGCTAAAAGACGTTGCCCTAGTTAATGAACCAATTCTTTGATCATTATACTCAGAACCCAAAGCACATGCAGCATCATCAACTAAAAACAAATTATTTTCTTCACAAATTCCATTAATTTCATCTAAATCTGCACTCAGACCAACCTGATGAACTGGCATAATCGCTTTAGTTTTTTTAGTAATTACTTCAGAAATCTTTTTAGGATCTATATTATAAGTTGACCTATCAATATCCACAAAAACAGGAGTAGCACCAGCATGCACTACAGAATTGGCAGTTGCAATATAAGTATAAGAAGGAATTATGACCTCATCTCCTCTCCCAATACCTAAAGCTAATAAAGAAATATGTAAAGCAGAAGTACATGAATTAACAGCTATTGCATATTTAGCTCCAACATAATCAGCAAATAATTTTTCAAATTCTTCAACTTTTTTACCCTGAGTAACCCATCCAGATTCTATAACTGGTTTAATTGCTTCATATTCTTCAATACCCATATAGGGTTTCATTACGGGAATCATTTTCTCATCCTCAATAATTTAGCAGGATTCCCAACAACAATAGAATAAGGTTCAACATCTTTAGTAACAACAGAACCAGCACCGATCACAGAACCTGTCCCAATTCTTACACTTGGTAATATTATTGAACCTACACCAATATCCACATTATCCTCAATAACTACCTTCTCATAAGTTTGCTCCCTCTCAATTATTGGAGTATCAAGATTATCATCTAAAACATGTTGTAAAGTTAAAATCTTTACACAAGGACCGATACCCACATGATTTCCTATTTCAATACCCCCTCCAGAATGAAAAAAACACATTTGACCAATCCAAGTATGACTTCCTATTTTCATATGATTATTATAGTAGCCCTTCAAATAAGTATCATGACCAACATAAACATGATTTCCAATTTCTAAATTTTCAGGGTGAAAGACTCGAACATCTCTCTCAAAAATAACATTCTCTCCTAATTTTTTTATTTTATTTACATCTAAAATTCCATCACCATGAGATCTACATAACACTATTTTAACCTCCTCAATAATTTAGCAGGATTCCCAACAACAATAGAATAAGGTTCAACATCTTTAGTAACTACCGATCCTGAACCGACTATAGCTCCTTCACCAATAGTAATCCCACACAAAATAACTGCACCAGTACCAATAGAAGCTTTCTTCTTAACATTTGTAGGGATACAATCCCAATCAGATTCATCCATTAGTTTATTATCTTCAGTAACTGATTTAGGGTATTTATCATTAATAAAATTAACATTATGACCTATAAAACAATCATCTTCAATATGAACTCCTTCACAAATAAATGTATGGCTTTGAATCTTTACATCACTCCCTATAACTACACCCTTCTGTATCTCAACAAATGCCCCAATCTTAGTTCGGTCTCCAATTTTACAGCCATACAAATTAACTAAAGATTCCTGAAAGATCTTAACATCAATACCTAAATCAACATTAACTATCATAAAAAAATAATAAAAAAATAATTTAAAGGAATATGTATGCTATAAAATATATTATTTATTAATACAATAATCTTAATAAATAATCAAAAAATAAAATCCAAATGCCAAAAAATAAAAACATTTTAGTAACAGGAGGGGCAGGATTTATTGGTTGTCATTTAGTTGAAGAATTAATTAAAGATAATAGAGTCACTGTAGTTGATGATTTCTCAGTAGGTTCAATGGATAATTTAAAAGAATTTGTAAACAATCCTAATTTAAAAGTAATCAAAGAAGATATAAGAAATCAAGAAAGAATGATTGAATTAACAAAAGAAATAGATATTATTTACCATATGGCAGTAGTTTGTCTAAGAGTCTCAATAAATAATCCAATGATTGTAGACGAAATTAATTCAACAGGTACTTTAAAAATGCTAATTGCCGCACAAAAAAATAATGTTAAAAAATTTATTTACATTTCAAGTTCAGAAGCATATGGATCAGCACTAAAAGCTCCAATGGATGAAACTCATCCTTTAATTCCAATAACTCTTTATGGTGCAAGTAAAGCTGCTGGAGAATTATATACTCAATCCTTTCATTTAACTTATGGTTTACCAACTGTAATAGTTAGACCATTTAATACTTATGGACCAAAAGAACATTTTGAAGGGGCATCAGGAGAAGTAATTCCTAAATTTGTAATCAGAATAATGAATAACATCACTCCAGTAATATTCGGAGATGGAGAACAAACTAGGGATTTCACATATGTAAAGGACACTGTTGACGGAATTATTCAAGCATCAGATTGTCCAGAATTAATTGGAGAAACAGTTAACATTGCAAGGGGAGAAGAAGTATCAATAAATAGAATATTAAACATAGTTAAAAGTGTATTAAACAAAGATATACAAGCAGAATACAGAGAAGGAAGACCAGGGGATGTAAGAAGACATTATGCAGATATAAACAAGGCAAAAAAATTCTTTAATTATCAGCCAAATACAAGTATTGAAGATGGAATAAAGAAATATATAACTTGGTTAAAAACACAAAACATAGATTTAACTAAAGATAAAACAATTAATTGGTAAATATACTCAGGGGTATGTTTGTATGGGTAATTTATGGTATTTCAATTTAAAGTTTAGCTATAGTTGCAACTGATATTTTAGGTACCACTTTAAATATACTCTCAATGAAATATCCCTACAAAAAAGTAAATTAATTATAAGAAATCTTCATGCCCAATTCTCTTTAATTGTTCTAATAATTCATTATGATGATGAAATCTACATTCAGTACAATCCTTTATAGGATCTAAATCTAACTTTTTATTCATCCAAACATTCTTGAAACCCTCTTTCTTAACATTACCTAAGGGATAACAATTTTTATGCACACAACCGTAACATGTATATAAATTTCCATCTGGAATAATAATTCCTTGAAAATTATAGATATAACATTTATTATAAGATCTTTTTTCTGCACCATAATAATTAGTTCCAAAATGAGGGACAAAAAGCACACTAATTCTTCTATTCTTAGATTCAGATTCAACTAATTCTCTAACTTCTTGCAAAATATAATCTCCCACTGCCAATTTTTCATAACGAGCCGGTCTAAATTGAATATAATCAAAACCAAATTCATCAAATAAATCAATTGCATCTTTTGCACCCATATAAGATTCTGGACTAATAACATAACCACCCCCCAAGGTAACTTTACTTCCAAATTCTTTTTTATATTTAACTAAAGTTTTACAATTATCAATTACACGATCATATGAGTTACATCGATGAACCTGACTATGCATTTCTCTGTTTCCTGCATCAAAAGTAATTCTAATAAAAGTACAAATTTGAACAAGATCTTTAGCAGTAGCATCATCAATTAAAGCACCATTTGTAAATAACCCAACAGAAATTCCCAAAGAATTAGCTAGTTTCATAGAAGGTAAAGTTGCAGGATTTAACAAAGGTTCCCCCCCACCGCTATATAACAAAGCTTTAAGATTAAATTCTTTTAATTCACGAATTATTTTAGATAGATCTTCCTCATTCATTTCTAAAGTTTTATCAAATTTATTAAGAATTCTAGGTTCACACCAAATACAATCATAATTACATCTATTAGTTGGATGAAGCTCTATACTAACTGGATCTGGGATCCCTCCTTCTAAAAAAGTTTTAATTCTATCTGAGTGCCTAAATAATTTAATACCATTCCAATTAGTCATAATTGTTTTTTAGAAAAATTATATAAAAAGATTACTATCTTCAAGAATCTATTGTAAAAACAGTAATATTACAAAAGGCATTAATTTTAAAAAAGAGAAATTTAATAAAATGCAGTGGAAATTCCTTTAATCAATTTAAAAAGACAATATTTGGAAATTAAAGAAGAAATTAATAATTCTATTCAAGAAGTAATAAATGAAAGCTCTTTTTGTGTAGGCAGGCAAATAAAAGAATTTGAAAATAATTTTGCAAATTATTTAAATATTAAACATGCAATTGGTGTTGCAAATGGAACTGCAGCTTTACATTTAGCATTAGAAGCAATAGATATAAAAGAAAATGATGAGATAATAACTACATCTAACACCTTTATAGCCACAGTAGAAGCTATTTGTTACCAAAAAGCTAAACCCATTCTAGTAGATATTGACGAAGAAACATATACTATTGATATAAACAAAATCGAAGAAAAAATTACAAATAAAACAAAAGCAATAATTCCCGTACATCTATTTGGCCATCCTTGTGAAATGGATGCAATTAAAAAAATAGCTAATAAATATAACTTAAAAATAATTGAAGACTGTGCACAAGCCCATGGCGTTGAATACAAAGGACAAAAGGTAGGTACCATTGGAGATATAGGATGTTTTAGTATGTATCCTAGCAAAATATTAGGTGCTTACGGTGATGCAGGTGCAATAATTACAAATAATTATCTTTTTGCAGAAAAAATTAAAAAGTTGAAAAACCATGGAGAATCAACAAAATATAACCATGAACTTATGGGCTATAACTATAGACTAGATGGGATTCAAGCAGCTATACTAAATGTTAAATTAAAATACCTAAATAAATGGTTAGAGAAAAGAAGAGAAATAGCAAGAATTTATAATGAAGAAATAAAAGAGTTAGTTACTATACCTTCTGAAAAAGCTTTCGCAAAACATGGATATTATTTATATGTAATAAGGGCTAAAGAAAGAAACAATTTGTTAGAATTTTTAAAAATAAAAGGGATTTCATGTGGAATACATTACCCCATACCCATCCATTTACAACTCGCTTATCAATCTTTAAATATGGGTGAAACAAAACTACCAATAACTGAAAGAATAAGTAAAGAAATATTGTCAGTTCCATTATATCCAGAAATGACAAACGAAGAGATAGATTATGTAATAAATTCAATAAAAGAATATTTTAACAAAAAATGAAAAGATTAGCAATTATTAAGTATACTATTAGCATAATCATTTTAGGCTTACTTCTAGTTACAATTAAACCCTCAAAAATTTTAGCAGTATTAAATCTTATAAACTTAAAATTAATTTTAATTATAATAATATTAGCTTTTGCATTAATTTTACTTACAACAATTAATTTAAAAATATTTATATCACCCTATATTAAAAAAATATCATTCATTGAATTTTTTAAAAAATATCTAGTAACTTGGTCTATTAGTTCATTCACACCTGGAAAAATAGGAGATTTCTCTCTTTCATATTTATTAAAAGATAAGATTTCCCCTGAAGAATCAATAGCTGCATTAATTCTAGATAAATTAATTACTTTAATAGTACTCTCGGTAATAGGAATTATTGGAGTTTTCTACATTCTTCCGAAAGAATATGCATATTTAGTTACAATAAGTTTAATTTTTATAATAGGCTTAGTAGTATATTTTATTAATTCAAAAAAAATAAAAAATTACATTGCTAATAAGTTCTTTAAAAAATACACTATTCAAATAGAAAACTTTGAAAAAACAATTAAAGAATATATTAGAAATCACAAAAAATTAATAATAATTAATGCGATAATAACTCTAATTATTTGGACAACAAGCAGCTCAATAATTTATATTTCATTACATTTATTCAATCAAGAAATTCCATTCATAACAACAGTATTTATCACTTGTTTGGGTAACTTAAGTTTTCTAGTTCCAATAACCATTAATGGACTAGGCTTAAGAGAAGCGATAAATATCTTCTTTTTTGAGAAATATTTTATTCCAAAAGAGTTTACTCTTACAATATTCTTACTAATTACTGTACTAAACTATCTATTTGCATTTATATTTATCCAACTTTTTATGACAGAAAAAACAATAAATTAATCTTTCTTCCAGTTATATTCACCAAATTTTTTATTTAAATAATTTTTAGGAAAAACTCTTAAAATTTTATTCATCACAATATCTGCAGGTCTATGACAATTCAACCAACATAGATTACAACTAATATGTTGCTTCCTAAGTTCAATTGCTTCTTTAGAGTTCCATACTTCTTCTAAAGTTTGATTGTATAAATTTCCAATTTTATTACCTAAACCTTGACAAAATAAAACATCTCCTGCAGAAGTAATAATAACGTTACCTCTTGTACTTAAACAAGGTAGCTTCAACTTCCCCTTTTTCCATTTATAATAACTTTCTAAATATGGATTATAATATTTATCCTTAACATAATAATAATCTTTTGGAACTTCCTGAGTATTAAAATAAGGAACAGTATCATAAAAACTGATCATACATAAAACTCCTAATTGATCACACAAATTCATAACATATAAAAAATCTTCATTAGTATTATTATTACTTACAGTATAATGTAATTTGATTTTAGTAAATTTCTTAAGTTGTTCAACCACATTAACTATCTTACTAACATTATCAATACCCCTTATCCTCTTCTGTGTTTCTGGACGACCATCTAAAGAAATTGCTAAATTCTTAACAAAATACTTTTTTACTGTTTCTATTAGTTTTTCATCTAAAATACAATTAGAAAATAAAGTATAGTTTAAACCTCGCTCATTAAATAATTCCAAAATTTTTTCAAAGTTAGGATGTAACAAAGGCTCTCCGCCAGTAATTCCAAAATTACATCCTTTAACTATATCCTGATCTAATACTTTTCTTATCAAATCAATACTTAGGTCATACTTAGGCATTTGATTCCAAATAAAACAAATACTACAATTAGAATTACATCTATTAGTAAGTATAAAAGTTACTTCATAAGGCTGATTTTTAAAAATTCTATAAGCTCTTTTCATATACGAAGATGCTAAATTCAAAGTACGATAATTTAAAAAATTCATATTTTAAAAGCATCTGTGGCGTTATATAAATATTATTATAAAAATAATATTCATAATCTTCGCATATCCATAACATTCATTTTTAAAAAAAAGTACATACCTTTTAAATACCTCTGTATATCCTCCCCGTTCTTTATTCTAGCAAGCTTTCGTTTAAAGAAACCTAATCTTAAATAACACCTCCGATATGCCTCTTTTTGTAGTTTTACAAGTTCTTCACGGCTATTATACCCTTTTGAAAGATATATTGGGAATAGACTAGTATAATGACTATAGTCAAAATCTACATTTCCTTCAGCAACAAAATCTTCATAAAGTTTCGTACCTGGATAAGGGGTAGTAAGTGTAAAAATAGGATAATCAACATCCAACTCAATCGCAAAATCAATAGTTTTTTTCCCCATTTCAGGAGTTTCTCCTGGCAAACCCAACATAAAAGATCCTTTAACTTCTATTCCAGCTTCATGTGCCCAATGAACAGCATTTCTTATTTGGAACAAAGATTGACCCTTTTGAAGACTATTCAACAATTCCTGATTAGCAGACTCTATTCCATAAGAAATACCCCAACAGCCTACAGAAGCCATTTTTTTTAAAAGCTCGAGAGTTACAAAATTTACTTTCGCATAACATGTCCAAGTTAAGTCTAGATTTTCTGTATGAAGTGCATCACAAAAATTCAATATCCATTCTTTATCCAAAACAAATTCATCATCAAAAAAATAAATTTCTCTAACCCCATACTGCTTAATTAAATATTTTATTTCTTCAATAACTCTTGAAACAGAATTTCTCCTATAGGTGGTATGCATAAAACTAGACTCATTACAAAATTTACACATCCGATAAGTGCATCCCCTACTTGTTATCATATTTATAGTGGGCAGTCTCTTATATTGATTTGGTACTGGAATATATTTATCTATATCAAAAAATTTTCTTAATGGAATCGGTAATGTATCTAAATCCGTTATCATAATATCATTTTCAGTTTTTGTAACAACCTCTTTTTCTCTATAATAAATACCACGTACCATAGAAATAGAAGTATTAGCTGTTATAGCATTAACAAGATTCAATAATTTATATTCCCCTTCTCCAAAAATAATATAATCAATCTCTTTTATGTCTTCAAGAATTTTTTCTGCAAAGATACTCGCATGTGAACCACCGCAAATAATAGGTATAGTAAAACTAGATTTCAACACCTTAGCTATAGTATACGCCTCTGGAGCTTGAGATGTAAGAATACTAATACAAACAATATCTGTTTTAAATTCTTTAACCTCATACAAAAGTTGTTCTTTTGTTAACGGAGTAATAAATAAATCTATGACTTTACAGTTATACCCTCCATTCTCTAAAACTGTAGCTAAAGAGGCAATACCTAAAGGAGGAAAAAGACCAGCAATTCTTTTTCTCTTAATATTATCTACTAAAAATCCATGCCCTGGTGTAGGATTAATAAATAAAATATTCATATAATTTTCTAATAATAAGACTAATTTAAAGATTACTGGCCTCTAGATTTTTCAATTGATCCTCGGTAATATTATATAAAAAAATAGAGTTTCCAAAATTAACATCTGGTTCAAAATTATCCCTCAACCATTTAAAATTATCCCTATCCTTTTTATAAAACCCCTCTAAAGTATTCGCATCTAAAACTATAATTCCGCTTTGATGTATTCCTCCTTGCAATTCTTGATAACTAAAATTTAGATTTTTAAGATTAAAGTTATATACTGACAAATTTACCTTTGCATTTTGAATATTATTCTCATTCAAATAATCCACCATTCGATTAACATCTTGATTTAAATCACAATCAGGTCCTATAAAAAACTTGTGACTGCTTTCAGGTTCAATTACTTGATTAAAATAACAAACATAATCAGGATAAACAACTAAAGATTCTACAATAAATAAAAACAATAACCCTAAAATTATCCACTTAAGGTATTTATTCAAAAAGAATCCAACTAAACCTCCAGCCAAAACAAACAATAAAGGTAAAATAGGCAAAAAATATATAAATCCCCCATAAATACGACTAAAAATAAAAGAGAGAACATAAATTAAAGCAAAGATTAAAATAAAATAAACGTTCATTTTATTTTTTTTATCATACTTAATTAAGAATAAAGAAAGAAAGAAAATTATTAAAAAAGAGATAGGGTTCTTAACTAAAAACACAAAGATGTACTGAAGAGATTTCAAACCACTAGAATAACTCCCATTAAAATAAGAATTAAAACCTGTATCAAGATAATTATTAAAAGTATAAAAACTTTGTAAAAAATGGGGGGCTGGAACTGGAACTTCTGTCAAAACAAAATAAATTTTATCTTTAAAAGGAATATCTCCTAAGATAAGATTTAATCGTTCAGGAGACCTAGCATAACCTGCATTTGTATAAATAGGATCATCAAGATTATAAATTGGGTGAATCTCATTCAAATTTACAAAAATAAAAACAAAAAATCCAATTAAAGAAATCATAAATAGGATATAAATAACTTTTTTTAAAGGTATATATTGTAAACGATTTTTATAATAAATAAATAAATTAAAAATAAAAAAAGAAAATAATAAAACAACAGAAGTTGGCTTAATTAATACTGCTAAACCAAAAAAAATACCTGATAAAACTAAATACTTTCTACAAGGCTTAAGATAATACTTCCAATAAAAATAAGCAGCAATAAAAAAGAAAGTAGCTAATAAAATATCAAAAGTCATAAGATCAGTATATGCTAAAATTGCAGGATGAAGAGTATATAGAATTAATGAAATAATTGCACCCTTAAATCCAAAGAGTTCTTTAGACCAAATATAAACAAATAACCCTAGTAATGTTGCAAAAAAGAGTAAAACAATTCTTCCAGAAAAAACCATAGAGTTAGCATCATTAGCACCATAGTGCAAAAAAGTCTCTCTTCCAAAATCCTTGGGACTATTAAATTCATTATATTGAGGATAATCAATATCCATAAACAACAAAGGAAAAGATACTAATGCAAAAGAAAGAATTGGATGAATATTTGAATTGAAAGAATTCCCATATTTCAGATAAGAATAACCTAAAAACAAAAACTCTCCTTCATGATAGTATAAAGATCTTGTCTGAAGCGAAGGTAGAATCATATTTAAAAAAATTATCACAAAGATAAACAAAACAAAAAAGTCTTTTTTGTCCATAAAAAGAACGAGAAGGATTTATATATAATACTTGCCTCA
The DNA here is from genome assembly GCA_035289905.1 of Candidatus Nanoarchaeia archaeon. GTDB lineage: Archaea > Nanobdellota > Nanobdellia > SCGC-AAA011-G17 > GW2011-AR18 > DATDVT01. The sequence continues at coordinate 19,738 of DATDVT010000045.1, forward strand.
CAAAAAAATGATTAAAACAGTATATAATTTGCTCTTTTCAAAGAAAGAACCGTTTAGCATAGTCCACTTTATAACGAATAAATGTAATGCCCACTGCCTTCATTGTTTTCTAAATCTTGATAATCCAGAAATATATAAAGATGAATTAACCCTTGAAGAAATTAAAAAATTGAGTAAAACATTCGGCAACTCCTTATTTAATATTAATTTAACGGGTGGAGAACCATTTCTAAGAGAAGATATAAACGAAATAACAATAACTTACTTAAAAAATACAACTATTCAATCATTATTTATTAGCACAAATGGATATTTTACAGGAAAAATAAAAGAGTTAATAGATAGATTTTTACAAGAAAAAATAAATAAAAAATTAATATTTTCAATATCCATAGACAATTTTGAAGAAGAACATGATAATCTAAGAAAGGTAAAGGGATTATTCAAAAATGCAATACAAAGCTATAAACTAATAAATTCTTATAAAGATAAAAACATAATTGCCAATATTGGAATCACAATCACAGATAAAAATTATAATAATGTAATTCCTTTATATAGCTATCTAAAAGAACAAGAAATAAAAGCAATAACCACTACAATTATGCGAAAGGAGGGTAGAATTAAAAAAATAGAGAATAAAGAAGCAATTCTTGAATCTTACAAAAAATTATCAAAATTAATAAAAAAAGATGCCGATGAAGGTTTTGGAAAAACATTACAAGGAAGGTTAATGAATGCAAAAAATATAATAGCTAATGATATAATAAAAGATATCTATCTAAATAATCAATTTAAAGCACCATGCATTGCTGGTTCATTATTCGGAGTAATTTATGCAAATGGAGATATTTATCCTTGTGAAATTTTAAACAGAAACTCAGGTAATTTAAGAGAATACAACTTAAACTTCTTAGAATTATGGAAAGAAAAAAAGAATAAAGAACTTAAGAAATTTATAAAAACCAGCAAATGTTCCTGCACATATGAATGTACATGGTCAATAAACATAATATCAAACCCAAAATTCATCCTGAAACTATTAATGGAATTAATAAAAAAGTAGTAATAATAATTCCTTTCTCAATATTAAATAAATTTGTTTTAGAATCTATAAGGGGTTGTTTAAATTTAAATTACCAAAATTATATCATAGTTTTAGGCCCAGACAAAGAAATCAACCTTCCTCAAGAAATAAATAAAGAAAAAATAAAAATAGTTTCGACAGGAGATTTTACAATTGCAAAAAAAAGAAATATTTTAATCAATTCAGAAGAAGCGGATTATTATGCCTTTATTGATTCAGATGCATTTCCAAAAAAAGAATGGTTATCTTCAGGAATAAATAAATTTTCAGAAAAAATAGGCGCGATTGGTGGTCCGAATATTTGTCCACCAAAAGAAAAAGTCAAAGAAAAAGCAGTAGGCAACTCATTAAAATCTTTTCTAGTTTCAGGAACTAAATCCTTTAGAAAGAAAATATCAAAAAGTCATTATTGTACTGATTTACCCACTTGTAATCTAATTGTAAAAAAAGAAACTATTAAAAAATTAAATGGATTTAATGAAAAATTAATAACTGGAGAAGATATAGACTTATGTAATAGAATAATTAAAAATAAAGAAAAGATTTATTTTAACAAAGAAACAATTGTTTTTCATCATAATCGCACATTATTCAAACCATATTTTTTTCAAAGAGTGACTTATGGTTTGTCTATATTCAGACTATTTAAAAAAGACCCCAGAATAAGTAACTTATACTACTTTACGCCTCTTCTCATGTTATTCTTCATAATCTTTGGATTAATATTTAGTTTTATAAATACAACAATCAGAAATATTTGGTTATCTATTTTAATAATATATCTTATAATTAGTTTAATAGAAGCAGTTAGATATTCATCAAAAATATCTGAAATACCTCACACATTATTAGCATTGATTATAGGTAATCTAGCTCCAGGAATAGGTTCATTAATGATCTTATTGAATATCAAAATTAATGTTAAAGAAATATACAAAAACTTTCAAAAGGAAGATAAACTTAAATAGAAAAAATAAATCAAGAGAACATGAAAATTTGCATAATCTATCTAAAATATTCAGAAGAAGCTCCGAAAAATCAACCCTCTGTAAAAGTAGTAGCTCAAAACTATGGAATTTATCCTTCGGTTACTTTGGGTTATGTAGCTGCAATAGCTGAAAAAGCAGGTCATAATGTTAAATTTATAGATGCGAATGCCCTTAATTTATCTAATCAAGATGTTATAAAAGAAATAAATTTATTTAAACCAAATATTTTAGCTTTCACGATTACGACATATTTATTTCATCAAACAATTGAAGCAATCAGAGAAATTAAACAAAAAACAAACACACCTGTCTTAGTTGGAGGAGTACATGTAAGTCTTTATCCAAAAGAAACCTTAACTTATAAAGAAATAGATTATGCTCTTATAGGAGAAGCTGAAACATGCCTTCCTGAATTCTTAGAAGCATTAGAAAAAAATCAAGATTTCTCAAAGGTAAAATCTTTATGTTACAAAGAAAATAATGAAATAAAAATTAATGAATTATCTATTCAAGAAATGGATATAAATAAGGTTCTGTTTCCAGCTAGACATTTGTTTCCAAATGAAAAATATTACTCGTTTATTTCTCAAAGAAAAAATTTTACAGGAATGATAACTAGTAGAGGTTGCCCATTTAGATGTATATATTGTGAACAAGGAAGCAAAAAATTTAGATTTGCTGATGCTAAAAGAGTAGTTGAAGAATTCACTGAATGTTATAATAACTATAAAATAAGAGAAATAGATATATTTGATTCTTCATTTACAGTTAAAAAAGATAGAGTATTAGACATCTGTAAAGAATTAATTTCGAATAAAATAGATATCTCTTGGTCAATTCGTTCTAGAGTAGATTGTATAGATAAAGAAATGCTTAAAGAATTAAAGAAAGCAGGATGTATGAGGGTCTATTATGGAATAGAATCTGGTGTCCCAAGAATTTTAGAAACTTTAAGAAAAGAAACAAATATTCAAAGAATAGAAGAAACTATAAAAGAAACTAAAATGGCTGGAATAAATACCTTTGGCTACTTTATGCTAGGTTGTCCAGGAGATACTACTGAAACTATTAAAAAAACAATTGAATTTGCAAAAAAATTAAAATTAGATTATGCACAATTCTCAAAAGTTAGTCCTCTACCAGGTACTGAATTATATGATAAACTACTTAAACCAAAATTAAAAGAAGATTATTGGTCTAAATATATTCTTAATAAGAACTATGAATATAATCTACCAAGACCAGATTGTAATTTATCTGAAGAGGAGATACAAAAGTTAGTAGAAACAGCATATAAAGAATTCTACTTTCGTCCAAAATACATAACAAAAGCAATACTGAGGATTAAATCATTCAATGAATTAAAAAGATCTACTAAAGCAGTATTTGAAATGTTAACTAAATTTTGATTTAAATAAAGCCCAACCTCCAACCAAATACACTTTAAATCTATCAAATGAATTAAGATTCTTTAACTGATTAAAAATAAACTTTCTTCTAAAATAAAAGCTTCGCATAGCATATTTTTGTAAATATTTTAAATCTTCTTGAGTTCTTCCTTCAGGAACATAAACTAAATCCTTATTAGACCATCCAGCCCAAGTTTGATAATCTTCCCATTTATAAGAGATTAAAGAAGGATCAGATTTTGACAATTCAAACAACTTTGTTCCAGGATAAGGAACTGTTATTGTGAATTGTACCCAATCAGGATTTAACTCTTTAGAGAATTCAATAGTCTTTAAACTTTCTTCTCTAGTTTCAGTAGGCAAGCCCAACATAAAAAATGCTTTAATTTCAATACCTACTTCTTTTGTCCATATAAATGCATTCTTAATCTGTTCAATTGTTATGCTTTTATCAATTAAATCTAATAATCTTTGATTACCACTTTCTACACCATAATGAATACTCCAACAACCTGCTTCTTTCATTGTTTTTAATAGTTCTAAATCTACTAAATTAACTCTAGTCATACAGCTCCATTCCATTCTTTTATTAAGCCCGTCTTCTTTTATTTTTTTACATAAATCAAAAACAAAAGATCTATTTATAGTAAAGGTATCATCTCTAAAAATAATATCTTTAGCTCCATATTCATCTAAAAGAATCTTAATTTCATTGATCACCCTTTCAATAGAATGGGCCCTATATTTAGTACCTGAGATTTTAGAACAAAAAGCACATCTAAATGGACAACCCCTAGAAGCCAAGATTAAATAACTTGGTAATTTTTTAAAATATGTAGGTGCTGGTCTATATTTTTCCATAGGCAATAAATCCCGAGCAGGATATGGTATTTCATCTAAATTTTGAATAAATTCTTGTTTAGGATTTATTATTATTCTTTCGTCTTTTCTAAAAACTAATCCTTTAATTTCTGATAAATCTAAATTATTTTCTAAATAATTTAAAAGATTAACAAAAGAAATTTCAGCCTCACCATATAAAAGAAAATTAGCCTCTGGACAATCCTTTAAACAGGAAGTAAAAAATACTGTTGGATGAGGACCACCAATAACAATTTTAACTTGTTCATTCAAGGTTTTTCTAACAATCTTCATTGTTTCTTTAGTTCTTAAATACATAGGAGTCAACATTGAAATACCGACTAAATCAGGCTTAAAATCATTTAAATAATTAATCAAATCTTCTTGAGAATAATTTAACGCAGCCATATCTAAGATTTTAATAATATCTTCTTTTCTTTTTTCTCTAACTACTGCGGCCAAATACGCTAGACCCATAGGTTCACATACTGGACCAACCCTGCCTAAAGAGGTGCCATATCTATCACTTACAGATAAACATGGTTGTATTAATAAAATTTTCATCTAAAATCTCCTCATATCAGCTAAAAATCCAAACAAAATTACCTGAACTCCAATAAGTATCAATAAAACTGCCAAAATAGTCAAAGGAATATGCCCAACAACATCATATTTTAAAAAAGAATAAACTAAATAAAATCCGATTAATGAACCAATAGAAAAAAAGAACAATCCTATTCTCCCAAAAAATTTCATAGGATCAAAATCCCTATAAATTCTAAATATATTAATCCAAGCTCTGAAGGCATATGTAAAGGAATTTTTAAATAATCTGCTTTCTCTAGTTTTATTTGTTTTTATTGGAATCTCAGCTATTCGCATATTATTTTTTCCAGCCCTAATTAATTGCTCTTGTGTATAAGTAAAATTATTAATCAAGGGTAACTTAGCTACCTCTCTCGTAAAAGCTCTAAATCCAGTCGTTGTATCTGTAATCTTAATACCTAGAATGTTAGAGAACACTTTTGCAAAAGCAATATTTCCCCATCGCTTCATAAAAGAACCCTCATAAACTCCATGTTCAAATCTAGAACCTAAAACTAAATCATAACCCTCTTCAATTTTTTTTAGTAATTTTAAAATGTCCGCGGCTTTATATTGACCATCTGCATCTGTATGCACTATAATATCAGCCCTAAGCTCTAAACATTTTTTCATCTCAAATTTAAATGTCTCTGCTAACCCTTTTCTTCTATCATGCGAAAAAACAATAGCACCTATTTCTCTAGCTATTTTCGCAGTATTATCCTCACTTCCATCATTCACAACTAAAATACTATAGTCATAAGAACCCATAATTTCTTTTATCTCCTTAATCACTTCACCTAATGTTTTTTCTTCATTATACGCTGGAATACTAATAATTACTTTCACAATTAAAACCAAATAACTAAATTTATATAAGTTTTTGTAGCAGTATAAAAGATAGTTTAGAATAGAATATAGGATTTAAAAGAAAAAAATACAAAAATATAATGATAAAAAAAATAAATATAATCTTCATACTATTAATCATAACAAAAATGATACTATCATTTAGTGTACTGCCTGTTTTAGGTTTTGCAGATTCTTTAAACTATATTAACGAAGCTAAAGCATTTCATGACACAAATAGCCTTTCAGAAGTCGCTAAAGCAGGAATTTATCCTCCAATCTATTCAATCATTATCTCTCCTGCTTTCATATTTAAAGATATGGAGAAAGTGCATTTCTCAATTAAAGTAATTAATGCTATTATATCCTCATCAATTATATTCCCTATCTTCTTCCTAGCGAATAGATTTTTCAGCAAAAAAAAAAGTCTAATTATAGCAACAATAACAGCATTAGTACCCCCTATATTCGCAGTTAGTTCGTATACAATGAGTGAAAACATATTTTTTCCACTTTTCATAACTACTCTCTATATAATCTATCTAACAATTAAAGAAAAACAACAAAAACTCTATATTCTTTCTGGGATACTAATTGGATTATGTTACTTGACAAGAGCTATATCTATATTTCTAATTCTAGTTATCATTATTATATTTTTATTAAACAAAACTAAAATAAAGAATATAATCACTTCAATATCAGCAAGTTTAATAACAATTTTACCATGGATATATACCAAAATAAAAATTTATGGATTCAGCCTACAAGGAATTCTAGGGAATAATTATTCATCCTTTGCAATACAATCTCAATCTAATATAATACAAAAATTAATATGGGTTATATTCTACACTGATTACTTAATTTTATCAACTGGAATAATATTCTTTATTCTCACAATTTCGTTAATATCTAACTATAAAAACATAAATACAAAAATACTCTTCCAACTGACATTGCTTTCTACCATTTTTTCAATAATTTTAGCAAGCAACTTAAGTGGAGCATATCCCAATTATGAAGAAGGAAGGCTTATTGGTCGATACATAGAACCAATAATTCCAATGTTTATCTTACTTGGATTTATTTCTCTTAAAAAAAGTAAAAAAATTACAATATTTACTTTAATCTTTCTAAATGCAATCACTCCATTAATCCTATTTAACAAATTTTTCCCAGTTAACAATATGTCATTAGTCTCTCTTGGTACCCTAGCATATCTATCAAATTCAACAATTCTTATTGCAATTATAATTATAGTTACAACTATTTTAATTTTAAAAATTAAAGAATATAACTTCAAAAAAATTGCATATTTCTTTATAATTTACTTCATAATAATAAGTTTATTAAACTCGACAGTAATAATTTATGACTCCAAATTTAAATGGGAAGCAGAAGAGGGTATAGAATTAGGAATTTGGATAAATGATAACTTACCCAAAAATAATAAAATTCTAATTGATAAAGATGAACCAAATAAATTTACAGATAAAACTGAAGAAAAAATAACAGATTTAGAAAAAAGATCGATTCATACCTTAGAATATTGGATTAGATTTAAATATAAAATTGGTCCAATAGAAAAGTATCCATATTATGAATATATTATTACCAAAAAAGACCTTCCTTTAAAAATAATTAAAGAAGGAAAAGAAGGAACTAAAATATATTATAATATAGAGTATTCATACAATAAATATTAAACAAATGCAAATCTTTTTAAGTTATTTAAAAAGTAAAATCAATAATGAATCTAAATCTCATAAAAGAAAAAACAAAACTTTGGTTAAATAAAAAAGAAAATATTCTTTTATTAATAATAATCGTTTTAGCATTCTTAATCAGATTAAAATATATGACTATAAACTCTGCGGTTTGGTGGGATGAAGCAGACTATCTTTCAGCAGCAAAAAGATGGGGGGGATTAAGTTATTTAAATGATATCTGGTATTATAGAAGAACTCCCTTATTACCTTTGTTTTGGGCAGGACTATATAAACTGGGTGCAACTGAAATAACACTAAGATTTACAGAAGTTATATTCTCAACATTATTTGTATTTGGAATTTATTTACTGGCAAAAGAAATATTCAATAATAAATACGTAGGTCTTATTGCTGCTTCGTGTGCAATATTCAATAGAATCCATTTATTTTTAACGACTAGACTTATGAATGAAGTACCAGCTACGCCATTTTTAGTCTTTGGATTATATTTTTTCTGGAAAGGTTATATAAAAGAAGAAAAAGCAAAATATATGTACCTTGCAACATTCATGCTATCAATTTCAATTATGACAAGAATGGCTACTTCTTTAGTTCTTGTACCTATAGGGGTCTATGTTTTATCAAAAGAAAGATTAAACATCATAAAAAACAAAAAAGTGTGGATTTGTTTACTGATGATTCTTTTAACAATGACTCCTTTTATCTATCTTCACTACAAACATATTGGAGGATTAACTAATTTTATAAAACATTATACCATAACTGAAGATAGTACAGAAATTGTAATCCCATCAATCTATCTTGGTTATAAAGGGATTTCTATTTATTTTATGTCTTATTTGCAAAATTTAGGAATTATTTTCTTTATAATTTTCATAATAGCAATTGGTTACTATTTTTATCCTTTAATCTTAGCCCCAGATTTACTAATTAAAAAAGAAAACAATGAGATCAAAGAAAAACTTCTAGTGGCTTTAATAATTTTAGTTCCATTAATTTATCATGGTATCTTTAGTGAATATTTAGAAGAAAGATATCTTCTGTGGTCTTATCCTATAGTTTATGCATTAATAGCATGGATCCTATTCAAAATATATACTCCTTTAACAAAATACGGAAAAAATATTGCAATAACTCTCATAATTGTTATTATAATAACTAACAGCTATCTTGTATATCAGAGTACTGAAGAAATTATAAATTATAAAAAAGATAGTTATTACGAAGAGAGACAAGCTGCAGAATTTGTAAAAAGTATTTCAACAAAAGAAGACTTAATCTACACAAATCCAGTTCCCAAGATAGTATATTATTCAGAAAGAAAAACATTAAATTTTAATAGCGCGGGTAGTGCAGAAAATATTAAAGAATCAGCTAAAAAAAATAATGCTAAATACTTAATATTCTCTCTTATAGAACAATCAAGCCCATGGGCTAAAGAAATGATAACTTATCCTCCTGAATGGTTAAAACTAATTAAAGTCTTTCCTTCAGAACAAAATCCTGTAGTTTTCGTATTTGAGATACAAAAAGATGTCTAAAATATCTTTAATAGTTCCTGCACATAATGAAGAAAAAAGAATTGAAGACACAATAATAAATTTTCAAAAGCTACTTAGCGAATATAAAGATTATGAAATAATCTTCGTTTGCAATAATTGTACTGATTCTACTATTGATTTAATAAAACAACATAAAGAAAAAAACAATAAAATAAAAATTTTAGAATACTCTGGAATAAAGGGTAAGGGTTATGCTGTAGTCTCTGGTCTAAAAAAAGCAGATGGAGATATTCTTGGATTCTTAGATGCGGATGACGCCTTTGAACATAAATACATCCATAAGATAATCTCAAAATTTGAAAATGAGCATTATGATTGTGTAATTGCATCTAAATGGAAAAATCAAGGATTTAAAGATGTAAATGAATCATTTCAAAGAAAATTACTTGCTATAGGATGGAATTTGCTCTCAAAAGTACTTCTTGACTTAAATTATACAGATACCCAAGCTGGAGCTAAATTCTTAAGAAAAAAGGCATTTAATAAAATCAATAAAAATTTTACTTGTAATGGGTTTGATTTTGATGTAGAACTTTTATTTAAACTAAAACAAGCTAATCAAAAAATAACTGAAATATTTGTGCCTACAAAAGAGAGAAGATTCTCAACATTTCATTACAAATATGTTCCTGGAATGGCTTGGAGAATAATAAAGTTATTTACTAAAAGAATAAATAAACTACCATATTTGACTATAAAGAGTAGAATGTCTACTTCTAAATAAACCATACAAAAATCCAAAGCCATAACTAAAATGCGTTAGAATCAAACCAAAAAAGATACATAGACTTCTTTCTATTTTAAAAAGTAAAGAACTAAATAAAACAATAAATAAATAAAGTAATAAGAATGATACATAAATTAATCTAAACCATTCAAAAAAAATACTGATTATAAAACCAAAAAAAACAAATAAAACAAATAAACTTAATATTCCATAATATATTTTTTCAAAAGAAAATTGTTCTTTTAATAACCAAGCAATATCTCTCCCATATATCCACATTTGTTTAGCGTGATCTATAAATAACTCTCTTCTATGATGAAAAACAATAATATTTGGAAAATACCAAACCTCTTTACCTAAATTAAGAATATCAAAACATAATTTTGAATCCTCAGCAGTTAGTAAAGTAGTATCAAAACCTTTAACAAAGTTAAATAATTCTTTTCTAATGAATAAATTACATGTGGGTAACTCCCAAACCCTTTTAGGTTTTTTTCCAATTTGATACCTTATACTGCTAGTACCAGTTAACCAACTAGTTAATACATCACCCCCACATTTACTCCAATAGTTATCTTCTTTCGGAGTTAAATTAGGACCACCTACAATACCAATTTTTTTATTTTCAAATGCAATTAAGGCCTTTTCTATCCAATCGGTTCTAGGATAAGCATCATCATCTATAAAGGCTAAAATTTCGCCTTTAGCTAGTTTTACCCCTAAATTTCTCTTTTCTGCTGGCCTTATTTTCCCTGTAGGAACTATTTTATAATCTTTAAAATGTATTTTTTTATTAAAATCTGGCAAGATAATAGTTTCAAAACTTCGATTATTTAATCTAGAAATAGAATCTAAACATCTCTCTAAACCCCTTCCTATCTCCATACAAGGAATTATTATAGAAACCTTAACCATACACTAAATATAAAACTAAAAAATTAAAAATCTTTGCTTATTCTAATTTATATATTCAAAACCCCATAAGAAGCCCTTAAAAAAACAATACCATAGTCCTTAGTACCTTGATTATCTGTAATCTTACAATCCTTTAAAACAATGTTCATATAAACGTCAAAAGACTCTAAAATTCCTGTATAATTTTTACCATTAATCAAATCAATACTTATCTTTTTACCCCTCAATTTCATCAAATCCATTAGTGGTTTACTCATTTGAATTGTATTAATTTCTTCTTCCATCTTAATTTAAAAAAATAAAAGTATAAAAAAGTTCCTATTAAGAGGATGGGAATACTGTTGTACCTACTGGACCATAGCTTACTGTTATACTTGTCTCTTGGTTTGAAGGGCCTACTAAATAATAGGTTTTCTGTAAATTTTGACCATCTATTATTTCTATTCTAGGAGTCATTTTTGTCAAATTTGATGGATCATAGGGTAACCCCCTTTGAGAATTCAAATTTAAATTCTTTCCTTTTGCACCTATAAACGCATAAGCATTATATCGATCATTACAATTATTAGCACTTACAAAAGTTTTTTTAAGCTCGTATACATAAAATTCCATATTACAAAAAGTATCTGACATAGAAGATCGAACTAAATCAAGGATATAATATTTATTAGATGGTAATTGAACTTCCAAACCGACCCCAGGGGTTACTAATCCCAAATCTTTAACAATTTGACCTGTTGCTCTATCTTTTATTTTAACATACGTATTAATCGTAACCGGTTGAAGCAATACTTAAATTGCCAGTACCTGCAACAAAATTACCAGTATATTCTTCACTTGTACTATTCAAAGTAAACATAGCGACAGCTGCGATGACAACAACTAAAACTATTGCAACTAAACTTCCATAAAAATATTTATTTTCTATTTTAATCACCTCTTATTTTAATAAGTAATATTAAACTAGTTTATAAACTTAACCTTATAATATGTTTACCGAATCTATTTATATGCTGTTGCAAATATCCCAAGTCGCCATTAATTTTGAAAGAATTGCTATCTAATATATAACAATACATACATTTAATGCATTTATTCATAGGAATTTTTCCATTTTCAGCCCTTAACTCCATCGGGCAATACTCTTCTAAAATCCGATTATTACCAATCATTTTAATTTCTTTTACATTGATTTCATCTAGAATATATACATCTTGTCTAACCTTTATTTTATACAAAAAATCTGGAATCGGACCAGAGGAAAATAAAGGATCAAAAATTTTCCAGTACCTTGGTCTAACAAATATATTTTTCAATAAAACAGAAGCAGCAAGATTTTTTTTAGGTCTTAAAAAGTTAAATTTGTTTTTAATATCACTTAAAATTTTTAAATCTTTTTCAGTAAAATAGTTCTTTTTAAGCCTTAAATATTCAATCTCATCAATATCAAAACCCATTAATTTAGCACAAACAGTATCTACAAAAAAACAGTCTTTTCCAGCAATTATACAACCTACTTTTTTAGCAATTCCATCTCCTGGACCATCACCTTCCATTGCTACAATTCCATCAACAATATTCAAATCAACTCTAATCTGTTCACCCAAAGAAACAATATTGGGAAAAAAATTATCATGAATTCTTCTTTTCTCTAATCCTTGTAAACAACCCATTAAATTTTTTGTTGCGATAGATATGGTTGCCTCCATATGGGTCTTTAATTTTGGTAAATTAATAACAAAATCAGCTTTAAACAATTCTTCACTAACTTTAACTAACTTGTCATCAGCTAACTTTATTTCTCTAAATTCTGTTTTATTCAAATCAATAACATCCACACCTAAAACATTACCAAGATCTTTAATTCTTAACCTTTTCAAAACATCAATTCCTAAATGACTGATGCCACAGTTACAACCCTCAGCTATTATTATTTTCTTATATCCTCTGCTCCTCAACTCATCTATAATAGAAATAATAATCCTTAAGTCTGTACTATTTCCAATCAAAGCATTTAAATCATTATTACAATTTGGTTTTAATAATATTCTAATATTCTTATCTTCAGGTAAATTAAAAATATTAAAAATTTTATAAATAATTCTCCGAATATCTTTAAACTTAAATATTCCCTCCCCAATAATTACTTGTTTAGATAGGTTATATTCTTCCATAAAATAAACTTATCTCAATAATTTATAAATATTTCATATTATATAATCTATATCTTCAACAAAAGCTTTCTAATTCCTTTAATTTATCAATATAATTCCCAGAAACATCAACCCAAACCTCAGACTCGCTTATATGCATAATTACCTCATCACAAAACTTAATATCAATAACCTTCTCATTTTCATACAAATCTTCTAAAAAATCAACTAAATCCTTAACCTCAACCTCTTTTTCACCCAAATCATATTTAACAACTATCTTATTAAAATTTAAAGTATTTATTATTTCATCTAAAACCTCAATATAATCAAAATAAGACTCAACAACAAATCTCTTTTCCATTAATTCCATAAGAACTTAAAATATTTAAATATATTTGTAACAATCCCATAGTTTCAATTCTTTAGGAGTCTCAAAATTTGAAATAAACACACCATCCAAATTCTGATAACCGTGCATTCCTTTTATTTTTTCTTTGTTGTAATAGTTTGGCCAAAAAACACCGCCATTCTTTAAGCTTATTATCGTTTCTCCATGCTTTCCAGCAGGGGGTAAACCGCTTTTTCTCATCATTTCTTCATCCCAAATAATCACTCTACTATCCCCTATATTATCTAGAATTTTCTCTCCGACATCCCAAAACCTACAGATTGTAGAATCAATAAACATTTTTCCTCTAAAATCTCCAACTAAATCCTTAATATCTATAAAAAATTCAACATTGCTCATTCCATGATCACTCCAAATAATTATCTTTCCTTCACCAAAAGCCTTAACAATAAACTTAATTCTATCATCCATTTCTTTCAAACAATCTTCAAATTCTATAGAATTTACACCGAACTTATGGCCTGTTTTATCCAATTCAACCAAATGAATATAATACACATCAAAATCCCTATTAAAATATTTAACAAAAGATTTAGCCTTTTTCCAGTCATTATTAAAAAAGGGTCTAAGTCTATGCTTTCCATTTATAACCAAATGAGGCCAAGAATAACATAAATATTTTTTATTTAAAAAATAACTATCCTTAACATCCCAAATATTTCTTTCGGTAGCTACATCAACCCAACCAAAAACATCAAAAGGAATATTATGCAGCTTACACAAATAACTTCTTCCATCTAAATATTGTTTTAAAGCAAAAAAATAATCTAAAGCGCTTCTAAATCTTTTCAAATATTTTTTATCTTTTAAAAATCTAAAATATCCATCTTTCTTAATAAACTCCACCCAAATATCATTTTCTATAGGTTTCTTACCTGTAAAAAAACTAAATTCTATCCCAGTATAACCAAAAATTGTTTTTAGCCTAGCTTTATTCTGAAAACTAGTTAAAAACTTCATTTTATCTAATTGATCATAACCTAAGGCATCCAAACAAATAATTAATGTTTTCATAGTTTTTAAAGATAGAACAATAATTTAAACCTTATTTTTTTGCTTAAATCTAATAATTTCTTAATGCCAATATTAAATATATAATTTTAATAAGTATAATGGTTATTAATTACAACATTAAACTTTCTCGATAAAAGACATACTTTTTTCTTGGTTTTTTAAATTAATTTGCTTGAGAAAGATTAATTAATCTTGCCTCTAAAACCGTTCCATTAGATTTAAAATTACTATCTCCATTATCTTCTACCCTTTCATAAAATAATAATTCATAATAACACTCACAATTAGCCCGCCTTAAGCTATCAAGATACTTACCTAATTCCTCCGTAGTTTTAAAGCAGAAAAGACGATTAGAACCAGTAAAAGCAACAGCATAATTAAAATCAGATATATTATCACACCTAACAATGTCTTTACCGTTGACTTCATAATATTCGTTCATAAAGAACATAAAAAAATAACTTATATAAAAAGCTTATTCATTAATTAAAAAATATATTTTCTAAACTATCTTTTGTAAAAAGAAAGCAACATAAGCATTAGCATAATCTTGGCTTATTGATTCCCAATCATTGCCTTTTACAGGATAGATACTACTTAAAATCATTCTACCCTTCATCAACATTTCTTTATCTACCCCTTCCTCTTTCAAAGAAAATAATATATAAGGCAGAGCAGAAAATATTACTAAATCCGGCCCGGAAGAAGAATAGAATATTTTATAGTAATCTTTATTTATTTGTTCTTTAACTCTTAAAAAATATTTATATTTGAAATAATAAGGCAAAGAAAATCGCATCACCTTAGGAATTAATTTATTATCTATTCCTCTTAATTTCAAAAACCAATATCCATATTGTTCATAGTATTCTTTTCTCATATTTAAAATAACATTACTTAAATCATTAATCTCCCTTATTTCTTTTCCAGTAAACTTAGAAAAAAAGTATTTTGCAATCTCATACATATCTTTTCTTGCCTGATGCCAATATTCTAAATCACTTAAATTAATATCCCTATCTAAATCTAATTTCCAAGTAGTAGCTTCAACAACTCTATCAACAAGATGGGGTATTAAAGAATATAATTCAGAAAAATCTTTTTTATATGTTTCTTTAAAAATTTGCATTCTTTTAAAATAAGTGGGGGCATATTTTTCGCTTAAAATTAACAAAGCAGTACATGCATCAATATAAGCCTTAGCAACAAAATACTTTAACATCTCAGGATCATGCTTTCCATCTAAAGACATATATTCTACTAAATGGGTCATTCTATTCAACAAAACCCTTGCAGCCTCGGCTATTGGGATATCTTTAACCTTATAGTCTGGAATTAAATATCTTAAATCCTCACCCCAAACAACAACAGAAGAATTTTTTAATTCATAATACCTTAGCATAGGAAATAAAGTTTTTAATTGATCAACAGTTAAACATTTAAAATCATAATAAAAATTATCCCCTAAAGTCTGTTTTTTATCAAAAATTTCTAAAGTAATTCCTTTTTTATTCCATTTTGCAGCAACCAATCTAGCAACCTCTTCTATATATCCATTATCTATTCTTTTATCAGTTATAACATAAACATCATAATCATTTGCTGGAAAAAATTTACCATCAATAAACCTACCACTCCCTTCTCCTCTCCCAAAACCTCCATACAAAATAATACTTCTTACTCCTCTAATTCTCTCGAGAACGATCTTATTAGCCAAATCCATTTGTGTTTGAACTTGATCATCTCCTTTTGAATTAAAACAATATTTACCCATAAAAAAAAGAAATATATCGTTTATATTAACTTAATTATGCTAAAGATATTGTATTTATTTAAAATAAGCTGAATTCAAATCAAATATAAACAAAAAAATGATCTAAATATTCAAAAACCAATAACTTTAATTTAAATATATTTATAAATTTAATAATATAGGAGAAAAAATTAAATGGATGATATTATCTTCATAAACCCCCCATATTATATTAAAGCTGAAAAAAAATTAAATCTTGCATTTTATAGAGAGTTAGATATTATTCAACCATTAGGATTATGTTATCTTGCTTCAAGTTGCCAAAAAAAGGGATTGAAAACTAAAATAATTGATATGGAAGCAGAAGCAATTAACTTAAAAAAATTAATTTTTAAATTAAAAAAATTACAACCAAGAACAATAGGTATTACCTGTCCATCACCCTTACTTAAAAACGTACTAACAATTAGTAACGAAATAAAAAAAGAACTTCATATACCAATAATAATTGGTGGACCTCATACAATGATCAATCCAGAAACTTTAATTAATGATCAAAATATAGATTATGTTATCAAAGGAGAAGCTGAAGATACACTTCCAGAACTAATAAAAGCGATTAATTCAAAAAAAAATCTAGAAGAAATTCCAAATTTAATATTTAAAAAAGAAAACAAAATTATATCTACTCCAATTAAAGATCAGGAAAAAGATATAAATGAGTATCCATTTCCAGCAAGAGAACTATTAAATAATAAATATTATTTTAGTATTTTTACAAAAGGAAATGTATGCACTGGTATTATAACCTCAAGAGGATGCCCCTACAACTGTATATTCTGTAATCCATTATATAAAAAAATAAGAAAAAGAAGTATAGAAAATGTAATTCAAGAAATTAAAGAAGTGATTCAGAAGCATAATATTTTATATTTTGAATTTTTTGATGAAACATTTAATTTAAATAAAAAATGGTTAATAGATTTTTGCCAAAAAATTATAGATGAAAAAATCAATATGAGATGGAGAATCAGATGTCGCCCAGACCTAATTGATGATGAAATTAGTTCTATATTAAAGAAAGCAAACTGTATAACTATTTCATTAGGGATAGAGTCTGCAAACGAAAACACATTAAAATTTTTTAAAAAAAATTATACTCTAACGGATATTAAAAAGGCTATAAAAAGTATAAAAGAGCACAAATTAAAAATCCATGGATATTTTATTCTAGGATCACCAACAGAAACAAAAGAAGAAATGTTAAATACAATAGATTTCGCAATTAAAAGCAAAATAGATTATGCAAGTTTTACATTACTTACACCTATTCCAGGAACAGAACTATATAAAATTGCTATAGAAAAAGGCTGGTATAAAGATCAAAACAAAACTGACTACTCAGAACAAAGTGGATATATAAAAGCTGTGTTAAAACATCCTACATTAAGCCAAAAAGAGATTGAAGATATCTATGCTCTTGCATACAAAAAATTTTATTTAAGAGGTAACGGTATTAAGGGTTTAATTATGCTAACAAGCCCAAAATTAATAATGAAAGCTATATCAAGGATATGTTAAAATGATAAATATCTTTTTACCTATTTACAATGAAGAAAAAATTGCTAAAAAAAATATTTTAGAGGTATATGAAAATGCTAAAAAACTAAAAGACTTGTTTAAAATAAACATCATAGATGACGGATCAACAGATAAAACCTCAGAAATCTGTAAAGAATTTATGAAAGAATACGAAGAAATAAATTATTTATATTTTAAAAATGGTCCTTCAAGAAGAGAAAATCTCAGTAAATCGTTTTTAGATGTTCCTGATAATGAAATAATATGTTTTATGGATATAGATTTAGCATCAGATATTACTAGAATTGAAGATTTAGTTAATTATATAAAACAAGGGTTTGATATATCTATAGGAAGTAGATACAAAGGAACTAAAAGTGTAAGAAGTTTGAAAAGATTAATAATTAGTAAAACATATAACTCTCTTATAAAAATTTTATTTGGATCAAAGATAAAAGATCATCAATGTGGATTTAAAGCATTTAAATCAGAAAAAATTAAAGAAATCATTCTACAAATGGACGATGATCCATTATTTAAACGTGGATGGTTTTGGGATGCAGAAATATTACTTAGAGCACAAAAAAATAAGCTTAAAATTAAAGAATTTCCAGTTAGATGGGAAGCAGGAAAACAAAGTAGTTTTGATTTCAAAAGAGAATTAAAAATAGTAAAATATATGCCAATCCTATTCAAAAAAATTAAAAGGGTAAATTAACGACTCATACCAATAGCAAATTTTAAACCCAACCAATACTTCTTAATGTCATTAAAATTTTTTACTCTTTTTATATGTTTTATAATATATTTTGGTCTAAAATAAAACTTACGATAGGCCTCTTTTTGAATCCTAATTAATTCATCCACAGAATTATAACCCTTAGGTAAAAATACTACTTTAAAAACAGAATAATCATTTAAATTTTCATTAATTATTTTTCCTTCTTCTTTACACTGATCATATAACTTTGTACCTGGATAGGGTGTTGTAAATAAAAACTGAACATAATCTAAATCTAAATCTAATGCAAAATCAATGGTTTTGTTAGCCATTTCTAGGGTTTCTCCAGGTAAAGCTAACATAAAAGAACCTCTTACTTGAATACCTGCTTCTTGTGCCCATCTAACCGCATTACGTGATTGTTCTAAAGTAATATTTTTATTAATTTTATCTAACAATTCTTGATTACCACTTTCTAAACCATAAAATATATTCCAACAACCACTTGAAGCCATTTTTTTTAAAATCTCTTGATTAACATAATTAACTCTAGCATAACAACTCCACCTAATCTCAATATTTTCAGACTTTAATAAATCACAAAACTCATTTACCCATTTATTACCAATAACAAATTCATCATCCCAAAAACTAATCTCTTTTATTTTATATTCTTTAATTAAATATTTTATTTCTTCAATTGCTCTTTGTGGACTTATTCTTCTATATTTATGTCCTAATCTTCCTGCCTCAAAACAAAAGGTACACTTTCCATATCCACATCCTCTTCCAGTAATCATATTTGTAATGGGTAAAATGTTATATTGATTAGGCAAAGGAATATACTTTTCCATCTCAAAAAAATCTCTACGTGGAATAGGTATTTGATCTAAATCTTCAATAATTTCTCTTAAACCTGCGAAAATAAGATTGCCATTTTCTCTAGAATAAACTCCTTTAATATCTTTATTAAAAGAAGAATTAATTAATTCTAAAAAACTATATTCTCCCTCTCCCACAATAACAAAATCAACAAAATCATTTTCTTTTAAAATTTTTTGAGGTATACAAGAAGCATGAGGTCCACCAATTATTATCTTAACTCCTAATTTATCTTTTAAATGTTTTGCGATCTCTATGCCTTTATTATAAATATTAACTAAAACAGAAATACCTACTACATCTGGTTTAAATTCTTTAACAAACTCACAAATTTCATCTAAAGAAAGATTATTTACTTGCAAATCTAAAATTTTAACACTGTGGTTATTTTCTTCTAAAACTGTACCTAGATAAGCTAAACCTAATGGGGGCAAATAGCCTCTATCAATCTTTACTTTATTAGAATATCTATCTTCTAAATCACATTGAGGAAAAATTAAAATGATTTTCATTTCTTCCTTGCAATTAATCTAATTTCATGCTGTAGGTTTAGAATATTAGAGAACAAGTATAAAAACCTAGCGAAAAACTTTATTATTTTATCCTGTTCAATATTTTCCAAAGGCATTTCACTTTTTTCTTTCCAAATTATTTTAAAACCACCATCTTCTAAATATCTATTAATATATTTTAATTTAAAATGATAATTATGATGAATTGGATGTATTAATTTTATAAACCTTTTAAATCTTTTGAAACTTAATTTATAAGAAAAATCAGCTAACCACCCCATTAAACTATTATCATTAACCGTTAATATAAAAATAATTCCATCTTTTTTTAATAGTCTATTAACTTCTGCTAATAACTGTTTAGGATCAGGCGCATGCTCAATCAAATCCCACATAGTAATTATATCAAATGAATTGTCTTTTAAATTTAAATCCTCTAATTTACCACATTCAACATTTAAATTAAACCAATTCTTAGCACATTTACAGGCATAAGAAGAAACATCAACTCCTTTTACATTAAAACCATTTTTTTTAGCCATATCTAAAAAAACACCGGTTGCTGAACCAACATCTAATAATATTCCGTTTTTTTTAATCTTTTTAATTCTATTCAAAACTCTTAAAAAATTTTGTAATTTTTTACTTTTATTTATACAATTTTTATAATCCCTACCACAATCAGCAAAAAAATTAGCATGAATGCTCTTAAAATAATCTATAGAATAAAGATCTTTTTTAATAATAGAATCTTGATCTGTAAATAACAATCCACAACCAATACATTTTAATAATTTATAATCTTCAAAATTAGCATATACATAACTCTTTCCTCTACACAGATTACAACTTTTCATTATATCCATTTTAAATATTACAATTCGTTCAATTTAATTCATAATTTTTAAAAATTGATTAGCCAATTCCATTATAAATAATTTATAAACATTTAGTTTTTAAAAAATAGGCTTCTCATACAAACAAGCCCTTTCCCTTTGGACTATAAATTTAAAATCACATTCTAGTAAAAAATCACAATCCTTTCCATAACTAAATACTTGATCTATATCTAATTTATCCAAACCTTTTAAAAAACCATCACAATTTCTATTAAAAAAAGAATCTGTTAATACGTCTAATTTCTTTAAATGCTCTGAATTGACCATAATCCAAGCCCACCCCCCTGCACTAATTGCATTATAATAAATAGAGCCATATGATACCATAGCACTAGTAAATAATCTTTCTGGTGGAAAAGAGCCCATAGTTATATAAGGTTTATCTATAAACTCAAAAATCTCTAAAACAGAGCTTTCATTCATAGTAGGAACGACAAAGAAAGGAGTATGCCACAAACTAATTAAAATAAAAAGAAGAGGTATAACTACTAAAGAAATATTCCAAGCGATCCTAAGCCATTTATTAGACAGTTTAATACTAAAATAAAAAAATAAAACAAAAAACATCAAAAACTGTAAAACAGGATCAGGATATAAATGTTTAAACAAAGGGATATATGGAATTAATCTAAATAGATATAATAGAGTGAATAATAAAACTGGGAAAAAAAATAAAAATTCATTCCATTTAACTTTTTTATCTTTAAAAATATAAATAAAAAATAAAAATAAAAAAACCAAACAAAAAATTAACCCTAAAATATTTGACCATTTAAATCCTCCATAAAAACGGAATAACCAATTAGAAAAAATAAAATCGTCAACAACCAATTCTCTAGAACGAACAATAAATGTATATAACCAAGGTAAAGATAAAACAATACCTAATAAAGAAGTTAAACCAATATAAATCCAATCTTTTAAGTTTCTTTTAACTAATAATCCTAAAATAACTAGACTAGCAAGAATAGTCTCGGCAGAATGTGTAACAATTAATAGGGCAAATACAGGTGCAACCAATAAAAATCTTTTATCTAATTCCCTATTTCTATAATAAAACACTATCAAAATCAAAATCAATAAAAATATCCAACCTAACATTTGAGGCAATCTCATTTGTCTTATGTAATCCCCAACAGCCATAGGACTTACAAAGAAAAAGAAAAAGAAAATTATAGATTTTAATTTAGAAAACCCATTTAATCTACAAAAATAATAACAAATTATAAACCCTAAAAGAAACATTACAATTAGTGTCACAAATGCAGTAATCTTTACATCACCAAATATCTTAAAAAAAGGATATGCAAAAAATATCCATCCAGGAGCATAAACATCAAAGGTTATAATACCCGGAGGATAGTACCAATCTAAAATATGAGTATGATAACCATATTTAGCAAAAAAATGCAACATGTTCATATAACTAGAAATATCATTAATATGATCTAAAGGAAAAATATAAATTATTTTAGATTGATCTACTAATCTAAAGATTAAATAACCAAATAATAAGATAATAGGTACATAATACAAAATCTTCTTTTTAACCATAATTAGATTGCTAACAAACAATTTATTAATTTGCGCATTTTATAAAATATAGATTTTATGATTTAAAATCTTTCCATTTTAAACTAATAAAAAAACCAGCTAAAGATGGGATAATTAATACTAAAAACATAGACAAAACAGAGAAAGCAACAACATCAGAAAAAGGTACACCAAACTTTCCAAATAAAAAACCCATAGTTAATTCTCTAGTTCCTAATCCATTAATAGTTATTGGGATCATACTTATAAAGGTGACAATTGGGATAATTGACAAAAATGCAAAAAAAGAAATTTTAAACCCAAAAGATAATGCAACAATATATGCAAAGATATAATCTCCTAACCAATATAATAAAACAATAAAAAAAGAGTTGTAACATTTTCTAATTGGTGGTAAACTTTCATAAAAACTATCAAAAATTTCTTTTAATTTCTCTTTATATTTTTTAGGTGTAAACATTTCATAGAATAGCCGACAAACCTTAATACTTCTTTTTTTACTATAAAAAAACCAAAAAGCAATCAAAAAACAAATTAAAAATATAATTAAATAAATTAAAAAATTATTAACAATATTCGCAACAAAAAAAATGGAAAAAAAAGCTAATCCTAAAATTGCTAAAACATCAAAAACCCTTTCTAAAAAAAAACTTGAAGTACACTTACCTAAATTTTCTTTACAATAATCCTTCAAATATACAGATCTTATAATGGCCCCCCCCCTAGAAGGAGTAATAGAACCATAATATATGCCTATCAAGCTTATTAAAAATAGTCTAAAAAAAGGTACTTTAAATCCTTGCAATTTTAAGATTACAAACCATTTATAAGTATAAAGCATTAATAAAGGAACAACCATTAAAACAGCAATTAAAAAATAGAATAAATTTAT
Source organism: Candidatus Nanoarchaeia archaeon (assembly GCA_035289905.1). Taxonomy (GTDB): domain Archaea; phylum Nanobdellota; class Nanobdellia; order SCGC-AAA011-G17; family GW2011-AR18; genus DATDVT01. Next base: position 42,828 of record DATDVT010000045.1, read on the forward strand.
TTTTTTAAAACTACTTGTTAAATCAGTCCAACCTATATGCCATAATATATATACAAAAATGATAACTCCAATTAAAGATAACCATTTTTTATAATCCATTATCTAAAAAACTATAAAACAATATATAAAACTTATTATTTAAAAAAAATAATGAAAAAATTGTGGTTAACGTTTGATATAGAAGAATTTGATTTACTTAAGAGGTATAACAATAAAGAATCTATCTATGAGATCTCAAAAAATGGTACGATTAACATATTAAATCTTTTAAAAGAAACAAACATTCAAGCAACTTTCTTTGTTACTTTATCTTTTGCAAAAAAATATCCAGAATTAATACTTAAAATAAAAGAGGATGGTCATGAAATTGGGTCACACGGATACCAACATTCACATGACTATTCTAAATTAAAAAATCCTATAAAATATTTAAAAATTGCGAGAGAAGAATTAGAAAAAATAACAAAAACAAGAATAATAGGATTTAGAGCCCCAAATTTAAAAGCCCCAAAGTACAGTATTATTAAAAAAGCTGGCTTTGAATATTCATCTAATCTCCACCCTACATTTATTCCTGGATATTATAATAATTTAACAAAACCAACGAAACCATTTATAAAAAACGGAATAAAAGAATACCCAATTACAGTATTCCCTTATCTAAGATTACCTTTATTTTGGATTGCATTTAGATTTCTTCCATTAATTTACTTTAACCTAGCATATAGACTAAATAAGAATTACTTCATGCTTTATTTTCATCCGTGGGAATTTATTAATTTAAATAAAATAAAACAACTTCCATTTACTATAAGATATAATACAGGGAAAAAATTAATTTTTAAATTAAAAAAATTCATTACTGAAAATCCTTAATATGCCCTAATACAGCTTTAACTCCCCTTAAAGTATATTTAACATCATCGAAACTTCTTATTTTATATAAATGTCTTAGAATATATTTTGGATTCCAAAATATTTTTGTATAAATCATATGACATATTCCTAATACCTCTTCATTGCTCATATCTATAGTTTTCAAAACAGTCTCTCTCATATCATATCTTTCATAAAATTTAGAATCAAATCTAAACCAACCCCTTTCTAAAGCTTCTTTATGCAATGGCGTTCCAGGATAAGGTATAACAACAGTCGATTGTAAAATATCTGCATCTCCTCTAAGCATTAATTCTTTAGCTAATTTCAATGTATTCATAGCATCTACTCTACTTTCCCAAGGATAGCCTATTATCATAGTCAAATGAACAATTAAATTATATTTCTTAATTAATTTACACCCTCTAACAATTTGTTCTATTTTAATACCTTTATTTATTCTATCTAAAGTGTCTTGATTGCCACTCTCCAAACCCAATTTCAATAACCTAAAACCTGCTTTTTTCATTAATCTTAATTTTTCATCTGATAAAAAATCAAACCTCATATTGCAACTGAATCTTATTTTTTTGCTATACCCCCTATCAATCATACCTCTACAGAATTCTTCTAACCATTCTCCGCCAGGAAAAGTTCCGCTATCATCAAAGATCTCCTTAATAAAATATTTTTCTATTAGTACACCTATTTCATCTAATACATTATTAACACTTCTAGCTCTAAATTTAGGAAATAAAACAGGCCAAGCGCAAAACTTACACTTCCCGTAGGGACAATCTCTTCCAGCCATGATGTACATAAAGGGTCTTGCAGGGATATTATATTCAATATTATATGAAGAACATCTAGTTAATTCTCTATCAATAAAAGGTAAACTATCTAAATCATTTTTATTAAGATTCAAAGGTCCAGAATTTTTTACTTTATTTTCATCCTTAAAATAAATTCCACTCTTTAAATAATCTATTTTACCTAAAATATAATCACAAATACTTAATAAAGAAAAATCATAATCTCCCCCTGTAATAACATAATCAACTAAAGAGTTATCAAAAGATTCTTCAGGTAAAGCAGTAACATGATCTCCCATTAAAACAACTTTAATATAAGGATTAATTTCTTTTAATTTATTAATCCAATTCCAATGTAATTTAACCACTGGAGTTTTAGTTTCTAAAGCAATCAAATCTACTTTTTCTTTAATAAAAAATTCTAAAAACTCTTCTTCAGATAAACCCTCAACAATTGCATCCTTCCAAATAACTTCATAACCTTTAGAATCTAATAAAGTAGCTGCTGACGCTGGAATTATCGGAAATATGTAAGTAGGATTATTAAACCATTGAAACTGACGATTCTGAGTTAATAAAGGAACACCTTTATTACTCTTTAATGGGGGATAAGCAATCATTATTTTCATTTTTTAACCTCATAGTATAAATAAATAAAATAACAAACAAGATACTTATTAAAATTACTAAATTTGAAATAACATTTTTTAAACTATTATGTCTAAAATAAATCAAAAAAATCTCCAAAATATTAAATAAAAATAAAATAAAAAGGATTTTTGACTTATTCATAATAACTAAAAAATAGCCCAAGGCTAATAATAAAGCATTAAATGAGATAAAAATACAATATAAACCCAATAAATTTGCAATTGGTAGAAAAGTAGATCCATAAAACAAAGTTAAAATTAAATTAGGAAATAAAAAATAAAAAATAAGTACAGGTAATAAAAAAATCAAAATCATTCCTAAAGATTTAAGCAATAATAACTTAGCTTCTTTAACTGGCTTTAGAGAGAGCTTAGGAATCATTACTTGGCTTATAGAAAGAGATCCTGCTAAAATAATTTTTCCTAGAACTGTTAAAGCAATATAATAGCCTGCTTCTTCTAAGCTAAAATAATGTTTAATCATAAAAACATCTAGTGTATAAAAAGCAGTCAAAGAAAATAGCATAAAAACAAAAGAAAAAGAATCAAAAACTGAAAAATTTATAGAATTTGAATAGCCTTTTTTAAATAATTTATTAAGAATTAAAATCCCTAAAATAATTGGTAAAAGATTAGATAAAAAAACTGCAAAAACTGCACCAAAAACATTAAATCCTAAAAAAAAGAAAATAACTACTGAAAAAAGTTTAATAAAACCTTCAAAAATATAATTTAAACCTAAATATTTAAACCATTGTAAACCCTGAAGAATTCCTCTTACTAACGCTAATAGAAAAAGAACTATGAAGAATAAACCCATAAGATAAATATAAAAAATATGGATATTCAAATAATCAGCAATCAATCCTGAAAACAACAAAAAAATAACCATCAAAAAAAAACCATATAGGATAAATCTTTTTAAAAAAAATTTAAATAAAAGATTAATTGCTTTATAATTTTTAGAAATACTTAATTCTGAGACTTGTTTAGCAATATTATTTTGTAATGCATAATAAAATATAGCCAATAAAGTCAAGATACTTAACAAAGAACCAAGTAAGCCGTAATTTGCAGGGCCTAACCAACGCCCGACTAAAAAATGATATAAAAATCCTAAAAAATTTCCTAGATTAAAAGCAAAAAATAATATTAAATTATCTAAAATTAATTGATTAGATAATAATTTTTTAAACAATCAAATCACCCATATTAACAAAGCAAAAAATAATTCAATTAAAATAAAAAACCGCATTATTTGTTTTTCAGTATATTCTCCTTTATTCGTAAATATATGCATTAAAGAATATATTTTATTATAGTCTGTTTTAATTCTACCATTAACCCACCTTCCATAACACTGAGCTTTAAAATTACTTCTTAACTTTAGAATAAATTCTAAGATGAATGGTATTGACACAATAATAGCTGCTTTTTCAAGATTTCCAACAATAGCAATCACTGCTAAACCCCCACCCATAAAATAAGTTAAAGAGTCTCCTGGGAAGATTTTTGCAGGATATTTATTATACAAAAAAAAACCCAATAAAGCTGAAAACATCATTAAACTAATTAAAGCAGCAATATAACTTTGATTAACAAATGCAAATAAACCTAAAGAGCCGATGTAAATAATTCCCATACCGACTTCTAAACCATTAATTCCTCCTAGCAAATTAACCATATTAGAAGCACCAACAACGCCAATAGGAACAAATAATAAAGGATATAATATCCCAAAATTAAATCTACCTAAAAAAGGAACCCATACTACTTCTTGTCCAGCGCTTATAACAATTAAAGGAATTGCAGCAAATAAGGTCAATAATGGCTTTTGCCATTGGGTTAAACCATAACTTCTATCTTTTTCTTTATTGATTATCAAATCATCAAAAAACCCTACAAAAGTAATTATAATAATAGATAACAAAGAAGCAAATAATACAATAAGATTCTCTTTTGTTAAGATTATAGTCTGAAGAAGAAAAGTTCTAAAAAAAATAAATATAAAAACACCAACCAACATACCAACTACAACAATTAAGCCTCCAGATTGTGGAACTAAAGGTTTATCTTTCTTATTCTGATCTTTAACAACTAAATTAAGTTTCTTTAAATAAATAATTAACTTAGGTGTACCTAAATAAACTATTAGAAAACTCATTATTGCACAAAAAAGATTAAAATAATTCATATTGTAAAAATAAAAAAAAGAATTATAAAGCTTTCTAGTTCTAAAAATAGAATTTATAATTAATGTAAAGCATAAATAGAAATCAGAGTTACTAAATCATTAAAAAATATTTAATATATTTTATTTGGAGATTTTCTTTTTTTCACTTTCATAGATTTTCAATGTTTCTTCAGCAATCTTATCCCAAGTATAGTCTTTCACTTTTTTAATATTGCTTTTAGAAAATTTCTTAGATAGATCAGAATCATCTAATACCTCTAAAATTCTTTTCTTCTGTTCTTCTAAGTCACCATATCTTACTAAATATCCATTTACTCCATCTTTCACTTCATATGGAACCCCATTACAAGGTGTAGCAATTATAGGCAATCCAGAAGCCATAGCCTCAAAAAGTGTCAAAGGTAGTCCTTCCCTATAAGACGGTAAAACATACAAATTAGAGGCCTGATACATCTCGTTTATTCTTTCGTGAGGCCAAGTTCCAAGAACATGAATCATTGGATGATTATCAACAATTCTTTTAACTTCATCCATCAAACCTTCATCAGGGCCAACAATAGCAAATTCAATATCATTCCTTTCCTTTAAAATCATTTTTGCTAGTTTAGCAAAGTGATCAGGCGCTTTTGTTGGATTTAACCTACCAAAAAACAAGACTAGTTTATTATTCGGATCTTTCATAATCTCTTTTCTAAAAGAATTACTCTTCACCTTTTTAAATAAACTAGCATCCATGCCATTATGCAAAACAGTAATTTTACTTTCATTAACCCACTTTTTAAGAATAGGGACCTCCCAAGGAGTAATAGCAATAATCCTATTACATAAATTAAAACTTAAATAATTAAAAAAGTTGTCAGTAAAAAATAAAGCAAACCTAACTGGCCAAGGTCTAAATTTATCAGTCCATGGACAATGTGTTGTATGAATATGTGGCTTGCCTTTTAATTTTGCTATCAAACCTGTAAATAAAATATAATCGTGTGCACCAACATGTGAATGAACAATATCAAATTTATATTTTAATAACATCCAAATCACACCTGGAAAAATATGTGTATTCAAAGAAAGCCTCAACCAATACCTAGCTCTATGGACCCTAATATCATCAATAACTTCATATTTTTTCTTTATTCTTTCATGCTTATCCCCATCACAACAAAAAACATCAACTTGGTGACCTTGTTGGACATATCTAGTAGCTAATTTTTCTATAACCTTTTCAACTCCCCCTATAGTGGGTTTATAAAACATACTAACCATAGCGATTCTCATAAAAAAAAGAAAAGAAAAAAGAATATAAATATTACTTATTAAAAAGATATTTAAAGGAAAAAAGATATACTAAAAAAATGAACATATTATTTACAAACTCAAAGGGCTTAGGATATGGTGGTGCTGAAGTAAGTATTTCTCAATATGTTATAGAATTAAGAAATAGGGGCCACAATATAATTATTGCAGCATCTCAAGAATTTCCAGATATTAATACTGAAAAAATAAAATTTGTTGAAAAATGGCCTTATTATATAAAAAATTTCTATCTGAAAAGAAAATTTAAAGAGTTAATCAAAAAATATTCAATTGATTTAGTTAGTCCACAGGATCATACAACAACAGAAGCTGCAATCTTAGCTGCAAAACATTTTTCTTTACCAACGGTAGTACATATAAGAGATTTTTGGTTTGCGTGCCCAAAAAGCACGTGTTTAAAACCGAATGCAACAGAATGTGAACATTGTAGTTGGAAAAACTTAAAATCTTGTTCAAAAAATTTAAGATATATTATTGACCTATATAAATGGATTCATTTAAAAAAAATTGCAAAATTAATAGACTCTGCAGATGTAAAGGTCTGTGTTAGTTCGACAGTAAAAAATAAATTAGCAAAATGTGGTATTAAATCTAATGTTATTATAAATCCTGGGGCAAGAATTTTAGAAAAATTTGAAAATATTCATGGAATAGATGAATTCAAAAAAAAATATAATTTAAATAAAATAGTTGTGACATTTATCGGTAGTTTTTTTTACACAAAAGGAATCTTACAAATTTTTAAATTTATGCCTGAGATTCTTAGAAAAAATCAAAATGTATCTTTGTTATTGGTGGGAGATGGACCTCTCTATAATAAAGTTTTAGAAATAATAAAAAAAGAGAAATTAGACAATCGAATAGTATTAACAGGAAGACTACCCTTTAAAAGAATTCCATTGTGTTATAGTGCATCTGATATTCTTATTGCACCCCATCTTTGGTCTGCTCCATTGGATGCTACAATTATAGAAGCTTCAGCTGCCTCAAAGCCATTTATTATTAGCAGTAGGGGGGGTACTTCTGATTTTATTGAGAGATATAACTATATATTACCACCAGAAGAAATTGATCTCTGGAAAGAAAAAATTAATTTTTTAATTGAAAACCCTGAGGAAAGAAAAAAAATAGGACAAAACTTAAGAATAAAAGTAGAAGAAATGTCAATGAAATCATATGTAGATAGAATAGAAAAAATTTACTCTAAGGTTTTTGATAAAATTCTTTAATCTTCTGGATTATATAATTAACTTCCTCGTCAGTTAACCAAGCATGAATAGGTAATGAAATCACTTCTTTTTTAATTTTATTTATTACATTTAAACCTTCAGCTCTAAAAATAAAATTTTCAAAAAGTTTATTTTCTAGCAAGGCTTTATCATAATGAATCATACACCCTATATTATTTTCAATTAACCATTTTTTTAAATCATTTCTTTTCTCGGTTCTCATTACAAATTTATGATAAACATGTCTTGTTTCTCTTCGATTTAATGGCATTTTCAATTGCGAAATGTTAGATAATCCCCTAAAATACATATCTGCTATTTCTCTATGCCTTCCAATCCAAAAATTCAAATTATCTAAATTAAAGCTTAAGATCGCTGCTTGTGCAGAAGATATTCTTGAATTAAATCCTAAAATTTCAAATTCTCCTATTTTGTTCTTCCCATGATATCTTAATTTACAAAGAGTTTCATAAAAATCAAAATCATCTGTAAGAATTATTCCACCATTGCTTTGAGCAGATAATATTTTAGTTGGATCAAAACTTATACAACTACACAAACCTAAACTACCTACTTTTCTATCATTATATTTACTCCCAATTGATTGAGCTGCATCCTCAATAATAGTTAACCCATATTTTTTTCCAATTGCTTCTAATTCAACGATATTCAATGCATCTCCAAAAATATCAACCGCTAAAATAAATCTGGTTTTATCAGTAATTTTATTTTCTAAATCCTTTGAATCCATCATATAAGTTTTAGGATCAATATCAACAAAAACAGGACTACCTCCCGCCCTTAAAATGCAAGTAACCGAAGCTATAAACGAGAAACCTGTAAGTAATACTTCATCATCTTTTTTTATACCTGCTGTTAAAAAAGAAAAGTACAAAGCATCAGTACAACTACCTACTGCCACCCCATACTTTCTATCGCAATATTTAGCAATTTTTTTCTCAAAATCATCTACTTCAGGGCCCATAACCACTTTACCATGTAAATACACTTTTTCTATGATCTTTAAGATTTGATCTTTATTATCTTGATAATATCTTTCTTTTCCAAAAAAAGGAATTTTCACAATTTTCCCTCCCTTGCTTTTGCTGGTACACCGAAAACAACTGAATCATCAGGTATATCCTTCAACACAAGTGAACCTGCACCAATAATAACTCTTTTCCCTATTTTAACCTTTGGAATAATAACAGATCCTGTATAAACATAACTTTCCTCACCGATTTTTACATTGCCTGCTGTTGAAACCATAGGAGCAATATTAACAAAATCACCAAGTTCATTATCATGCTCAATTACTGAACCGGAATGGATTATTACGTGTTTACCTATATTCACATTAGGCAAAATTGTGACATTGGGATTAATTATTGTTCCCTCCCCTATATCTACAAATGAAGAAATATAAGCATTTTTACTAATAATTGTTGCAAATTTATATCCTTTTGCCTCTAATCTAATTACAATCTCTTTTTTAATTTGATTATTCCCATAAGCAACAATAACTTCTCCATCTAAATTATTAACTAAATTTTCAAAATCTTCTATGAAATAAATTACCTTTACACCATTAATTATTTTTCCAATATGTTCTCTACTTAAGATATCAATTAAACCCTGAATATGATAATCTTTACAAATTTCTATAATATATTTTGCCTGCGCACCAGTACCGATTATATACAAATTTCTCATTTTATTTATTCCAATTAAAATACATATTTTTCTACACTACCTTTTATTTGAATTTAATAAAGTACTCTTAACAAATTCAATATACTCTTTCATACCATCCTCCAAAGAATATTTAGGTTCATATCCTAAAAGATTCTTCGCCTTAGAAATATTTAATGTACCCCTGTTAGGTCTATAAACACTAACATTTTTAATAACTAATTTACATCCAGGATCTGGATTTAATTTCATTAATATCTCAGCAAGCTCCTTAATTGTTCTTCCTTCTCCTCTTGTTATATTAAAAGTTTGGCCTAAGGCTTTTTTAGATGTAGACGCTAATATTAAACCTTGTATCAAATCCTTAACATACGTAAAATCTAATTGATGTAAACCACCATTATCCAAAACAAATTCTCCACCTGTTAAAGAATCCATAAGAAATAGTTCTGTAACTCTTCTATTGCTATCAGTGGGACCATAAACTGCTGAAGGCCTTATTATAACAAAAGGCAAACCAAATCTTTGATTATAAACCTTAACTAATGTTTCGCCACATAACTTCATCCCACCATAAATACATTTTGGATTACATTCCCAACTTTCTACAGCAGGTAAAATACTCCCTAAGCTATCTCTTTTAAAATCTCCATAAACCATTGAAGAAGAGATATAAATAAACCTATTAATTTTATAACTTAAGTTTCTAATTACATCTATTAAGGTCATTGTCGCCATAAAAAGGTCATGAAAAGCCTCTTCAGGATGAGTATGAGAAACATTTGCAATTGATAATCCTGCTAAATGAAACATAATTTCAGGCCTATATTTCTCTAACGTTTCCTTAAGTAAACCTCTACTATTCACATCCCCTCGTACCCTTATTAATCTAGAATTTTGTAGGCATTTAACCCTATAATTTTGATAGAAACACCAATTACTTTCAGTCAATGGAATAACATGTTTTAAAACATCATAACTTATTACAATATTTTCTTGATTTTTTAATAATTCAGTACACAAATGATACCCTATAAAACCTTCACCACCAGTAACAAAATATGTAGTCATGAAAATGACCAACAAAGAGTGATATATAAATTTTCTTATAATTTTTTATTAGCTAAAAAAATATAATGGGCAAACAAATAACCATTTAAATAACTAAAGGGAAATAGATTAATTAATTTATATTTTAGATTATATTCTGGAATAATTGATAAAAATTTGATACTGAAACCGCTTTTTTCAAAAAAATTTGTCCATTCACTTTTGGTATATATCTTTTCAGTAACACCTAAAGATCTTTCATGTAAACCAAAATTTTTTCTTGAACTTGGTCTAAATAATGGAATTATTGGCTCCCTAATAGCAACCAATCTTCCATCTTTCTTTAAGACTTTTTTTATTTCTTTTAATGCGGTATTCATATCATCAATATGATGTAAAGCGGCGTCTACAACAACCATATCAAAAGAAGCTTCAGGAAAATCTAAATTATAAAAATCCCCTACAATTCGTTTCATTTTATTCTTATTGGCTTTGAATAAATCCATAACCTTTGGAACTATTTCTATCATTAATTTTTCTGAGAAATCTAAACAATATACCTGTTCAACAGAATCTAATTTTGATAGCTGACAACTAAACCAACTAGATCCTGCACCTATTTCTAAAATTTTACCAGAAAATTCTAACTTTTTAATTATTTTCTTCAAATAATCAACCCTTCCATCTTGCAATCTTACACACCATTTTTCAAAAGTATCATATTCCTCTTCTTTTTGTTGTATATTCTCTCTGTACTCTAATTCTTTTTTATTATATTTAGAAGATAAATTTAATTTTACAATACCAGAAGCTTTCATATAAATTTAATAAATGGTTAGCTTATAAAACTTTTCAATAAATCATTTAAATAAGCTCTTTCTAAATAAAATTATGAAATTTGCTTTAATATCTCTACAACAAAATACAACTGATCCCCCTCTGGGGTTAGCTTATTTATCTGCATATCTTAAAAAATATAGTAAGAATAATGAAATAAAAATAATTGATAAAGAAGATATTTTAGAAAATATAAAAAACAATAATTACGATTTAATTGGGATTAGTGCAATGACTACTGATTTCAAAAGAGCTAACTCATATGCAAAAGAAATTAAAAAAATCTCAAAGGCTAAATTGATTATAGGTGGGGTGCATATTACAATAATGCCACATCATCTAGAAGAATCTGAATTTGATATTGGGATTATCGGTGAGGGAGAAAAAACAATTTTAGAACTAATAAATCTGTTTAATAGAGATAATGAACTAACTGAAGATAATTTAAAAAATATCAAAGGCTTAATTTTCAAAACAAAGAACTATATGTATACAACCCCACCCAGAGAACTAATCACAAATTTAGACGAAATTCCTTATCCAGATAGAAATTCTTTGAAAATGAAAGAAATCTATTTATTGCCTCAGATTAAAGCTGGAAGTGACAATATCGGAATCTTTACAACAATATTTACTTCTAGGGGTTGTCCATATAACTGTCCATTTTGTTCCTCAAGTAGCTATTGGAATAAAAAAATTAGATTTCATTCAGCAAATTATGTCATAAATGAAATTGAATTATTATATAAAAAATATAAAGTAGAAGGCATTCATATTTCAGATGATTTATTCATTGCCGATAAAAAGCGTGTTAAAGAAATTGCAAATAAATTAGAAGAAAACGGACTAAATAAAAAAATTAGATTTAGCTTATTACTTAGATCTAATCTTGTGGATGAAGATTTAATTAAAGATCTTAAAAAAATGAACGTTACCCATGTTGGTTTTGGATTCGAATCTGGGTCTACAAAAATATTAAAATATCTTAAAAAAAATACCTTAACCGTTGAAGATCATAAAAACGCTGTAAAATTATGCAAAAAATATAATTTTCAACTAAGTGGTTCTTTTTTAATTGGTTGTCCAAACGAAACAAAAGAGGATATCTTAGAAACATTCAATTTCATAGAAGAACTAAACCTAAATCAGATGAATGTAAATCAATTAATTCCTATGCCAAAAACAGATATATGGAATTATGCAAAAGAAGAAGGTTTAGTTAATGATTCTTTTGAATTTACTATAAAAAATTTATCAGATTTATTTGTACATAATTATAATCCCTCCTTAAGATTATCTAAAGAGATTAAGGAGAGTGAATTCAAAGAATTATTCGATAAAATTCAAGAAAGAATAAAAAATAAAAAATCTAATAATTTTTCATTAAAATTAACTTATCTCAAATATCTTAAAAATCCTAGATTTATCTTAAAATTATTTAAAAGACGAAATAGGATTTTATTCTTGTTAGGTATAAAGAAAAAAGATATAGAGTATAAAACAGAGAATAGTTAGCCTTTCTTTAATTTCTTTTTAATCAAACTTAAAATATAAATATCGTTTTTGTCAAAAGAGCTAGTTATCAGTAATAAAATAAATACAGAAAATAAAAACAAAATTGAAAAAATTACAAGGAGATAGATATTGGAAATCATTACATATTTTTTAATATTAAAAAATAAAACTGAAATAATTAAAGTAATAAATAATACTTTTAAATAAGAACCCTTGAATGGTGTTGCTTTCAAACAAATATAACTTTGAATAAAATTCAATAATCCCCACAAAACAAGAACAAAGCTTGTAGATATTGCAGCTCCAATTATCCCATATTTAGGAATCAAAAGAAAATTCAATACGCCATTAATTAGAAGAGCAATTATAGAATTATAGAAAATTAATTTTGACTTTTTAAAAATTAATAAAACATTTTGTGCCGGATGAAAGATTAAACTTATAAAAAAGCCAACCAATAAAATGATTAAAGCTAAATAACCAGAAGCATATTCAGCACCAAAGAATATTGATAAAACTTCTTTTGAGTATATAATAAATAATGTAACAAGAACCAAATTAATTATAAATATCCATTTTGTTACTGTTTTATATAAATCAATAAATTCTTCTCTTTTGTTTCCTATATATAAGGCCATCAAAATCGGTAAAAATAAAGCAAGAATAGAAGAAGGTGCAGTAAACATAAGCTGTGCAGTTGGAGATGCAGCATTATAAATACCAACATCGGTTTCAGTTTTATAATGGCCTATCATAAACGTATCAAGAGATAAAGTTAAAGTAAAAAATAAACTAACAAAAACTAAAGGAAAAGAATATCTTAAAATATCTTTAAAAATTCCTTTTTTATCTATACTTACTTTATATTTTCTCAAAATAGTTTGTAATAAAAGATATCCAATTAACATGCTAATCACAATAGAAATAGTGTATGCTAAAGAGATTGCCAAAATTCCAAAACCAATTGAAACAAAAATAAAAGCAAGAATAACTTTGGAAAAAGGTTCTGCGATATTTTTAGTATAAACTTCATATTTAGGGATTTGAAAAGCCCTAAATGAAGCATAAAACATCCTTGAAATAGTAACAAATGGAATTGTAATTGAAACTATCCTAATAATTGCACTTAACTTTTCTTGGTTTAAATTTGGAAAAAATTGCGCACAAATAAAATCTGAGAAGATAAATAATAATACAGAAACTAAAAATGCTAAAATAAAAGTAATTTTCATAGAAGTATAGATTACCATCTTAACTTTACTATAATCATTTTTTTCTTTAAAATAAGAAACATACCTTAAAACACCATGATCCAAACCAATAGTAATAAAAACAGAAATAAAAACAGTTAAAGAAACTCCCAATGTTAAAAGACCATAATCAGCCATTCCAGAACGTGCAGCAATAATTCTAAAAATATATGAAAACAATTTAGATAAAAAAGATCCAATAAAAATTATACCTGTACCAATAGTCAAATTTTTTACAGAGTCTTCAGTGTTCATCTTAAACTTAAAAATCAAAACTAATTAAATGTTTCTTTTTTAAAATAGAATGTAATGAGTATTTGGAAAAATTTATTTAAAATGTTCATAATAGGATTTCTATAAATATTAACATTCTAATTTATCGATGCTTTTACTAACTCTTTTTAAAATATACTTCCATTAAATGCTTAGGTTTTCCATAAATAAGAATCAAAATTAAAAGTAAATAAAGCTTGCCCTGTTAAAAACCTGGTAAAACTTTTTCTACACCTGGGTCAGGTAATTTAGTATCTCTCATCCATGGCTTGTCTATTTGATCAGCTGGATAATTAACCTTCCATATTTTAATTGGCCCTATAGTTCCTCCTTGATAGATTATTAAAGGGACAGTATTTGAACCATCATATACTTTTTCAAAATAAGAATTAACTTCATCATATAGATATAGATGCGCAAACAAAGATAATCTAACATCTTTAGAGAGATATAAACCAGCACCAACAGAATTACCACTTCCATCGGCATTAACTGAGGGTAGTATCCTTAAACAACCTTCTAAACCTTCTCCATCAAAAGTAAATTCACGATCTTTTATAAAAATACAATTTAAAGGAATTTGATATAATTGATTATTATAAACAACATGTGCTAAAGGCTTACTAATGCTATTATTATCCAAAGTATCAGCACTTAAAGCTCCTTTATCAACAGGAACTTGAATACCAATAATCCCTGCTTGTGTTCTAGGAAACATAATACCTTGATAAAGAAAATCATCATCTAAAGCATATGATCCAGAATAAGTATACACCATAGAATTATTTAATTCAAAACTCTTAGAAAGATCTAAGTTAAAAACAGTGATCCAACTAAATCTATCATAATACTTATCAGCTCCTATAGAAGAGAAAGCAGGATATTTACCAATCTCATCACCAATCATAAGAATATAACTTACATTATTGGCATATGTTAAATCTAAAGCATCAGTATAATTTTGGGCAGTCAATAAATATCTACCAACAAAATGGTTTATTGCGTATCTAGCATTTCCACCATCACTAATTGTTGCTCTCTCTCCACCAACCTGAACCCAATATCCATAATCCCACCAATGTGCAAAAACAGCATTTTTAGGGGTATTCTCTCTAACCCATTGCATAGCAAATTGCCATTGAGCATTATAACTCGGTCCAGTAGCTGAAACCTCTGCTGCTGCAACGTTATACATATTCCACCATAGTGGTACAAACAAAATCAAAATCAAAAGATAGACAACTTTTTTAACAATATCTATTTTTAACAAAGAAGCCTTCAAAAATAGAGTGTAAATGACATAACCTAAACCAATAACAACAATTGGAGCTAAAAACATAAGCAAACGTATAGCACTCCTAGCAGAAACAAAAGAGACTAACCCCCAAACTAAGAAAAATAAAATCCCAAAATCAATCCTATTAAAATCATATATTTTATTTAAGATATCTCTCCGATAGACTCCATAAAATAGAACAAAGATAAGACTAGACAAAGATAAAAAATACAACCACAAAGACTGAGAAGAAATTCCATTAAAAACAGAATCAGGACTATAACGACTGTATAATATTCCAACTAAAGCAAAGGCATAAAAAAAAGCGCAGATATAACCTGTAATCTTATTTAGCTTTCTGAACTGTTCATAAACACAATAAATTAATCCAAAAAACAAAATATAAAAAACAAATCTATTAAGTTCACCAATTATATCTCTTAGATAAGGTTGCTTAGACTCAGCAACAGTCAAAGCCCATCTTGTTTCACTAAAAGGAGAAACTAAACTAGAAAATAAGGTATTAAATAAAGATGATAATCCATTAAAACCCCTAATTATAATAAAAAGAAAGAAAATAAAACAAAGACTAAAAATAAAAGACCAAAAAACATTAGGTAATTTTTTCTGATAATTCCCTAAAAAGTTAAACCGATTTTTATCTTTACTAACAAAATGAATTGTAGCCCCTAAAAAAACAAAAAAAATCGCTTGTGAAGGCAAGTCATTTAAAAAAGAAAGTATTTGAAATTTGTGTGGGGCACCTATAAAACGAACAAAATAAAATATTAAAAACCATAACCAACTACAATATAATAATTTTTTGTCTAATCTATTCCATAAAGCTAAACATAAAAAATATAGGGTAAAGGCGTAAAGTAAAATTCCTATTCCACCCCAAACTGCACCCATTAATCCTAAAAATAAACCAGAAATCCCAGCATATATTAAAGATTTTCTAAAGTTTTCTTCTTTGAAGTAACTAACAAAATAATACAAACTAATAAACATTAAAGTAAAAGCTAAAGCTTCCTTATCTGAAAAACCTGAAAGAGTTCTATGTAAAAAAGATGGAATCACTGTTAAAAAAGCAGTAGCTATTAAAGCTATCCATTTATTAAATACCTTTCTAACTAATAAAAAGAAAAAAATAGACCCTAAAGCAAAAGCGATTGGGGGATAAATCACATCTACGTATTCTATAGTAATATTAACACTAAAAAAATGTAAAATTTTATATAAATATGCAATAAAATAAGAAAGTAATCCAAATTCTCCTGTAGGATTATAACCTATAGGAAAATATCTTGCCCAATCATATTGCATCATACTTCCATGTTCAACAATATAACGAGCATACTTCAAAATAACAAAAGAATCTAACTCCATAGGAATATATTTATTTGTAGTTACATCAATTAATAACTTTAAATTTAGAGTTCTAATATAATAACCAAGACCAATAATAAAAGCTAAAATTCCATAAATAATCCAATCTATTTTATATTTACCTTTAGTAATATAATTTTTTATCTTTTTTATTCTCTCCTCAATAACCTCTTCGCCCATCTTAACACCTAAAATAATTGCGGGGTAATAAATACTTCTACTAAAGCACCCACCAATAATAAACCAACCGCAATTAATAATAATACTAATGCATCAAACATTATATTCTTAAATTTTTTGGTGTTAGCGCCATGGTTTATAATACCAACAGAAATAATTCCACCTGCTAAACCTCCTATAAAATAAGCAACAATCTCAAATACACCGTGGACCATATATCTCATTAGACTTAGAGAAAAAATATGCAAATAAACAGCCACTTTATTAAAACCAAAAAAACCTGCATAATTCCCTAACAAATTTCTAAAATAGGTTCCCATAGCAGCTGAAATAACAGATGCATTCCAAGTTAAAATAAAAATAGAACCAGCACCAAAGAAAAAGGCAAAAAATACACAAAAAATCAATACTTTAACATTATTACTCAATATACTTAAAAAAGTATCTAAGCCAAGTCCATAGTTTATAGTACCAGCAGTCATTATTTTAATAACATTAGAATTAATTGATTCTATAGTAGCTAATTGTGTATTAAACATCATATTTACAGTATTTTGAGGCAAAAAAATAAACCACATTGAAAAACTAACAACGAAACCTAAAAATAAACATGTTAAAAATAATATTGCTTTACTATGTTCTACAAGAATAGTTTTCTCAGAATCTTCTCTCCAATCTTCTTCTTCTTCTTCTTCTATAGTAGCATACATCAAAGGCACAGAAACAACAACGGTTAAAAAAACCATTATTAAAGAAGTCTGTGCTTTAAAAACCCATAAACTAAACAATACAGCCATACTTGAAAATAATAAACCTAAAAGAAATAACTTCAAAGGCTTTTGTTTGGCTGTTTGTGGATCAATTAAAGATTCTAAAACCATAATAACTAAATCTAAAATACTTATTTATAAAAGTTGTCTAAACTTTCCTAAATAGTTCTGAATCTGCCCAATACGTTAGGGGTAAGTATTCTTCTATAAGTTGGAATTCAATAACAAACAAAACATTTATAATAAAACAAATTAGAAATCAATCAATGGAAAAATTTGAATTGATTTGTAATAATATAAAGAACCTTAAGATACAAGGAGCGCGAAACATAGCTATTGCTGGACTTAAAGCCCTAAAAATTGACTCATCAGAAAAAGCAATAAACCACTTGTTATCTTTAAGAGCTACAGAACCAACATTAAGAAATGCAATTAATTATGCAAAAAAGAATGGAATTGATGTTGCATTAAACTATTTTGACAAAACATCTCAGCTAGTGCATAAAAATGCTGCTAAATTAATAAAAAATAATTATATTATTTATACCCATTGTCATTCTTCTATGGTTATTGAATCATTAAAAGAGGCACTACCTAAAAAATTTATAGTAAATAACACAGAAACAAGACCAAAATTTCAGGGAAGAATTACATCATTGGAATTATCTAAATTAAATATTCCAAATAATCATTTTATAGATTCTGCAATGAGACTAGCAATAAAACACGCAACAATTGCTATGTTGGGCTGCGATGCAATTACATATAATTGTAAAATAATAAATAAAATTGGATCAGAACTAGTAGCTGAAACTTGTTATACTTCTGGTGTACCTTTATATATAATTACAAATTCATGGAAGTATGATAATCAATCTTCAGAATTTAAACCAACAATTATTGAAGAAAGGCCTCCAAAAGAGATATGGGGCAACCCACCAAAAAATATAAAAATACATAATTATGCATTTGAAAAGATAAATCCCGAAATAGTAACTGCAATAGTCTCTGAATTTGGGATATTAAAACCAAAACAATTTGTAAAATTAGCAAGAGAAAATTTAAGATGAAAGCAACACAAAAATTGAAAAAAAAGGCCAAAGAGACAGAAATAAAGATTAAAATTAAAGCACGAATAACTAGTAAAAAAATAAAAAATACAGTACAAAGAATAGATCATAAAAAAATTGCATTAAGAGCTGCATTTTTATTACTCCTTCCTTTAGGGATTATAATAAGCTCTGCATATCTAATATGGAATTATCTACTAAAAAAATGAATCAATTACTTTGTTTTGATTTAGATAATACCCTTATAAATAGTTCAAAAACCCATATTCTTTCTTATAATGCAGCTTTTAAAAAAATGAATCTGCCTGAAAAGTCAGCTAAAGAAATAACTTCCTTGCTAGGCCTACCAAAAAAAGAAATGATTAAAATATTACAACCAAATATTAAAAATATAAAGAAAATAGCTTATCTTCATTCTTATTATCTCCAAAAAAAATATTATAAATATACAAAAATAATACCTTATGTAAAATCAACATTAAAAAAATTATTTTATAGCTATAGTAACTAATATGAGCAATAAAAAAAATTTAATTTGTTTGTTGAAAAATGCGAAACTAACAAAGGATTATTTTGATGTAATAATCACTGCGAACCACGTAAAACATCCAAAACCAAATCCTGAAGAAGTATATTTAGCAGAAAAAATAATAAAAGCAAAAACAAAATATGTTATAGGGGATTCAGTCTATGACATATTAACTGCAAGAAATGCAAAAACCAAATCAATAATTATTTTAGGAGGTTCTAATACACCAATAAAAGAATTAAAAAGATTAAGACCCACCTATATTTTTAAAAGTTTTAAAGAATTAGAATTTTTAATTAAATCCCCTTAACTATGAGCACCACACCTATTAAAATAAAGATTATTGTAGAATATGAATCTAAATAAATACCTACAAGGGGAACTTTATTCACAAAACCTGCAAATGGCATTAGTACTAAACCTACACCAAAACCCATTAAAAATTTACTTGTCATATGAAAAGTAAATATTTGAAATTAAAAAACCTTTCGGTATATATTTATAGACTTCATCCAAGATTCACAGATTAATCTATCCTTCGATCAAAAGAAAATATTTATGTACGAATATTAATTATTAAATTAAAAAGGAGTGTATTCTATGAAAAAAACAAATGTTTTAAAAGAAAATTTTTCAAATAAAAATAGAATATATTTAACGATAATTGTTCTACTTGGTATTATTGTAATAGCTTTAACTATTAACAGTACTATAACCGGAAAAGCATTATTTGGGGGAACAGTTGATCCTACACCATGTGGATTGGTTGGATAAACCTGTATGGGTGGAGATACTTAAGGTTATAGTGGTGGAATTCCATCAAGTTCTGGTGGTGATCAAATATTCTGTACTGATAGTGATGGTGGAATGTTTGAAGATAGAGGAGGTCATACTACAGGTCGAATTCCATCATATGGTTTTTTAGTAGATACTGTAACTGATTATTGTATAGGCAATGCTGTTTATGAATACTTTTGTGAGGATGATTATACAGTAGGTTCTAATAAAATATTTTGTGCTACGAATAGAGAGGCATGTGTTATGACTGAAGATGGAGCAGAATGTATTGGGAGTACAACAGATACACCAGATGGAGATGTTAATTTTGGGAATGTAGATCAATGTTATATATTAAGATTACAGTATACTATAAATGGAATAGATACTACATTTGGGGATACAACCTGTTTAGCTGGAACAACAAAAATAAGAGCTGAAATCAAAAAAGATTCTAGTAGTGCGAATTTAATAACAATAGCTCCATATCCAAATAATATAGCAAAGGATGCAACTAAACTAACAGTAACCTATTGTTGTAAACAATAATTTTTTATTTTTTTAAATAATATTTATAAAGATTAAGCATATTCATCCTATAATGACAGAAGATATTCATAAAAAAATTGGGTACATCGCAGCATTAGCCATCTTATTCTATATATCTTATATTATAATAAAACCTTTTATTTCAGCAATATTGGCTAGTTTTTTCTTAGCACTTTTATTTTATCCATTACATATTAAATTACAAAAATATGTTAAAAAACCAGCTATTAGTGCGTTTATAATCACAATTTTAATATTACTAATTATTGTAATTCCTTTAATTTTTATTGCGGAAGTGATAATAAAAGAATCAATGCTACTTTATAATACATTAGACCTAACAATTATAAAAACATCGGTAGATAATTATATTTCTAGTTATGAAAATATAGGAAAATTCATTCCTTCTGCAATAGAAAAGGGGCTTAATTACATTATCTCTGTTGCGTCAAATTTTTTAGTCTCTATACCTCAAAAGATATTTGCTTTAATTATTATTTTGTATTCAACGTTCTATCTTATATCTGGAGGAGAAGAAATAAGAAAAACAATAAAATCGTTTTTACCTTTTAAAAATAAAGAACATCTAATTCAAAATGTTTCATCAACAACATTCTCAATAATTTATGGGATTTTCTTAATAGCATTAATAGAAGGAGTAATTACTGTAATCGGATTTTCAGTATTGGGAATACACTCTCCTTGGGTATGGGGATTAATTATAGCTTTTTTAGGCCTAATTCCTTTTATAGGGCCTGCAATAATCTGGATACCTTTTTTTATATATAAGTTAGCAGAACAAGAAATATTTATAGCAATAGGTTTATTAGTAATTGGTATCATATTAAGTTTTATAGATACGTTTACAAGACAAACTGTAATCTATAAAAAAACAAAACTACACCCAGTAATAATTCTAATAGGCCTATTGGGTGGAGCTAAAATGATAGGAATTGTTGGTCTTTTAGTAGGTCCAATTATTCTCTCAACAGTAATAATTTTATTAGAAACCCATTTTAAAGATGAAACTTAAAACTAAAATAACAAATCTAACTACTGGTGGCCCCTTAGTTGCAATATTAAATCTAGCTGATGCTAATCTTCTTAATGTAAAACCATTAGACAGGATTAACATAAATTATAATAAAAAAAAAGCTACTGCTATCGTAGATTTAGATATTGAATCTAAGCATGTAAAAAGGGGAGAAATTGGTTTATTTCATGAATTAGGAAAAAAATTAAATCTTAAATCTAAAATAGAAATTAAAATTAATAAAGCCATAAAACCAGAATCCCTTTATCATATAAGAGAAAAATTAGATGGTAAAACCTTAAAAAAAGAAGACATAGAAGAGATTATAAATGATATAAACGATAATAACCTTACTGAATCAGAAATTGCCTATTTCATATCTGGTTGTTACAAAAAAGACCTTACAGCAGAAGAAACAGCCTATTTTGCACAGGCTCTTATAAAAAATATAGAAAAATTAGGACTAAAAGAAAAAATAATAGTAGAAAAACATTGTATTGGTGGTTTAGCTGGAAATAGAACAACTCCTATAGTAGTACCAATAATAGCCGCAGCAGGAATAATAATCCCAAATACATCTACAAGATCAATAACCTCTGCTGCTGGAACAACCGATGTAGTAGAAATAATAATGCCAATTGCTCATAAAAAAGAAGAAATAAAAAATATTATTAAAAAAACAAATGGTTGTTTAGTGTGGGATGGAAATTTAAACATAAGTTCAGCTGAAAATAAAATAATTAAAATAGAAAAACCAGTAAACCTTGACTGTGAAGGAATAATGATTGCAAGTATTTTAGCAAAAAAAGTAACATTGAATGCTACGCATGTCTTAATAGACATCCCTTTTGGAAGAGAAACGAAAGTAACTATAAAAAAAGAAGCTAAACTACTAAAAAAAGGATTCATAAGTCTTGGAAAAAAATTAAATATGAAAATTAAAGTAGCTATAACCAATGGATCTCAACCAATTGGCAATGGAATTGGTCCAGCATTAGAGGCTAAAGATGTTCTTTTAGTGTTGCAAAACATTGGTCCTGAAGATCTAAAAAAC
>DATDVT010000046.1:0-12264 GCA_035289905.1 Candidatus Nanoarchaeia archaeon
ATTCCAATACATCTATCTACCCAAGCATCAGTAGCAAACTCAAAATCTTTAGAATTATATAAAAAACTAGGAATTAAAAGAGTAATTTTAGCAAGAGAATTATCTTTGAAACAAATTAAAAATATAAAAACAGATTTAGAACTAGAAACATTTGTTCATGGAGCAATGTGTTATGCCATCTCTGGAAGATGTTTTTTCTCTCAAGAATTATATAATGAATCTGCTAATCGTGGAAAATGCATTCATCCATGTAGAAGATCTTACAAATTAATAGATTTAGAAACTCAAAAAGAAATTCAAGTAAAAAATAATTTATTTTTAAGTTCAAAAGATCTTTGTACTTTGCCATTCTTGCCTTTATTAATTAATTCAAATATTACTTCTTTTAAAATAGAAGGACGTTCAAAATCTCCAGAATATGTTTATGCAGTAACAAAAACCTACAGAGAAGCAATAGACTTCTATAATAATGATCCAAACGAATTCAAAAAAGAACTTCCAAGATTAATGGAAAGATTAAATTCAGTATATAATCGAAAATTTTCACAGGGATTTTATCTTGATATGCCAAATAAAGATGATATAACTACTTATTCAGGCAACGCATCAAAAACAAAAAAAATAGAAATAGGTAAAGTAACCAATTATTTCAATAAACAAACAGCAGCAGAGATACATTTAATTTCAAAATCTTTAAAATTAAATGATACTATTCTAATCACAGGACCCACAACAGGGGTCTTAACTCAACAAGTAACTTCAATACAAAAAAACAATAGACCAGTCACCCTAGCTAAAAAAGGAGAAAAAATAGCTTTATTAACAGAAAAGGTTAGAAAAGGAGACAAAGTATATTTACTACTTAATCGCTAGGATTATAAATCTTTAAAATCAATTTTAAATAGTTATCCATTAGATTAACCCTATGAAATATTTGTTTATTTTAGGTAGAGATATAGAACTTTCTTTAGAAGAACTAAAAGTTTTTTTGAAAGATAGTGAAATTTTAGCGATAGATAATAATTTTTTAATCGCAGAACTAAAAACTTTACCAAGTAAGTTAATAGAAGAACTGGGCGGTACTATAAAAATAGCAGAAATAATCTCTGAAGCAGAGACATTGAATGAACTAGAAGACAACCTAAATCATCATGAATTCTTTCAAGGATCTAAAAATAAACCATTTTATTACATAACTAACTATAGCGATAATTTTTTAGAATTTGTAAAAGATTATTTAAGAGAATATTTTAAAGATCAAAGATTAAAAGCAACATATAAAAAACCAAAATCAAATTTAAAGAAAGTTTCTCCAACAGAATTATATAAAAACGGATTTCCAAATCAATGTATAGAGATAATTCTCTATAAAAATATAGTCGCACAGACAGTTCAAGTTACTAACCCCGCAATTCTAGAAAAAAGAGATATTCTAAGACCAAATATAGATTATAGTTACTCTATTTCTTTAAGATTAGCCAAAATACTAATAAATCTTTCTGAAATAAAAGCAAATCAAATGTTACTAGATCCTTTTTGTAATATAGGTACAATTCTTCAAGAAGCCTTAATTAAAAAAATAAATATTATTGGTATAGAAAGAGATCCAGAATTATTTAAAAAAGCAGAAAAAAATATAAGATGGTTAAAAAAAGAATATAACTTAAGAAATAATTCAAAACTAATAAATCTTCCATGTAAAGATTTAGCGCAATGTATTCCAAAAAATTCAATAGACGCAATTGTAACCCAACCATATCTAGGACCAAAATTTTCAAAACCGCCGACAGATGATCAAACAAAAAAAATAATTAGTTCATTAGAAAAATTATATTTTCATCTATTTGTAGCATTAAATCTAATTCTCAAAAAAAATAAAAAATGTATCTTTATAACCCCTCTAATAATCACCAATTCTAAGAAAGCATATTCTATAAACATAAACAAATTATTAAAAAATAATTTAAGATTAAAAAAAACAATCACATTATTTGAAAAAAATAATATTATTCAAAAAGAGATACATATCATAACCAAATAGATAAAAACACTTAAATTTATATATCTATGCATATATTCAAGCATAGTAAGACTTAAATAGTTATTTGATAAGAATTATTACTGAAAAGAGGCGAATTTTAGACTATTAAATTATAAGGAGGCATAGTCCAATATGAAAGCAAAATTACCGGTATTTGCGATTTTATGTGTATTTTTAGTAGTTATTAGCGTTTTAGCTAGTATTACACAGGTCAGTCTAACTTGGCCTGCTTCAGGCTCAAAATTACAAACCGAACCTGGAGAAAGTGTAACATACACTGTATTAGTTAGAAATACAGGTGATGAATTGGTAGGAAATATAGATGTTACGATTACTGATTTAAATTATGAATCATATGTAATTTCAAAACCTACAACAGTAATTCCTAGAATTACAAATCTAGCTGTAGGTGACGATTACCCTGTTAGTTTTACTATAAGTGTTCCTTCTACAGCAGTAGCAGGTTCTTATAAAGGACAAATAATTGCTCGTTATTATTATGAGTCTGGATTAGCAAGCTGGACAGACGAAGAAGACTTTTATCTAGATGTTGTGAGTTCAATTAACCCACAATCTCTTCTTTCCTTTAGTAAAACCAAATTAGAGATTTCTAGTGATTCTGGAGAAACAACTAATGAAGAATTTGCAATAAAAAATGATGGCAACGTTATTCTAACTAATCTTGTAATTAACCATGATTTTACAACTACAGAATTAGAGGATAATGATGGAGAAAATATAATATTAAGTATCTCTCCAACCACAATTGCAAGTTTGAATCCAGGAGAAAGTAGAACAATAGATGTAAATATAGATGTAGATAATAACTATGATTCTGAAATAATTGAAGGTAATATTCAAGTATCAGCAACACAAATTACAACTAGTTTAAATTTACCAACAACATTAAGAATACAATCTGGCTTATGTGAAGCTGGTCAAGTTGGTGATTTAGACATAAGTATAGATGACCCTGATGATGAAGACGAATTTAATCCAGGTGAAGAAATCCTAGTTAAAGTAAATGTTGAGAATAATGCAGATGACGATTTAAATATTTTAATAGAAGCACAACTAATTGAAGTAGATACTGGAGATGTAATAGATAGTGAAAAATCAGACGATATAGAAATTAACGATGGAAACGATGAAGATTTTGAAGTTACATTAAAGGTTGACGAAGATATAGACGAAGATAACGATTATAAAATTGTAGTAAAAGCATATGAAAAAGGCGACGAAGATATAAATTGTGCTAGCGAAGAAATAGATGTAGATCTTACTATACCAGATCATAAATTATCTGTTGATAGATTTGAATTAAATCCAGAATCTGTTGAATGTGGAGAAAAAACCCAAGCAAGAATAGATATTAAAAATCTAGGAAGTAACGATGAAGACTTTAATCTAAAATTAAGAAACTTAGATCTAAACTATGATGAAACTACAAATAATTTAGATATAGAAGAAATGGGACAAGACGATGAATATACAGAATCTTTTATAATAGACATCCCAGAAAATACACCCACCGGAGATTATGTATTTGATCTAACAGTTGAATACGAAGAAGATGATCTAGAAGATTCAGTTACTTTAGGAGTTTACTGTAGTTTGCCTGAAGAAGAAACAACAGAAGAAGAAACAACAGAAGAAGGTACAGCTAATACAATTATCGATACACAAAATCCCCCTTTAGATGAAGATGAAGGAACAGTAACAACATATACATCAAAAGGATTCTTCGATGATTTAGAATTAGGTACAGCAGCTTGGATAGCAATCGATTTAGCTGTTTTATTATTAGTTTTGTTAGTTGTTGTCTGGGCCTTAAAAAAAGGAAAAAAAACTAAAGTTAACGATGAAATAGAAGAAGATTTATAAAATCTTCATACTTTTTATTTTTATGAATAAAATCTATGTTTTAATTTCTTTAATTCCGTCTGGAAGAGTTACTAGCTATAAAGAAATAGGGAATTTTTTTAATTCTAAAGGCTATAGGTGGATCGGTAGGATATTAAACAAAAACCCATATTCTATATTAATTCCATGTCACAGAATTGTTTGTAATAATGGTTTTATAGGGGGATATGCTTCAGGTATTAAAAAGAAAATTAAACTACTGAATCAAGAAGGAGTTAAAGTTTTTAATAAAAAGATTGTTAGTTTTGATAAAAAATTTATTTCGCTAAAAGAACTATTAAATAAATGAATTAGTTCTTATAATTTACCTATTTCAATTTTCACCGAACATAAAATTATAAAATAGAATAAAGTTTATTAATCTTTAATTTCATTTTTTCTAATTTCTTATTAGATAATTCATTTAATTGGTTTAAATAAAATCTATCCAGTTGTGGAATTAAATAATTGGAAATTCTTTCTGTTGAATTTATTTCTAAAACTGGTTTTTCTATAGAGATTAAACCAGATTTTCCAAATCCTGAATCTACCCCATTTTTTAGTAAAAACATTGCAGATTGTAAATCTTTGCATCTTACATGAATTATTGGTGGCTCTACAAGTAACCAACAATTTTGAGTTATTTCAGGCAAAGTACATGTATGATGAGAAACAAATAAAAATTTTGAAGTTTTTTTATTTAAATCATCTAGAAGAACAATTCTACCAGAACAAGAAGAAGTAGTATAATAATTTTGGAAATTATTTATTTTGTCCAATAAAGATTTAATATTTTCATCAATAGACCCCTTTGTTGATTTATCTTTCTTTGCTAAAAATATTTGTTTTTCTTTTTCAAATAACATCTATCATTTTCCTTTTAAAATTTTTTCCAGGACAAGTTTTATCACAATAATCCCTATGCAATTTAATATCTTTAATATTTAATTCTTTTATTAATTTATTTAAAGTAATTAATTGTTCTTTACTCGGTTGTTCATAATCTAAATTGCCTAACAAACAAATACCAATAGAATCTTTATTTTGCCCTAAACAATGGGCACCTTCTTGAGTTATATTTCTTCCTTTTTCTATTTTACCTTTTTTAGTAATTAAAAAATGATAACCTATATTTTCCCATTTATATTTATCTACATGTAAAAAATAAATAAGCTCCTTAGTATTATGATTTCCAGAATGATGGATAATTATTTTCTTCATAATAAAAAGCACGGGAAGGGACTCGAACCCTTGATCTTCAGGTATCTAAATATCATAGCATATCGCTCATAATACCTGCAGCCTGACGCCTTAGCCACTTAGCTACCCGTGCATCACCATTTTTGAAATAGATCACTTTATATATAATTTTTGTTTTTAAAAATAAAGGAGGTCTATCATGAAATATAACTATATCATTATAATAATATTGATATTTACTCTTTTTGGATGTGGTAAATCCTCTGAAGTACCAGTGGCTCCAGAGGTAGATATTGATACCCCAACAGAAGAAACACCAGTTTTAACTGAAGAATTAGTTGATGAAAATATTGTTGAGTTAGAAGAATTAGAAACTACAGCAAGCACTGATGAAGAAGAACAAGTAGTTACAGAATTAGAAGAAGTAGAATCAGGTATAAATAATCCAGCAAATCCATAAAACTTATTTTTTATTTAATAGTAAAGTATAAAAATAGAGAATTTATTTCAAATTTGGGTCCTGACCAGATCTATCTGGGCTCGTATTGTAAACGAGAAGCCTAACCTGGATATGGCACCAGCCTTCTAAGCTGGAGATTGTGGGTTCAAATCCTACCGGGCCCGATTTTTAAAAAGATTTATAAATTAAAATATTAAACTCCATTTATGTTTAGAATAAAAGAGAGATTACCTAAAGGATGTAGCTTTACTCTATTTGTAGTCACATTTTTTTATAGTTTGGCTATAACATTTCTTTCACCTATCTTTCCTTTATTTATTAAACATTTAGTTGGAAATGAGGCATATGTTGGGTTTGTTATATCTTTTCAGGGAGTATTATGGATTTTATCTACGTTAGTTGTAGGCAAATTAATCTGTTTAACTGGAAAAACAAGAATGCTTAGAATTTCTTTATTTGGGTTAGGATTATCTTTTTTTGCTTTAGTCTTTGTAAAAAATATTTATTCTTTATTAGTCTTGGAAGTTTTTAAAACATTTTTTTCTACTGCTGCTGTTTTTGCGATATCTTTAATGATTAGAGATCATGTATCAAAAAAGAATATTGGCAGCACAGAAGGAGCTTATTTTTCTGTGACAAATAGTGCTTGGTTATTTGGTCCTTTATTAGGCGGATTAATCGCACAAGCATATGGTTTTAACCCAATATTTCTTATTGGAGGATTATTTTGTTTTAGTTCATTAATGATCTTTTTGTATGATGAACCCAAATATAATATTATAAAACAAGAAACAGATAATGGATTTTATTCAAACATAAAAGATTATTTTAAACAAAGAGATTTAATTATTGTTTATTTAATGTCTATTTCTTTAGCATTTTGGTGGGTTTTTGTTTATGCATATGTTCCTCTTTATCTTGCAGATTTAGGTGAAAAAATTATTGGTTACATTCTAGCTGCTTTAGTTTTACCTTTAATCTTATTGGAATTACCAATAGGCAGATTAGCAGATAAAGGGAGTTATAAATGGTTATTCTTTATCGGATTTTTTTTATTAGGGAGTATAGCTATATTCTTGAGTTTTGTAGACAATTTTTTGATTTTCGCTATATTGATAATCTCCGCAAGTGTTGGCGCAGCTATAATTGAGCCATTAAGAGAAGCACATTTATTTAAAATTATTAAATCAAAAGATACAAGAAGATTTTTAGTTGTATTTAGAACAGGCTATGAACTAGGGTATTTAATCTCTCCGATTATCTTCTCATTGGTATTGATTAAAAACAATACTAATTATTCAGATTTGTTTCTTATTATTGGTATTTTAATGTTAATATTTGCTTTAATAAGTTTATTTATAAAAGAACATAAAAAAATTAAAGGAGAAGTTAAAATCCCCGTTATTAAAAAGTAAGATAGTTAAAGAAGTAAATTTTAAATATCCATCTCATTATATTTATTCATGTTTAAAGAAATAGAAAAAAAATGGCAAAAAAAATGGGAAGCAGCTAAAATATTTGAAGTAAAAGAAGAAAAGAAAGAAAAATTCTTCATCACAACCCCATATCCTTATATTTCTGGAAGTCTGCATATTGGACATGCTAGGGTTGTCATAGAAGCTGATGTTTTCTCTAGATATCAACGAATGTTAAATAAAAACGTTCTTTTTCCATTAGCTTTCCATATATCTGGAACACCAGTTTTAAGTATTTCACTAGCTATAAAAAATAAAGACCAAAAAAAAATTGATTTATATAAAAGGTACATACAAACATATGTAAAAAATGAAAAAGAGATTGAACAAATAGTAAACTCTTTTGAAGACCCACAAAAAATTGTAGATTTTTTTATTCCTAAAATGAAGGATGAATTTAAAACACTCGGTCTAGGAATTGATTGGAGAAGGTCATTTACTTCTGGAGATATTGAACATCAAGCCCTAGTTGAATGGCAATTTAAAAAATATATAAAGAAAAATTATTTAATCCAAGGAAAATATCCTATTTTGTTTAGTAAAACTTTAAATAATGCAGTTGGTGAGGATGATATTCAAGAAGGAGATACTAATCCTGTTAAAATTCAGGAATTTACATTAGTGAAATTCAAATTTAATGATTATTTTTTGGTCGCTGCAACCCTAAGACCAGAAACCTTATTTGGTCAAACAAACCTATGGATAGATCCCAATTTAAACTATATAAAAACTAAAATAGATAAAGAAAAATGGATTATTAGTGAAGAATGTGTTGAAAAATTAAAATATCAAGATAAAAAAGTTAAAAAAATTGGGATTATAAATGGTAGGGAATTAATAGGAAAATTTGTTTTTGCTCCAATGATCGAGAAAGATATTATTATACTCCCCTCTACACACTGTGACAGCAAAATAGGAACAGGTATTGTTACTTCTGTACCTAGTGATGCTCCTTTTGATTATATAGCTTTAAAAGAATTACAAGAATCTAAAAAATTATGTGAAGAATATACTTTAGATTACAAATATATAAATAATATTAAACTTAAACCAATTATAAAATCTAAAGATTTTGGAGATTTCCCTGCTAAAGAGCTTTGTGAAAAATTAAATATTAAAACTTTAAATCAAAAAGATAAATTAATGGAAGCAACACAAGAAATTTATAAAATAAGTTATCATACAGGGATAATGAATTCTAGTAAATATAAAGGAGTATTAGTTTCTATTGCAAAAGAGAAAATGAAACAAGAATTAATTAAAAAAAATAAAGGAGCTATTCTTTATGAAACTTCTAGAATTGGTTATTCTAGAGATGGTGGTGAAGTAATCGTTGCGATTATTGATGGACAGTGGTTTTTGGATTTTAATGCAAAAGGTTGGAAAAATAAGGCCAAAAAATGTTTGAAGAACATAGAATTATGGCCTGAAAAATACAGAAAACAATTTGAAGATGTTTTTGAGTGGTTAGACAAGAGACCATGCGCAAGAAAAAGAGGTTTAGGAACTAAATTACCCTTTGATAAAGAATGGGTTATAGAATCTTTATCTGATTCAACAATTTATATGTCTTTATATCCAATTATACATTTTATTAGAGAAAACAAAATAAAAAAAGAACAACTAAATTACTATTTTTTTGATTATGTCTTATTATCTAATGGTAATTTGAAAGATATTGTAAAAAGAACAAAGATTAATGAAGAACTTTTAAAGAAAATGAATAAGGAATTCAAATATTGGTATCCTTTTGATCATAGACATACATTTACAGCGCATTTATCAAATCATCTGTCATTTATGTTATTCGCACACACAGCCATTTTTAATAAAAAATTTTGGCCTAAAAGAATCTCTTTTCATGGAATAATTCTTTCAGAAGGAGAGAAAATGAGTAAATCAAAAGGAAATGCTATTTCTTTAATAGATATCCAAGAAAAGTATAGTTGCGATGTATTTAGGGCATATATTTGCAATTCTACTAGTGTAGAAAGTACATTTAATTGGGATTCTAGTAAAGTAGAAATTATGAAAAAACATCTTTCTAATTTATTTAATATTCTTAAAAAAATACAGGAAAACAAAGAAAAAAAGGATTATTCTAATTATAAATCATTTATTTCTAAAACAGAAAGATCAATTAAGAAAGCAAAAGAGTCTTTAGATATCATGGATTTAAGAGAATATTCCAATATTGTTTTGTACGATATGTATAATAATTATAAAAAAATCAAAAGTGATGATGTAAATTGTTATATCTATGATAAATGGATTAGAATGTTAACGCCATTAATACCACATATTGCTGAAGAATTATGGGATAATAGTAATTTTGTCTCTCTAGCTGAATGGCCAGAATATGATGAAAAAAAGATAGATTTAGTAGCCGAGTACAAAGAAGATTTATTAAACCAATTAAAAGAAGATATAAGAAAAATTAAAGAATTAATTAAAAAAGATAGGCTTTCCAAAATTACCATATATATTGCAGATGCTTGGAAATATGAATTTGCTCATACATTTAAAGAACTTATAAAAAATACATACAATCAAAATGAGATAATCAATTCCTTCATGAAAACCAATTTAAAAAAAAGAGGTAATGAAATTGTTAGATTAATTAGTTCTTGGCTAAAAGATCAAAGTAAAGTTCCAGAGATTATTCTAGATAAAGACAAAGAATTAAAGTTAATCCTAGAAAATAAAAATATATTAGAAGAAGAATTTAATTGTTCTGTAATTATTCAAGAGAAAAGTCATAAAAAGGCAATACCAGGTAGACCAGCAATATTCTTAGAATAACCTTTAAATACTCTCAGCTTTTTAAAAAACCCACCAAGGAGGGTTAACTATGCAACAAGACTATAATCCTATTGACTCGAGAAATCTAACTATTTATCAAGTTATTGAGGAATATAGGGGATTAGGAGAAATTCATGTTAAAACATTAATTCATGAATTAAGAGAAAAAGGCATTGATTTAAGAAAGGTTAGTAGATTAGAAGGAGATTTATTATTCCTTAGAAAATATTACGATAGTTTTAATTGAAATTAAAGTCAAAACTACATTTAAATACTTTATTTTATCTTATAATCTATGACAAATGAAAAGTTTTTAATGGTTTCTTTAGAAGAAGATAAAAGTAAAGAATTAGCTCAGATTATTTCGAATGTTACTGCAAGAAAAATATTAGATTTTTTAAGTGAAAATAATTATTGTGAATCAGACATATCCAAAAAAATGAATTTACCTATAAGCACAGTGCATTATAACATTCAAGCACTATTAAAAAATAATTTAATTGAAGAAAAAGATTTTTTATGGAGTGAAAAGGGTAAAAAAATAAATATCTATGGTTTAGCTAATAAACTAATTATAATTGCCCCTAAAGGTCAAAAAGAAAACTTTTTAGATAAGATTAAAGGAATTTTACCTGTTGCTTTAATTGGTTTTTTAGTATCTGGAATATTGTGGTTGACAAGAAGAGCTACTACTTCTCAAATTAATGAGTTTGCTAGTGAAAAGATGGTTGCAACTGATGCTATACTAGCAAATTTATCTGGAGTAGCTGTAGAACAAGTAGAATTTAATTATGCATTTTGGTTTTTTTTAGGGGTTGTTTTTGTAATTTTTGTGTACATTATATTTGTCTATATTAAATCTAGGAGGATGAAATAAATGATGAAAGTAAATAATTTTCAATATGCCAAAAATTGTAAATTTTTTAGCATGAAAAAAATAATCGTTTTTTTGGTATGTATAGTTTTTTTAGTAAACTTTGTTTTTGCTATGATGCCATATCCTGTACAACAAGGGCAAACAGAACAATATTATACTATTGTTTATGATGCAGAGGGTGAAGCAGAAATAGCTGCTAGAATTCTAATACATAATTATGGAGATGAAGCTATAAAAAATTTGAAAGCTGAGATTCCAGGTAGAAGTATAAGGATGATTGGCGCAGTACAAGAATATTATGATACTATAAAAAGATGCAGTTATTATGAAGATGTATGTGCAGGAGATGAATATAATTGTGATGAAGGAATTTGTATTTATAAAGAAGAGGGATGTTCAAAAGTTTGTTCTCAGGAATATGAAGAGCAAACTTGGCCTCCAAAATATCATAATCTAAAATATGAACAAGAGATTTTATCTGATTCTATTGTGTTTAATTTTAATTTTGAAAAAGAAATAAAATCTCAGAAGGATGCCACTTTAATACTTTACTATAAATCTGAAGATTATACTACTAAAAAAGAGAATATATTTAATTTTGATTTTGAAACTCTAAAGATAAATTATGATACGAGTTATATTAGCATAGGTGTTGATGTAGATAATAATCTATATTTAGAAAATGTAGATAGTCAAGTAGAATATAGAGATAATAGCTATTTTACTGGTTTTAGTGAGGCAATGACAAGTGCAAAAATGACACCAGATTATGTTGGAAATATTGGTTATGGTAGCTATCATAAAGATGCGAATAGTTTAGATCCATTAGAAAGTTTTCATGTTACTGGAAGATATGCCAAAAGTTGGTACGATTTAAATAAAAAATTAGTTTTAGGTGGAATTTTTGGTGGATTAATATTATTGGGTTTAATCATTATTGGACTAGTCTTTGTTGTAAAAAAACTAAATAAAAATAATTTAAGAGGAAAATTAATCTTAAGCGGATTTTTTAGTGCTTTAGTAACTATTAGTATATGGGTTATAATTTCTATTTTTAAGAATAATTTGAATGATTGGATTGGATGGCAATATTCTAGTTTAGTTTTTGGTTTATTTATAGTTGCTGCAGTTTTATTGACTTTAGTTTGTATAGTTGGTCCAGTGATTTATTTTTGGAGCAAATATAATGCAATAACTGGTGTTTGGGCTTTAGTCTCTTTTGTGATTTGGCTATTTATTTTTGGAGTGATTATTGCAATAATCTTTGGAATTTTGAATAAACCAGAACAAATTTATCCAATGTACGAAAGAGGAGTTTATACTGATCAAGTATTTTCAGGTGTAGTAGAACCTGCTATTATGACTGATTAGAAAGCTTTTTATTTCTTTATTTTTTAGTAGTAAATATGTTTCATAAGGATATATATAATTGGATTAATGAACTAGAGAGAGAAAAATTAGTTATATTAGGCGAAAGCCATGATGATTCTTGGTGTGAATTATTTGA
>DATDVT010000047.1:0-14273 GCA_035289905.1 Candidatus Nanoarchaeia archaeon
TCGAGCTAGTGAAGGAAAACGTGTTCTTGTTAAATGTAAAGGACCTGTTGCTAGTACAGTACAACAAATATTAGGTGGTTTAAGATCAGCATGCACGTATGTTGGAGCTGATAAACTTAAAGATTTAAGTAAATGTGCTACGTTTATTAAAGTACGACGTACTCATAATACAGTACACGGAAATGAATAGTATATTTTTTTATATTAGTTAATTTTTGAGATAATATGACAAAGTTAGTAGGTGGACAGGCAGTAATTGAGGGAGTAATGATGCGTAATGGTGATAATATTGCCATTGCAGTTAGAGATCCTGAGAAAAAAATTCAAGTTAAAAAATTAAAGATTCATGTTCCTGAATTTAAAATTCCTATTGTTCGTGGGATGGTGAATTTAGTTTATATGATGTATATTGGTGTTAAATCTTTAAATTATTCTTCTAATGTTGTTTTACAAGAAGATGGTAAAAAAGAGAGCCCTTATTTATCTGTTATTATTTTAATAGTCGGTTTAGTTTTAGGTGTTGGATTATTTAAGTTTTTACCTTTGGGAATTGCAGAATTAATCGATAGAGAATTTTCAATTAATAATTATTTTTATAATATAATTGATGGCGTGGTTAAAATTATTATATTTATTGGTTATATTTTTTTAATTTCTAAAATGAAGGATATTAGAAGAGTATTTCAATATCATGGTGCTGAACATAAGGTTGTAAATACTTTTGAATCTAAAGAGGAATTAAATATTGAGAATATTAAAAAATATTCTACTGTGCATAGAAGATGTGGAACTACATTTATTTTTTTAGTTTTGTTTATTGCAATAATTATTTATATGTTTATTCCAAAAGATTATAGTTTTAGTTTAAAATTGGGTTTAAGATTGCTGTTACTACCATTAATTGCTGGAATTAGTTATGAGATTTTAAAATTAGGTGGTAAATATGAAAATTGGTTTTTTGATATATTAATTTATCCTGGTTTATTAATTCAAAAGTTGACTACTAAAGAACCATCAGATGATCAAATTGAGGTTGCTATTCGAGCTTTGAAGGAAGTTATTTGATACCCTCTCTATCAAGGGTAGCACTTTACTAGCAACAGTAAAAACCACGGACTATTAAAGCTTACAGATATCTCCAAAAGAGTCTATTTGCTGGCACCAATTTTTTATATATATTTTTAAAAGATAAGTTTAACATTGATCCTTAACACAAATAGTTTTTGTTGCTATAGTTGAAGGTCCCCTTCTATGAACACAAGGTCCATCCTTTACTTGAAAACCTACTTCTTTTAGATTATCTCTAACAGATCTTGCACAAGAATAAGTTGTTAAAACCCCACATGGTTTCATTACTCTATGTATCTCTTTAAAAAAATTTAAGCTCCATAATTCTGGATTTTTTCCAGGTGAAAATGGATCTAAGAATACCATATTATAATAGCTTGTTGGAAGTTCTTTGATGGTTTCTGTTGCATTTCCGATTAATATTTTTTTGTTTCCAAATTCTTGGAGCATAGAGAGTTTTTTAATTATATCATAATATTTTAGGTTTGGATTTAAATTTTGTATTTTTTGTAAAACTGTTTTATCTGCTTCTAATCCTACAATTTCTAAATCTTTTCCAAATATTTCTAATGCTGCTGCTGAATTATAACCTAAACCAAAACAAATATCTAATAACTTTGGGTTTGTTATTCCAATACATGGTTCAACAAATTTTTTAAAAGATTCTTCTATTGCACCTGTAGTTGAATGCATACATTCTCTATATTTTTCTATATAAAATGTCAGTGAACCATCTTTTGTTTTAACTTCTTTCATAAAATTTAAGAATTAAATAAAAATATAAACTTATTTCTTTAATTTAATTACTTGGGTTGGATAGGGTATCTCTATTTTTGCTTTATTTAAGGTATCATAGAGCAAACAATTGGCTTTTTCTTTTGCAGTAGATCTTTTATTTGGATGGTCTACCCAAAAATATAGTTTAAAATTCAAAGAAAAATTACCCATCTCTATAAATGAAACAGATGGTTCTGGTTCTTTTAAATGCTCAATATTCATTAAAACTTTTAATGCTAATTCTTTAATTTTTTCATGTTTTATACCATATGCTACTGAGAAAGGTACTGCAACCCTGACTTTTAGATCTGGCTGCATAAAATTTTGAATTTTTGTATTTGATAGAATACCATTTGGAATTGTAATAATTTCATCATCAAAGGTTTTTATTCTTGTAGTTCTTAGACCAATTTCTTGAATCGTCCCTGTTTCTCCTTCTGCTACAATCATATCTCCAACTTTAAAATTTTTATCTAAAATTAAAGCAATACCTCCAATAATATTTGATAGATAATCTTTTACAGCAAAACCTATTGCTATCCCTACAATACCTAAAGAAGCTAATAAAGGAGCTACATTAATTTCCCATTCGTGTAAAACCAATATAAAACCTATAATATAAATAATTACTTTTACGAATTTATATGCAATGGGTAAAAGTTCATCATCAAGATCTGATTTTGTTTTTTTTGCGAATTCTTTTCCCCAAAATTCTATTAAAAGATTTATTATTAGAGCAGCCATATAAGTAGCTATTATTATAATTATTGTATTAATTATATGATTAAGATTTATTCTTAATAAGGAGGATAATGCAATTGTTGTTAGAGAGATTCTTAGGCCTAATAAAAGAAGTATATATGAAATAGGCTTTTCTAGACCTTCAATTAACTTATCATCTATATCTATTGTTGTTTTTTTAGTTAATCTTTTTATTACTTTTTTAGAAACAAATAAAAATATCTTTGATAATGCAAAAAAAATTATTAAGATGAATATAGCTTCTATATATTGATGGGCGTTTATATAGTTCATAATCTCTTGGTAATCACTATAAAGTTTCATATTGGTTTTTTGGTTATAATTTGATATTTAAATCTTATGCTAGAATAAACTTTGTGTAAAAACTAATAACTTTTAAGCACTTCTTACACAGAATCTATACTTTATACACAGAATTAACATTCTTACACCATTCACAAGTTTTCTCTGGACATTCTCCTTTTAAAAGTTCTAAGGCTTTGTTAAATATATTTTCAGCATTATTAACATCAACATCCATTCTAACTAGCTGAGTATTAAAACTAACTTCTCCAGTTTCAGTTACTTCTTTAGGTATATAAAATAAAAGATAAGCATAATCCTCTGTTTTAAATCCATTCTTCCTTAATAATAAATTATAGATATCTAATTGGTCTTTGTAATGATCTGAAGTATCCTCTTTCAAAGGAAATCCACGAGTCTTATAATCCAAAACTACAAACTTATCTCCTTTAACTAATAAGTTATCAATAGCCCCAAAAAGAACATTTTCATTCGAATCTTCCCATCTTATTCCTTTAAAATTACTTCTCCAAGCTTTCATTATTTCAGGATCATTAAAGAGTTTTAATCCGTTGCAATCTTTATTCTTACATAGTTCAGGTGGAAGTAATCCTTTTTCACAGAATTTATCAAAGTGGATTTTTAATATAATATCCATACCTGAAGGTAAACTAGGAAATATTCCATTTGGTCTTTTCCAGATGTTATGCTTATCTAACCAAAAGCATCTAGGACACTCATGGATTAAGTTTAAAGCTGATGGACTTAATTTATACATGATATTTTGGACTTAGATTTAGTTAAATGCCTTTTGGCTGTGTATACTGTGCAGATTCTTCTTAAAAACAATCAAAAAGCTTAATATATTGGATTATACTCAAAAGTTTATGTCTTTAGAATCTGATTTCAAAGTTGGACAATTTGGTAAAATTGGAGAACATATGGTTGGTTTTGAACTTTCTAAAAGAGGATGGATTATATTTTATCCTCCGTATGATGAAAGAACGGATATCGTAGCTATGAAATTTAGATGTGAAAAATGTAAGTCAGTATGGTTAAATGAACATAGAATAACTTGTTTAAATTCCAAGTGTTCTAAATTCGAAAAACCAATCAAAAGTATAAATTCTTCTTATGATTATAAAAATAAAGTTTGTAAATCTTGTAAGAAAATAGAACATAGAACCGAAATAAATTCTCAAAAATGCAAATGTGAAAATTGTGGTGGAGATTTAATAGAAGTAGCTTTATGCCAAGAATGTAACCAAGAAATTAAGATTTTAGGTAAAAATTGCAGTAATAAGGATTGTGATAGCACAAAATATGAAGTAGTTTTTAGATCTATTCAAGTAAAATCTTCTCATTTAGTAGAGAAAAATAAAATAGCATTTAATTTTAAGTATCAAGACCTAATAGAAGACGATAGACATTTTTTCATTGTTTATAATAGGAGAATTGTAAATGGTATAGAAAGACATTTCTATTGGGTAATGTCTAAAAGAGATTTTTTGGATATAAAGAAGACTGAAACAACAGCGTTTAAAATATATCAAAATGATAGAGGTCATTATTCTTCTGAAGATTTAGAAAAATATAGATTTAAAGAAGAGGACTTTTATAAAATTCAAGAAGAAAGAGAGGAAGCATATAAAGAAGGAAATAATCAACTTGTTAAGGAATTATCTAAAAAACAGAAAGAAATAGATATATTTAGAAAGTTAGAATAATTAATTTTTTTTAGTATTCAAATAGTCTTCTTTATTATAAACTTTAGATTTTTCAAATTGTATTTTATCTAATTGATCTTTATTCAAAACAAATAAATTATGCTCCTCATTATCTCCAAATCTTATTTGTTCTAAATATTTTTTTAATCTAGACTCTCCTAATTTAACATATTCTCTTACCATATCGATACCAATACTATTACGTCCATTTTTCATAGCAACTAGAGAAGTAGTAAAACTTCCTGCAAATGGATCTAAAACTGTATCTCCTTTATATGAATAAAATTTAATTGCCATTTTAGGTATATCTTCTGGAAAGGGGGCAGTATGTCCCACAATATTTTTGTCACCTACTATTTTTATTACTGGATTAAAGGAAACTATATCTTTTCTCCATTTTTTCTTTAAACTTTCTTCAATTATATTATCTTCAATCTGTCCATTTTGCATCATTATAGATCGTGCAGAATATCTTTTACCCCTATTACCTTCACTTCTTTCAGTGCATTCTTCATTATTACATTCCCAACTTTGAACAT
The DNA here is from genome assembly GCA_035289905.1 of Candidatus Nanoarchaeia archaeon. Lineage (GTDB taxonomy): Archaea > Nanobdellota > Nanobdellia > SCGC-AAA011-G17 > GW2011-AR18 > DATDVT01. Next base: position 5,156 of record DATDVT010000047.1, read on the forward strand.
TTATTTCAGATTGACTATTATTTTGAACATGTCCAGAACTACAAACAGGACAAGGTAATCTTGTTTTATCCAAAGTATGTTTATGGAATATAAGTATATGTTCATAAGCATTTATAGGATATTGGTAAAATGGAAATTTAGTAACTCCATTCATATGCCTATGACTTTGAGGTTCACCTTTATCCCAAATATAATTATCTACATATTCAAAACCAATTTCTTGGCACATAACTGTAAATAAAGCACCAAGAGGAACTCTGTTTAATGTCCATGGTTGTTTGCCTATTTTACATTGTACATCTCCAACATTTAAAACAAAAATTCTATGATTATCCAATACCCTAAATACTTGTTCGAATATACTTCTCATATCTTTTAAATAATCATTTAAAGAATTCCATTGTGAATATTCTCTTGCATTAAAATATGGTGGAGAGGTGACTACTAAATGAATAGAGTTATCTGGAAATCTACTCAAAATATTATTACTATCTCCTTTTATTAAATAATTTTTAGTCATGTTTTCCTCTTTTGTATATACATTAACGCTTTTATTTCTAATAACGTTTTTCATTTTAAATAGATTGTCCTATTTTTTCCGTAATATTTCCGACTTTATTTTCTAAAAAATCAACTTCAATCCCTAATTCAAACATTTCTTGAATTAAAACACAGACATTATGGCATAATACTTTCAATAATAATTCATTAACTTGAGCAGTTTTAGTCTTGCTTCTTAAATAATCTCCATTGGAAAGAGTTAAAGATTCATTGCATTAAAACTGGCAAAGAAGTTTCTGTATTTTTAAAAGAGTTGATTACGAAAGAATTGAAGAAGAAGTGAATAGAAAATTATTTAATTGAAATTATCCTAAATATATCCTCAAAATAAATAGTTCTTACCACCATATTTGAACTTGAATAGTAATTCTAGTAATTAGAAGAATCTAATTATTTTTAAAGATTATGGTGTAGAACATGGAAAATGAAACAGAATATTTAAAAGATAAAAATAGTAATAAAGACTTAAGAAAAGAGAAAAATATGGGCTTATTTGGAAATGGACAAGGATATTTTGGAATAGCTATTAGATATAATCATTGGATTAGAGTATTAATAATAACTTTAATATTTGGTACTTTAGGAATTTATTTATTTAATAATGATCAACAATGGGAAGGATTTATTTCGTTTGGTACTGGACTTATGTTTTTACTATTTAATAATATAATGAGCGATTAAATATGGTTGAAGATAAATATAGTTTATGGTTTAATAGGATAGGTGGAACATTAATTTTTATATTTGGTTTAGCAATAGAAATAAAAAATTTCTTTTATACGGATTTTAATGGATATGAAATTATATTTGGTATAGAATTCATTACAGCAGGTATTTGCTTAATTTATGGAAAATTTAAAGGATTTAAAAAATAAATAAAATATTAATACAACTTTTTACACAGAATTTTAACTTAATACACAAAAACTACTTTTTACACAAAGCCACTAGAATCATACTAAACTTAAAATTCATAAAGTATTTATATCTCTTTTTTTTTAAATTGATTATTAAAATGGAATTAGTACAAATATTAAAGCTAGAAGAGAATATTTATGTTATTGACAGAGAGGGTGAGATTTATAGAGTGGAAAGTATGTATGTTCAATCAAAAGAGTATAGTTATTTACGACATTTACCTTTTAATGATGGGACTATAAATGAGATATCTGGTGCTAAATTAGTTTCTGAAAAAATAAAGTTAAGAATTATACCTATGGAAATTTTTTAACGCCGGAACTGGGATTTGAACCCAGAAATCCTTTCGGAAACTAGCTTAGCAGGCTAGCGCACTACCAGGTTATGCGATCCCGGCATTATTTTTTTGGGGATAGTTTTGTATTTAAACCTTTTTAAGCCAATTTCCTAGAAGAAAAGAGATTATTATAACAATAATTGCAATACTAAGATGTTCTAATATTGCCTTTATCTTTCCAATTTTATAACTTAAGATAGACAAAAGCAATAAGCCCCAAATAATATTAATTATTATTGCTAGATTTAGATTAAAAATTAAAACTGGAATTGCAAAGGTTAAAGTAAATAAAAATTTTGATAAAAAGGTTGATAGTGTGGATTGCCAGATTTGTTTTGATGTATTTTGTTTTTCTGATTCTTGTGAAATATGTATTCCTAATGAATCTGACAATGCATCTGAAATTGCTATTGTAATTATTCCAGTTAAAATAATTGTTTTTGAAAGAGTTGAATATAAACCAACCATTAAACCCAATGTTGTAATTATTGCTGAAGTTAAACCAAAGGAAAAACCTAGCTTAAAGGGATGTTTCATAAGTAATTAATTATTTTTATATAAATAAAGTTTTTCACTAGAAAGTTATGTCTATTATAGTTATATAGGGCTAATGAGTTGGATAATCTTTAAAAAGGATATTTCTGAGAAATTAAGTATTAAATCTTAAAGGAGGATGTATTATATGGATTTTATTATACAAAATGCATTGCAGACTGCAAATGATTTAGCTACTGATGAGATAGAGATAGGACATGCAAATATTAAAGTATTTGGTACTGGTGGTGCTGGATCTAATATAGTTAATTGGTTATATAGAAAGGGTGTAAAGGGTGCTGAGATTATTGCAGCTAACACTGATAAACAACATTTAGATATTATGAGCGCAGATAGAAAGATTTTGATTGGAAGAGATTTAACTAAGGGATTGGGAGCTGGAGGTTATGCTAATATTGGTATGGAGGCAGCTAAAGAAAATATGAGTGAAATTAAAGAGGCTTTAAGGGGTGCTGATATGGTATTTGTTTGTGCAGGTATGGGTGGTGGTACAGGTACTGGTGCTGCTCCAGTAGTTGCTCAAGCTGCAAGAGATGTTGGTGCTATTGTGATTGGTGCTGTTACAACTCCATTCTCTATTGAAAGAGCAAGAATTGATAAAGCTGAATTTGGTTTGCAACAATTAAGACAAGTTTCAGATACAGTAATTGTTATTGATAACAATAGATTAGTTCAAATAGCTGGAAATTTACCTGTTACACAAGCTTTCGCTGTTGCTAATGAATTAATTAGTACAATGATTAAAGGAATTGTTGAGATTATCGCTGTACCATCATTAGTAAACTTGGATTATGCGGATGTAAAAGCAATAATGACTAATGGTGGAGTTTCTGTAGTTGGGGTAGGTGAAGCCGATACTGAGAGAAGAGTAGAAGAGGCTACTAAAAGGGCATTAACAAATCCTTTATTAGATGTTAGTTATCAGGGTGCTACAGGTGCTTTGATCCATGTTTCAGGTGGTCCTGATTTAACTTTAGATGAAGTAAATAAGGTAGGAGAATTAGTAACTGAATCACTAGATGATGATGCTAATTGTATTTGGGGCGCTAGAATTGATGAAGATATGAAGGGAAGGATAAGGGTAATGACTATTGTTACAGGTGTACAGAGTCCATTTATTTTAGGAAAGTCTATTGATACTGGTGGTGGAAGAAAACAAAGTGCTAGTAGGTCAGCTAGATTAGGAAATGAATTAGGAATTGATTTTCTTAATTAAATAATTTTCTTTTTGTTTTTATATCCCTTATTTTTTTGTTTAATAGGTTTTTTAATGGAAAGGTTGTAATATTCCTTACTCTGTTACCATATTCTTCAAAAAAAACGCATAAGTCTAAATCCTGTCTTTTGTAATTTGGTGATTCATTTGGATAACCTAAAGTAATTATTCCTTGTGGTCTTATGTTTTCTGGAATATTGAATCCTTCTTTTAATTTTTCTTCTTCAAATGCACCTACATAACATGTTCCTAAACCAAAGTCGTGTGCTTTTAACATTAAATTTTGAGAAGCCATTGCACAATTTTGTATGCCATAAAATTCCCCCCTTTCTCCATATAATCGTTTAATTTTTTCATTTTTTGAACAAATTATTATTAAAACTGGTGCATCTACAATAAATGATTGATTAAATGCACAATTTGCTACTTTCTCTATATTTTTAGGATCTTTAATTACTATAAAAACCCAGTTTTGTAGATTTCCTGAAGAAGGAGCAAAATTTGCTGCTTCTAAAATTTTAGAAACTTTCTCCCATAAAACATCTTTTTCTTTATATAATCTTATAGTCCTTCTTTCCTGAATACATTTCTCTACTTCCATAAAAATAGAATCTCTTTTATATTTATATTGTTTTTGATTAAACTTTAAAATTTTATTTTTTAAATATTTAATGTAAAAGAGATAAAAATTTTAGGAAAGTTATAAAATCGAAATATGTATATAACTTAATCTTAAAATCTTTTATAAATTATTTCATTTAAACTGAAAAAGTAAGTTTTTAGCTCCCTTTAACTTTACAGCTCAGAAAAGAATAAATTTAAATAAGAAAAGAGTTAATAACTAATTAATAATGAAACTAAAGAGGTGAAATTAAATGGAAAATAAAGAATTTTATGTTTTTTTAGGTGCAATTGTTTTAATTGTGGTTATTTCTGCTGTTACTATTAGTTTTAGTCAACAAACTGGAGAAGCTATATTTTCAAAAAAGCCGTTGTATTCAAATACGCATATGATTATGCCAACAACTCTTACCCTAAGTTTGGAACCTGGAATCTGCGATGGGGTTATAATAGAAAATGAATGGGAGACTTCGACAATCCTTTATGCAGGTGGCCTTTCTCATGTTTTAAGTTATAATTCTTCTGGCTATGTAGGCAGGGTATATAAATATGGCATTCATCCTTTAGGTAGTTTAGAACTTGACAGTTCTGGAAAATATATTAGAGATAGGGATGGAAGAAAGAATCCTAATGGGGTAAGTTGTGATGAAGTATTCACTAACAAATATGAAACTATAACTATTCAATATGGTATTAATCAAATATCTTTCCCTGGGTTTAAGGGATAGAAATGAATAACTTTTTATTTTAAATTACTTCTTTTTAATTATGAATTATTTATTATTAGTAGATATTTATGAAAAATTAGAAAAAACATCTAAAAGATTAGAAAAAACATCTATTATTTCTGAATTCTTAAAAAAGATAAAGAAAGATGATATAGAGGAAATAATCAACCTATTGAGAGGAAATGTTTTTCCAGTTTGGGAAGAAAAAAAAATAGGTGTAAATGATAAATTAGTTATAAAGGCTATTTCTAGGGTTACTGGGATTAGAGATAAAGATATTGAAAAAAAATGGGCTAAAATTGGTGATTTAGGCAAAGTAGCAGAAGAGTTAATTAAAAATAAAAAACAAATGAGTTTAAGTGAAAAAGAATTAAGTGTTAACAAGGTTTTTGAAAATATAAGGAAATTAGCAGAATTAGAAGGGGGAGGAGCTGTAGAGAGAAAGGTTGGATTAATTTCTGAATTATTAACAAATGCTACCCCAGTTGAAGCAAAATATATTACAAGAACTCTTTTAGAAGATTTAAGAATTGGAATAGCAGAAAGTACATTAAGAGATGCAATAATCTGGGCTTATTTGGGAGAAGAATTAAAAATAAAATATATTAACAATAATTTAGAATTAGAGAATAGAGAAATATATGTTGAAGTTGTAGATAAAGTTCAATATAATTATGACTTATGCAATGATTTTGTTGAAGTAACTAAAAATATTCTTAAATATGGTTTAGATTTTTATAAAAAAAGTAAATTGCTTGGTGGAAAACCAATAAATGTGATGTTATACCCTAAAGCTGAAGATATTGAAGATGGTTTTAAAATTATTGGTAGTCGGGTTGCATTAGAATTTAAATATGATGGATTTAGATTATTATTAATAAAATATAAAGGGAAAATTAGTTTATTTACAAGAAGATTAGAAAATGTAACAAAACAATTTCAAGATGTAGCTAACTTAGTAGAAGAAAATATTAATGGTGATAATTTTATTTTAGATTCTGAAACTATTGCAATAGGTCTAAATAAAAAATGGTTGCCGTTTCAGGTTTTATCTCAAAGAATTAAAAGAAAATATAATATTCATGAAATGATTAAAAAGATTCCAGTTATTATTAGAGTATTTGATATTGTACAATATAATAACGAAAATTTAATGGATAAGCCTTTTATTGAAAGAAGAAATTTATTAGAAAAAATAATCAAAAAAAATGAAAGATTGGATGTAGCTGAACAATTAATTACCGATAATATTGAAGAAGCTAAAAAATTCTATGAAAAATCCTTAAAATTAGGTAATGAAGGAATAATGATGAAGAACCTAAATGGAAGATATCAGCCTGGAAGAAGGGTTGGATATGGTGTTAAAATAAAACCAATATTAGAAAATTTAGATTTGGTTATAGTTTCTGCTGAATGGGGAACTGGAAAGAGAACTAAATGGTTAAGCTCTTTTACTCTAGCGACTATAAATAAAAATGATTTTTTAGAGATAGGTAAGGTGGGAACTGGTATAAAAGAAAAATCTAAAGAAGGTGTTAGTTTTGATGAATTAACTCGTTTACTTAAAAAATTAATTATTGAAGAAGATGGTAGAGAGGTTAAGTTAAAACCAAAAATTGTTGTTGAAGTTGCCTATGAAGAGATTCAAAAAAGTACTAATTATGTTTCTGGATTTGCATTAAGATTTCCAAGAATTATAAGGATTAAAGAAGATAGAAGACCAACGGATATTAATAATATAGACTCTATTAAAAATATATTTATTAAACAGAGAAATAGATATGGTAAATAATAAGTTCTTTTTTATGAATAAAAATATTTAAATAGTAGTTTATTACTATTAGTGGTAACAAATAAAAAAAGGTGTATGGGGGTCCAGTTTATGATAGTAAGAGAGGAATTGTTGAATAAATTAAGACGATTTTTTAATTTAAATTTATATGAAGCAAGGATATGGACTGCTTTGTTATCGAGAGGAGTCTCTACTGCAGGAGAACTAAGTGATATTGGAGGTGTTCCAAGAAGTAGGGCTTATGATATTTTAGAATCCTTAGAAAAAAAAGGATTTGCTATTATGAAACTAGGTAAACCTATAAAGTACCTAGCTATTGAACCTAAAGAGGTTATCGAAAGGGTTAAAAAACAAATACAGAAAGATGCTGATACTAATATTTTAAAATTAAAAGATTTAAGTAATGGAGAGGCATTAAAAGAGTTAGATGTATTATATAAACAAGGTGTTGAATTCGTTGATGTTGCTGATTTAAGTGGGGCAATTAGAGGTAAACATAATTTATATACACATTTAGAAACTATGATTAGGAAGGCACAAAAAAGTGTTACAATTGCTACGACATCTAAGGGATTAATAAGGAAAGTAGAGGCTTTAAAACCTGTATTCCAAAAATTAAGTAAAAGAGGAGTACAAATAAAAATTGCTGCTCCTTTAAATAATGAGAGTCTTGAAGCAATTAAGGATTTAAAGGGAGTAGCTGAGGTAAAAAATGCCACTGATCTTAATGCTAGATTTTGCATTGTTGATGGAAAAGATTTAATATTTATGGTAATGCATGACGAAGAAGTACATCCAAACTATGATATTGGTATTTGGGTAAGTACTCCATTTTTTGCACAGGCTTTAGAGAATATGTTTAACAAACAATGGGAAACATGCAAATAATTTTTTTAATTAATTTCTAAGATTATGAAAAAAGATATTGAAATTTTAAATTTATTAGATTCGATTGGTGAAAGAGAGAAAAGAATTATTGCTAGTTTAAATTCTAGAAGTATAAGTTTTGATTTACATAGGAGATATATTAATGATTTACTCTTTGATTTTCGTAAATTAAATAATGGAAAAGTAGATTTTGAAAGAATTTCTGGAATTATTGCGATGATAAGGGGGGAGTGTTTTCATGCTTTTAAACATATTATTAATGAGGAAATTGAGGAGAGAATATGGTTATGGCATAATTACGATTCTTTTAATAAATTAGAGAATCATTATCAAAAAATATATAACTTATTTCAAAGTAATCTTTTAGAAGAAAGTAGGGTTAAATTATGGCTAAAGGATGGTTTGCGAAAGGATCTAATTGTTGATTTTAAAAAACTATTAGATGATTTTGATGAAAAAATTAAATGGCAAAAAGAGTTTTTAGAGAGAGAGAATTGTTTATTTGAAAAGATTTTAGATTTAAAATTTTCTGATAAAGGTCTTAAAGATATTAGTGAACAAATTTTTAATCTCCCAGCTCAAATGATACAGTTTGAAAAGATATTAATTGAAGAAAAAAGGTTACTTGAAAGTTTTGATAATTTTAAGATATTTAATAGTAATTATCAGTTAAGTTATATGGATATTTATTATGATTTAAAATCTTTAAAAGATCCTGAAGATATAGTTATGTATGTTAGTGATCTATTAGAAATGAAAGAGTTATTTGATAAACAAGTGATAATGTTTTTACAAGAAATTAGTGGGCTTAAAGAGTTTAGTTTTGATTTAAAAACTAAAGTAAATACTGGATTAATAGATACTGTTTCTGGTTGTTTGAATAGAAGTTTATTTGATATTTGGGTTAAGCTAGAAGCAAGAGAGGGTTATAGCTTAGTTGTTATAGATATTGATGGATTAGATGATATTCTTAAGGATTTTGGAGATAAAAATGCTGAATGGGTTATTAGAGATATAGGTAAATGTATTAGAGATGAAAGTAGTATGAATAAAGCATTTAAATATGGAAGGGGTTTTGTTGTTTTAGTTGAAGGAGATTCTAAGATTGCTGTAGATTTAAGTGAAAAAATTCGTAAAGGTGTAGAGGGAATTATGTTTAAATTTGATAAGAAAGTAATAAGGACCACAATAAGCGTTGGAGTTGCGCAATATCGTAAAAATGTCAAAAGAATGTTAAATGATGGTGCTGGGGCCTTATATAATGCTAAGAATTCTGGTATGAATAAAGTTATAGTTTTTAAATAATTTTTATAAGAATTGCAAAAGAAAACCAACTAATTCATTGGTTGGATGAATTTTGCACTGGACATGGACATATAAAATATATAAATAAATTTTACTTAGTTTAGTTATGATAAGCTATAAGTTCCGGTTATATCCTAACAAAAAACAACAAGATAGATTAGAATTATCTTTAGATATTTGCAGAAGAACTTATAATG
>DATDVT010000048.1:0-4267 GCA_035289905.1 Candidatus Nanoarchaeia archaeon
AAACATAGGTCTGGGGGTACTTCAATAAAGTAGAAAATAATCACTCAATAATGATTAAAAAATCCTATTTTAGCCCATTTTAAAAACAAAATCCATTGCAAAAAAATAAAGAAAAATTTATAAATAAGCAAAACAGCATTACCATTCAAGTTAAAGGTGAAACAATGGCTGACGATGATAAAAGATATTCAAAACAAATTATAGGTAAGACTGTAGTAAGTAAAACTGGTAAGAAATTTGGAGAGGTAGGCAATATAAATTTTGAATCAAGAACCGGTGAATTAATTCAAATTATACTTAAAAATCCAACAGGATTTATTGAAGGTCTAGATTTAGAAAAGGACAACCAAGGGAATTTAATGATACCCTTTAGTGCGGTTATGGCTATTGGTGATTTTGTGGTTGTTGCCGAAGAAGATATAATATAAACTTTTTTATATTACTTCTATTATTCTACTATTAGATAATTAAATGCTAAAATGGAAAAACCATTAAAATTTAAAACAACTAAGAACATAAAAATCCCTATAAAGCTTATAGACCAAGTAATAGGTCAAGATCAAGCCATTAATATAATTAAAAAAGTAGCTAATCAAAGGAGGCATGTATTATTAATAGGCGAACCAGGTACTGGAAAGTCAATGATAGGTCAAGCCTTAAGCGAATTAATCCCTAAAGAAATTTTGATAGATATTATTTCTCTTCCAAATCAAGTAGACGAGAACGTTCCTTTAATTAGAACTCTACCAAGAGGTAAGGCAAATGAATTAATTACTAAAGCAAGATTAACGTCTTTAAGTTATTTTAAATCACAAAATATATTGTTTTTATTCTTGGCAATACTAGCAATTTTTACACCTTGGTGGATAAGGAAAGAATATGGAGACATAATGGCTGCCGCATCATTAATAGGGTCAATGATATTTATAGCAACCCTTTCATTATTTATTAATCTAAGTAGAAGAAGTAAGGTAAATGAGAAAACTACTGTCCCTAAACTATTAATAGACAATTCAACAACAAAAAGGTCTCCATTTATTGATGCAACAGGAGCCCACGCAGGCGCCTTACTAGGGGATTGTTTGCATGATCCACTTCAATCAGGGGGTCTTGGTACACCTGCATTTGAGAGATTAGTCCCAGGTATGATTCATAGGGCGAATGGGGGTGTCTTATTTATAGACGAAATAGCTACATTAAAAGCACATTCTCAACAAGAATTACTAACCGCGATGCAAGAAAAGAAATATCCCATAACGGGTCAAAGTGAGAGGTCATCTGGTGCAATGGTTAGGTCAGAACCTGTACCATGTGACTTTATTTTAATAGCTGCAGGAAACCTTGAAACCCTTAAAAATATGCACCCTGCTTTAAGGTCTAGAATTAGGGGTTATGGTTACGAAGTTTACATGAATGACACTATGGAAGATACTACTGAAAATAGAAATAAACTTATGATATTTATTGCTCAAGAAATTAAAAAAGATAAGAAAATACCCTCCTTTTCAAATGAAGCAGCGCATGATATTATTCAAGAAGCTAGAAGAATGTCTGGTAGATCAGGTAAATTAACCTTACATTTAAGAGAGTTAGGTGGTTTAATAAGAGCTGCAGGAGATGTAGCCTTGGATGAGAATGCAAATCTAGTTGAAAGGACGCATATAATTAAAGCTAAGAAAATAGCAAAAACCTTAGAACAACAGCTAGCAGATAAATACATAGAAAACAAAAAAGAATACGAAGTAATAATTGTCGAAGGTAATAAAGTTGGACGTGTGAATGGATTAGCAGTAATTGGTGTCGGCGCAGCCTTATCTGGGATCGTCTTACCAATTGAGTCTGAGGTAACACCTGGTGGAAAAAAAGCAGAATTTGTTGCTACGGGAAAATTAGGAATTATTGCCAAGGAAGCCATAAAAAATGTTTCAGCTATAATCTTAAAGTTATTTGGAGAAGACATTAAAGAGAAATATGATATTTATATTCAATTTTTACAAACAACAGAAGGAGTTGAAGGAGATTCTGCATCAATTGCAGTAGCCACAGCAATAATCTCTGCCCTTAAAAACATCCCAATAAGACAAGACACAGCAATGACAGGATCCTTAACTGTTAGGGGTGAAGTTCTAGCAGTAGGAGGAGTAACTCAAAAAGTAGAAGCAGCAATAAATGCAGGTATAAAAAGAGTAATAGTTCCAAAAGCAAATGAAAAAGACATTATTATCCCTAAAAACCAATTGAGCAAGATCCAAGTTATTCCAGTAACTCATATTACCGAAGTACTCAAGGCATCTTTAGACTGGTCAAATAATAAAAAATTCTTAAAAAAACTAACTAAAAAATAAAGTTTAAATATCCATCATTAGTACTATTTATTATGGATTTATTTAAACAACAAATAGCAAAAATAATTTCAAACTATTTAAATGCTAAAATCCAAGAGATATTAAGCTTAATAGAAGTCCCTCCCGATAGTTCATTAGGGGATTATGCATTTCCATGTTTTGTATTTGCCAAAGAATTAAAAAAGAACCCTAATGAAATCGCAAAAGACTTATCTAACAAAATAAAACCAAATAAATTTTTATCAAAAATAGAATCAAAAGGCCCATATCTAAATTTTTTTGTTAATAATTCATATTTAGCTGATCTTACAATAAAAAAGATTATGTCAGAAAAAGATGATTATGGCAAGGGAGATATTAAGAAAGAAAAGGTAATGATTGAGTTTTCTCAACCAAACACACATAAAGAGTTTCATATAGGCCATTTAAGAAATGTAGCTTTAGGAGATTCTCTAGTCAAAATATTTAGTTTTAATGGTTATAAAACAATATCTGCAAATTATATAGGGGACATAGGAAATCATGTGGCAAAATGTATATGGATTTATTTAAAAAAATATAAAGGGAAAGAGCCAAAAACCAATAAAGGGGCCTGGTTGGGGAGATTGTATACCGAAGCTACAAAATTAATCGAAGAAAATGAAAATTTTAAGGATGAAGTTCAAGCAATTCAAAAAAAATTAGAAGAGGGAGACAAAAATTTAACAAAAATATGGAAAGATACAAGGGATTGGTCTTTACAAGAATTTAACCTTATTTACAATTTGTTAAGTGTAAAATTTGAAATATTTTTTTATGAAAGTGAAGAAGAAAAAGAAGGTAAAAGGATAGTAAAGGAATTATTAAAAAATAAAATTGCAGAATTAAGCGAAGGAGCAGTAATAATAAATTTAGAAGAATATAACCTTCCAATATTTTTATTATTAAAAAAAGATGGTACTTCATTATACTCTACTAAAGACATAGCTTTAGCTAAAACAAAATTTACTAAATTTAAAATAGACAAGTCTGTTTATGTAGTTGCTGACGAACAAAAGTTATATTTTCAACAACTGTTTAAAACACTGGAAATAATAGGATTTAAACAAGCTAAGGATTGTTACCATTTACCCTATGCATTAGTAATGCTGGAATCTGGAAAAATGAGTTCTAGGGAAGGGAATATAATAAAGTTTAGTGATTTATATAATGAGACACTTAATTTTTCAATTAATGAAACCGCTAAAAGGCATAAAGATTGGGACCATAAAAAAATAGAAAATATATCCCAAAAAATATGTTTAGGCGCTTTAAAATTTTCTATGATCTGCCAAGACACTAATAAGGTTATAATATTTAATAAAGAAAAATCCTTATCATTTGAAGGGTATACTGCCCCATATATACAATATTCTGTAGCAAGAGCCACATCTATCCTTAAATCCTCAAATAAACTAAACAAAAAACCAGGATTACTTAATTCGATTTATGAACAAAATCTAATTAAGAAATTGTCTGAATTTCCCCAAATAGTTATTAAAGCAAAAGATCAATTTAAACCCTCAATTATTTCACAATACACATACGAATTAGCACAACAATTCAACGAATTTTATCACAATTGTCAGGTACTAAAATCAGAAGAGCCCTTAAGATCATCAAGACTTATCTTAGTAATGTCAACAAAACAAGTACTTGAAAATGCTCTAAGCCTTCTAGGAATAGAATCCCCAACAGAGATGTAAAATAAACCACAACATTTATATATTAATCCCTAGTCAATCTAAAAAATGCCAATAATAGGTTTTAATTTTGATAATATTACTGCAGAAAGAGACAAAAAAGTAGAGGGTAAAATAAACATAAAACAAAAGATAGGTATAACAAATATTTCATTAGAAAAACTTCCACTAAACAAAGAAGAGGAAGTTTTAAAATTTAAT